>SXIP01000121.1 GCA_005772825.1 Methylococcaceae bacterium | reverse complement strand
TTGCTCGGGGCGGCTGCCGATCACCGCACACGGGGTTTCCTGATGGGTGGTACGGCGGGAAGAACCACGCTCTATGGAGAAGGTCTCCAGCATGAAGACGGCCACAGTCATTTGATGGCGGCCACCGTACCTAATTGCGTGTCTTATGATCCCACCTATGCTTATGAGCTGGCGGTGATTATCCAGGACGGCTTGCGCCGCATGTATGTCGAGCAGGAAGATATTTTCTATTACATCACCGTGATGAACGAAAATTATGCGCATCCTGCGATGCCTAAAGGCATAGAACTGGATATACTCAAAGGCATGTATTGCTTCCGTAAGGGCTCAGATAGTAAAGCACCCAGGGTCCAATTACTGGGTTCCGGTACTATTTTCCGTGAAGTTGAAGCCGCCGGCGAGCTGTTGCGTAATGATTGGGGCGTGGAAGCGGATCTATGGAGCTGCCCAAGCTTTACCGAGTTGGCCCGGGACGGACAAAGCTGCGAACGCTGGAATCGCCTGCATCCAACCGAAAGACCAAGACAATCGCATGTGACCAATTGCCTTGCCAATGCGCAAGGCCCGGTTATCGCCGCAACCGATTATACCCGCGCCTTTGCCGAACAGATTCGGGCTTTTATACCCGCACCGTATACGGTATTGGGCACCGACGGTTTCGGACGGTCCGATACCCGTGAAAATCTGCGCCGGTTTTTTGAAGTCGATCGTTTCCATGTGACGATTGCCGCATTAAAAGCTCTCGCCGACAGTGGGCAGTTTGAAGTTGCCAAAATAGATGTCGCTATCGCCAAATACGGCATAGCTGCCGATGCTTCAGCTCCCTGGCTTATCTAACGGAAAATAAATAATATGACTCGTTTGTGTGAAATTAAGGTTCCCGATGTCGGTAATGTGGCTGAAATTGATGTCGTTGAGGTATCGATTCAGCCCGGTGATGTGGTGGCGCTGGAACAAACTATAGCTACGCTTGAAACCGACAAGGCCAGTATGGAGTTGCCCTCCAGCGCCGCCGGCACCATTCAGCAAGTGTATATCAAACCAGGTGATAAAGTATCCGAAGGTTCTCTGATCGCAACGGTGCTGGTAGCCGACGATGAGGCGGTCGCCGCAAAACCTGAAGCCGCTGTAGAGCAGACCGCAGCACCGGTAGAAGTCCCGGCCGCCAAACCCGTGGCGGTTCAAGCGCCTGAATCCGCCGCATTGCCCGTTGCTGCACCGGCTCAACCGGCTCCCGTATCAACAGCGATGAGCGGAAAGGCTCATGCCTCACCGGCTGTCAGGCTGTTTGCAAGGGAATTGGGCGTTGATGTCGGCAAAATAAATTCAGGTAGCGGCAGGAAAGGGCGCATTCTGAAAGACGATGTGAAAAACTTTGTCAAAAAAGTAATGGCCGAAGGCGTTGTTGCAAGCGGTGGAACCAGTATTCCCGGCATTCCGGCGGTTGATTTTTCGCAGTTTGGCGAAACCGAAGTTCAGAAACTCAGCAAGATCAAACGTCTTACCGGCCAGAACTTAAGTCGCGTCTGGTTGAATTTACCGATGGTCACTTACCATGATGAAGCCGATATTACCGACATGGAGGCGTTTCGTAACGCCCTGAATGCTGAAAAGGCCAAAGGTGAGTTAAAAATCACCGGCCTGATGTTCATCATCAAGGCGCTGGTGGCTGCGATGCAGCAGTTCCCCAGTTTTAATTCGTCCCTGTCGAGCGATGGCGAAAGTCTGATTCTGAAAAAATATTTTAATATCGGTATTGCGGTCGATACGCCCAATGGCTTGGTCGTACCAGTGCTGCGTAATGTCAACAATAAAAGCATCAATCAATTGGCGCTCGAATTGGCTGAAAAAAGCGAGAAGGCCAGACAGGGTAAATTAATGCCTGCCGACATGCAGGGCGGCTGCATGACCATTTCCAGTCTCGGCGGTATTGGCGGCACCGCTTTTACGCCCATCGTCAATGCACCGGAAGTCGCCATACTCGGCGTTACCCGCGCCAAGATGCAGCCGGTCTGGAATGGCAAGGAATTTACGCCGCGCCTGATGTTGCCGCTGGATTTGACCTATGACCACCGCGTGATCGATGGAGCGGAAGGCGCGCGATTTATGGCATTGGTAAAGCAAAACCTCAGCGATATTCGCCGATTGTTACTTTAGCCGTTTGATACAAACCTAGGAAGATAAAGATGAGTGAAACAGATATACAAGCAGAAGTTTTAGTACTCGGCGGCGGCCCCGGCGGATATAGCGCAGCGTTTCGCGCTGCCGATTTAGGCAAACAGGTGGTTCTGGTCGAACGTTTCCCGGTGCTGGGCGGCGTTTGTCTCAATGTCGGCTGTATCCCGACCAAAGCCTTGCTGCATACTGCGCTGGTCATTCATGAGGCGGAAGAATTGGGCCAACACGGCGTCAGTTTCGCCAAACCGGAACTGGACATAGACAAAATCAGGGCCTGGAAACAAAGTGTTACCAAAACCCTGAACGACGGCCTTGCCGGTCTGGTAAAGCAGCGCAAAGTCACTTTGATACAAGGCACCGGACAATTTACTTCAGCGAATACGCTGTCTGTGCAAAGCGAAAGCGGCGCAACGACGATTCGTTTTGATCAGGCGATTATTGCCGCCGGTTCGCATCCCACGCATATACCGGTTTTTCCGCATGATGATCCTCGTTTATGGGATTCAACGGATGCTCTGGAATTAAAACAAATTCCGAAAAAACTGTTG
>SXIP01000120.1 GCA_005772825.1 Methylococcaceae bacterium | reverse complement strand
CACCAGATGGTTAGGTCGAGTAGTATCGGTGTACATCCCCGGACGTTTTCGAACCGGCTCCAATCCGGTTAAAACCTCTATAGCCGCCGCGTTATATTCGTTACTCATTATTTCTGTGTACTCTTCTCAATTATGTAGGTTTACCTGAACATCGTACCATTAAGGTAACTCGCAAAAAATAGACTACTCAGTTTCCTCACGTACGAATGAGACGATAGGCTCATACTGTAAAGCATTAAAACTTGGTATTATGCTTTACTCATCCGCCGTATAATCGCGCCAATCCAGCACCCCATCACTTACAGAGGACAAACGCATGGAACAGATTATCAATCTTCATATTGAAAAATTACCGGAGGGCTTTTATCTGGCGACATCGGAAGATATTTCAGGATTGATCGCACAAGGAAGAACGATAACGGAAACATTGAAAATTGCCCGCGATGTCGCCAAAAAACTTTTGGAAGCTCAAGCTGAGCGCAACATAACCTGCACACTCAAAGCCACAGAAAACTCCTTTGATTATCCCTTGGTTGTCGGTAGTTAAGTGGGACAGCTCGGTAGTTTTCAATACAGAGAAATAGTCCAGCGGCTAAAACGCTTGAGATTTCAATTCGATCGACAAGCTGTGGGGGAGTAACGAAATTTGGTACAACCCAAACACCATCGCCATACTACCCTACCATTCCAAGGATATGCCGGAAAGCACATTAAGAGAGACCTTGAAACAAGGATGCGCTGAGCAAAGTAAAACTCATCGCTAGCGAATGATGCGCCTCGCTGGCAGCATCCTATGATTTAGCGTACTTTATCGCGCTACCCAAAAAACAGCCGACCTGCGGCAGCCAAAAAATAGTTAAAGGGTTACAAGGATTACAAGGATTACAAGGATTACAAGGATTAAAAAGCCCTCACAGCACGGACTGAGTTCGCGTAGTCCTTGTTGTAGGAGTCCTGGCTGCCATTATTGAAGTTCTGGAGCCAGGCGTCGAAGAGGTCGGGCTCGGACGAACTCCAGTATAAGTTACTGGTAAAAAACCCGACAACGGTTCTTTGCTGAAACAATAAATTTAACTCATCCTTTGACGGCAAAAACCAGTCGTCATAGCTATTTAACGAATAATCGTCAGCGATTTTAGCCGCTATACCTGCTTCGTTGCAGCCCGCCACAATATCGGTGGTATTTTGTGCGCCTGTACCGACAGCGAGTCCATCAGCTCCAGAGATTGCTATTCCCATACATCCCCATGGAGCACCGATGCCCTGATCTACCTGATCTACCGGTGCAGCTTCCAGTCCGTGTTTGCCGCCATCGGTGATATAAAACACTTTACCGCCGGCGGGACCGGTATCGCCTATCTGGTAGCTACACTGCCCCGGCGTCCAGGTGGGCAAGCCATCACACAGTGTTAATTTCGGCGCAACAATTTTTGGTGTGACGGGAGCGACCGGGATTATCACCCACGCCGTTCCATCCCAATATTGCATGTCGCCCGGGGCATTACCCGGAGGGAGGGAACCTGTTGGGCCGGTAGCGCCTTGCAGTCCCTGCGGTCCAGTGGCGCCGATTGCGCCTTGCAGTCCCTGCGAGCCATTGACACCGGCTGTTCCTTGCAGCCCCTGTGGGCCAATGGCGCCAGTGGCGCCTTGCAGTCCCTGCGGGCCGGTAGCGCCTTGTGAGCCCGCGCTCTTCCAAACGATTTCCAGCGTTGGTTCATGACTGGTCGCGGTATTTTCCTTGCTGTCGATATCGGTGTCTAATATAGCTCCGCTCTCCACGGTCAGGGCCAGCCCTTTGTTGGTTGTGGGAAGGGCAATCCAGCCTTTGACAATATTGGTGACGTCAAGCTCAACCCAATGCCCCGCATAAACTTTGGCGATCTTGAAAATTTTAGCCGGCATCACTAAATCCAAAGCAGGCGAAATGCCGCCCTTCGGCAATGTGAGCTCTCGCCAGCCCTGGATTACCCGTCTGATAGTCAAGTTACCGGCAGTATTGACATCGGTTATAAAAATCTTCAAGGTGGCTTTATCGATATCGGCATCGGTTACGCCGGTCGGCAACGCCTGGGTCAAGCTAAACTTAAGAAAGCCAATGTTGCTCGCACTAATCTGCAAAATCGGATCGTTGCCATGCCGGGGGGTAACACCCGGAACAAAAGGCGATGTCACATAACTGTCCGACAACAAGGTGGGACTGCTCCAGGCAATAACGGGGGCGCCCAGCAAGGATGCCATTGTGCCGACCAAGGCTAATAACTGAATGCTATGATCTGGCAATTGAGTTTTGCTTAACGAGGGGAACATGATGATTTCTCTCAATATAAATGTAATTTATCAGCGCACGTTGATCGATAACGAACGATAATGCGCGAACACCGACCAAGCAATGAAATAATCCTATTCACCCTCGTCTTGATTCTGGCAAAAACATTCAATTGCAAATCTGTCGTTGTACGTGTAATCCGAAGCTTCAAAGTAACATCAATACTGATCTGCGTCACTTTATTTAATACCCGCTATCAAGTAATCCGTATGACATTCAATGAAATACGCGGCATCAGTGCCACGAAATCCTCAATGCCAAGCTTTAAAAAAACTAATCACGTCTTCCATGGACACCAAACGCATGTTAGCACCTCAAATTACCCAACAAACCACCGGGATCGATTCATCATCGGCATTCATAAAAAAATAACCCATCACGATACGCTCGATATATTAGAATTCGGCATCTTTATTAATTAAGCATAAAACAGAGCAACCATGAATTTAACTGATTCCAAAACCTGGACCATCGAGCAATCGGCGCAAACTTACGCGATAGACAACTGGGGCGACGGCTATTTTTCCATTAATGCTAAAGGCCATGTCTGCGTCAGGCCCAGTTCGGATAAAGATATTGAGCTGGATTTATACGAAATCGCCCGCTCGCTGGGTGACAAGCAACTGTCCTTGCCGGTGCTGGTGCGCTTTACCGATATATTAAAAGACCGCGTAACGCGTCTGTCGGCGGCTTTCCAAAAAGCCTGCGTCAATAACGACTATCACGGCCATTACACGCCGGTTTATCCGATCAAGGTCAATCAGCAACGCCAGGTAGTTGAAGGCATTCTGGCGGCGGATAACATCGGCCTGGAAGCGGGCAGCAAGCCGGAACTACTGGCGATTATGGCCTTATCCAAACAAGGCGTGGTGGTTTGTAACGGCTATAAAGACCGGGCCTATATCCGCCTAGCGTTGATCGGCCTGAAAATGGGCCTGAATCTGTACCTGGTCATTGAAAAACCGCTGGAACTGGAACTGGTGATCGAAGAAGCGGCGCGTCTTGATATTAAACCGTCGCTGGGCGTGCGTATCCGTTTATCCAGCATCAGCGCCGGAAAATGGCAAAACAGCGGCGGCGAAAAATCCAAGTTCGGCCTGCATGCCTATGAAGTGCTGCAATTGATAGAGCGCTTGAAACAGGCTGGTTTGCTGGACACGCTAAAGCTCATGCACTTCCACATGGGTTCGCAAATCGCCAATATCCACGATATAAAAGTCGCCCTGAAAGAAGCCGGACAATTTTATGTTGAGCTGCATCGCCTGGGCGCACCAATCAAAGTCGTCGATGCCGGCGGCGGACTGGGTGTCGATTATGACGGCAGCCGTTCGCGCCGCGAATCGTCGATCAATTACAGCCTGGATGAGTACGCGCAAAACATTGTGCGCAGCTTTGCCGATATTTGCGCCGAAAAACAGGTGCCGCAACCCGACATCATCACCGAGTCAGGCCGTGCGTTGACGGCGCAGCATGCGGTGTTGATCACCAACGTCACCGATGTCGAATCGGTTTATTCCGACACGCAGGCGGCGCCTCAGCCAGGCTCGGGGGCGACTAACCTGACCGAATACTACCATGATGCGCAATTTAACCTGTCCGAAGCGCGCACCCGCTTTGTCCAGGACAAGCTCAGCATTAACGGGCTGGCCGAAGCGGAGAATAATTATTCGCTGGTTTGCCAACAAATCCGGCACCGGCTCAACCCGAACAGCCAGAGCGAAGCGGTCATATTGCAGGAACTCAATGAAAAACTGGCCGATAAAGTCTTTTGCAACTTCTCGCTGTTCCAGTCCATGCCCGACATCTGGGGTATCGATCAAGTATTCCCCATCATGCCCATTCACCGGCTAACCGAACAGCCCACGCGCCGCGCCGTCATCCAGGATTTAACCTGCGATTCCGATGGTCGCATCGATCATTATATTGACGGCCAGAATCTTGAAAACACGCTGCCGGTGCATGAAATCGACAGCGACAAGGACTATCTCATCGGCTTTTTCATGGTCGGCGCGTACCAGGAAATATTGGGCGATATGCACAATTTATTCGGCGACACGCATTCCATCAACATCCAGCTCGACGACAAGGGCTATCATTTCTACGATTTTCAGGAAGGCGAGCATGTCTCTGATTTGCTCGACTATGTACATATCAGCAGTGAAGAGCTGAAAACCGCCTTCCGGGAAAAGCTGGCTTCCAGCCATCTCAGCGAACAGCAAAAACAGGACTATGAACAAGAATTGATCGCCGGCTTAGCGGCCTACACTTACCTGGAGAAATAACATGAAAGCAGGCATGATAGGACTGGGCGCGATGGGCATGGGCATGGCGAGAAATATCGCCAAAGCCGGCATGTTAAGCGCTGTTTACAACCGCACAGCGGCAAAGGCGCAAGACCTCGCCGAAGAATTGGCTGTGTCAGCTTTTGACCGGCCCGAAGCGCTCGCCGCAAACGTGGATATTGTGCTGATTTGCGTCTCTGCCGACCGCGATGTACTGGACATTGTCGAAAAAATAGCAACAAGCATCAGGCCCGGCTCAATCGTCATCGATATGTCCACCGTCAGCAGCGCCACCGCCCAACAAGCCGCCGCCTGTCTGGCGGAAAAACAGGTCGCCTTTCTTGACGCGCCGGTATCAGGCGGCGTGGAAGGCGCGAAAAAAGGCACACTGGCGATGATGATAGGCGGCGAAGCAGCGGCGCTGGAAAGAGCCCGCCCTGTGCTGGAAGCGATGACCGCACGCATCATGCATATAGGCCCGACCGGCACCGGCCAGGCCACCAAAGCCGTCAATCAAGTCATGTGCGCAGGCATCAACCAAGCCGTGACCGAAGCGCTGGCATTCGCCCAAATCCAAGGCTTGCCGCTCGATAAAGTGATCGAAGTGATCTCAGGCGGCGCATCCGGCAACTGGTTTCTCCAGCATCGCGGCTTGACAATGACCCAAGGCACATTCGCCCCCGGCTTCAAACTCGCGCTGCATCACAAGGATTTGAAAATCTGCCGGGAAATGGCGGCTCAAGCCGGATTTACCATACCGTTAAGCGATGCAACTGTTAGTGATTACGAACAGTTGATGGCGGAAGGGTTTGGTGATGAGGATATATCGGCGTTGTATCGGTTGAAGAGGATGCTATAAACGCTGCCTGAACGCAGGCATAAATTCCGTAGCCCGCATGGAGAGTAACGGAATGCGGGTACTTCGGAGCCACGAAGTCCAGTATTCCGCAAGCTTCATACGGGTTACTTGCTGGCCCACACCTTGGGCGTTTTTTTTGAACAAACTTTTGGGTAATCCGCTTTTGCATTTCGACGCTTTGGTTGACGCTTAAAAGTCGAACATCACGTAAGGTATAAATAATTTATGCAAGAACATAAAATGCACTGGCCAGACGTAAGAAAATCGATTTTCGATATGTCGGGAGACAATCGCGACTCCTCAACCAAAGCTTTTATTGAACATGTAACTTACCCATATGAATATTCAGCGGAACAACATTACGCTAACATGTTTGAAGACGCCGCAGACTTAATTGTCTATGCGAGACAATGCGAAATTGACGAAGGCCATGCAGATCGTTATTTTGTTCCTGTGATGTTTATGTATCGACACTCAATCGAGTTATGGTTAAAAATAACAGTCAGAGAACTTATTAAAGGCGGGTTAATTGACGATAAACCGGCAATTCAAAAGCAGTTAGGCTCACATTATATTATCAAGCTTTGGGATATATGCAGACCTGGTATAGAAAATAAATGGCCAGACGGCGACAAAAATATTTTAGATAATGTTAAATCTATTCTTAGTGAAATTCATAGCTTTGATCCAAATGGTCAAGGATTACGTTATTCAACACAAAAAAATGGTAATAGAACGTGTCAAAATTACCCAAAAGTTGTACGACTTGAATTACTAAAAGATGCTGCGAAAGACGTTATTTCTTTTATTGGAGCAGTTAGCAATTGTAATAATTTTTAATTTTGGTGCTCGGAGTTTCAAAGAATAGCCAAGGGTGCGCACCGCGCACATTTTGGGGATATGATGTGGCTACTGGCGAAAGTGCGCGATACGCACACGACTGTCGGGCGTTGTTGAAACGTACGGGACGGGATTACACATCCCCCGTCCCGCGCAAGTTAAAAGGCTCTCACAGCACGGACATGATGCGCGCCTGATTTAAAGCTTTCTTCCTGATTGCCGCCACCGAAGCCTTGACTCCAAGCTTTGTCGTTGGTGGATTCAGTCGAGCTCCAATAGATGTTGGCGCCAAAATTACCGACAACCTCTTTTTGCTGGTACAACAAATTTAACTCGTTTTTAGAAGGTAAATACCAGTCACCATATATAACATTATTAACGATCAATGAAGCATCTGCGCAAATTTTTGCAGCAAAATCACCTGTCGGGTTATCGCCGATTTGTGTTGCTATTATCAAGGTGGTGTTCATTGTCCCTGCATCAACTCCATTACCTGTAGTGCCTGTCAGTCTATTGGTTCCGTTAAACCAAGGTATCCCGGTGTTTTGGTCGCTTGTCGCGGCGATTAAACCATGGCGTCCGCCATCATAAACATAAAACACTTTACCACCCCCGTAACTATCGCCAATTCCATGCTTAGTCGCTTCGGCCACCGCATCGGTAGTAAAGGCTGTCGTGGCAAGTTGGTTTGTGCCGGTTCCCGCAAGAGCCGTCGGCGCACTTGGTGTGCCGGTGAATGTGGGCGACGCGAGAGCGGCTTTTAAATCCAATGCGGCCAATGTTTTCGCGCTGACGGGTTTACCGGCATCGCTGGTATTGTCTATATTGCCTAAACCGAGATCCGCATGAGTTAAGGTGATGGCGCCACCCACTTGAGTTACGCCATTCACTGAGACGGTTAAGCCATCCGCACCATTGGATCCATTTACTCCATTCATACCATTTGTGCCTGGTGCGCCGGTATTACCTTTTGCACCCGTTGCTCCTGTGGGTCCTCGGCTGTTCAAGACGACATCCAATAAAGCCTGATGACTGGTGGAGGTATTTTCCTTGCTGTCGATAGTTGCATCTAATGAGCTCCCATCCTCTACGATCAAGGCCAGCCCGTTGTTGGTCGAAAGATCGGCCGCCCAGAATCTGACAAAATTGGTTACGTCAAGCTCTACCCAGCGCCCCTCATAATCTTTGTTGATCTTGAATGTTTTTCCCACTTCACCTAAAGCAGGCGAAATACCGTTAGCCGGGATTGTCGATTCTGTCCACCCTTGGATTACCCGCCTGATGGTCAGATTGCCTGCGCCGTGAACTTTAGATATAAAAACCGTCAAAGTCGCTTTATCTATATCCGTGTCGATGACGCCGATCGGCAATGACCTGCTCATGCCAAATTTGAGAAATCCGGTATTCCGGGCGTTGATCGTTAGTGAATGTTTGTCGCCACCTTTAGGGCCGTGTTCATCGCCTTTACCGCCGTCTGCTGATACATAGCTGTCGGCAAGCAATACCGGAGCACTCCAGGCAACAACCGGCACCCCCAGTAAAGATGCGATGATACCCGTTAAGGCAACTAATTTTATGCTGCGATAGGATGAATGAGTCTTTGCTACCCGAACCTTGACAACCTTTTTTTTGACATTCCTTTCTGCCTCCGTGCCCTCGTTGTCCAGTATCACGCCGGCGACTTTGACTTTACCTTTGGTTTCTTCGACTCGGCTTTTTATTTGATCTTTGTTCATGAGCGTTTCCTGATAATTGTTTGCCATGACCAGATAGTCATGACCAAGGCACGAAAAAATATTTCCCATCACCTGCTCAGGATAATACGAGCGAAACGAAACACAGTCTGTTCGGCAACACACATGAATTAAGGGTTTTCTTTTATGCTGTAGCGAATATTTTTACTTCTCCGCCTTATCAAGATCTTTAGCGGTGTCTCGTCGAAAATCACAGGTCAAATAATCAAGGCTCATCGGCAAAGCCAATTCCAGCGAATTAATAAACTGCACACCGGCATTAATCTGGCTTGGACGACAAGTCATCAAGTGACCGCCATGCTGTAAATCCGATGACAGGAAATGGAGATGAAGCCCAGGCACGCTAAGTGACGACATGTAAGACGGGGTAAAAAAACCCGCGAGTGTGCCGGAGATTTGATGAAACTCAAACACCGGCTGTTCTTCGGCAACATCGACTAACGGTTTGTAATTTTCTGTTTTGGGCACAGAGCGAACCTTGACATAATCAAATTCCCCATCAATACGAATGGCGTAAAAAATATTCATTGATGGCAGCAGGCTATGCAACCAGGTCAGGAAGTCCGGGTATTCGGTTATTCCGGTTAACTGATCTTCGGTCAGCGGCTGATAAAACGTTACACAGGAAAACGGGGTTAAAGTTGAGTCATCAACCAGCTTAACCTTGCCGTCCGAGGTCATCTGGTAAACGTTGCCATCCAGCATGATCATCTCGCCATCCAGATTGTCGAAGGTGCCTAAACCAAAATCACCGTGTTTTTTGATCTCGCTGAAGGGGATTTTTTCTTCATAGATACCCTCAACCAGCGCGTTGATTGGGGAACATAGATAAACGGAGTTTTTTTTCATTGTGTAGTTGCTGTCGTTGTTAAATTCGGGGAGCGCATAGACTGAAATTCCATATTCTTCACCGCCGCCATTCGTCAATCAATGCCGCCAATAACGCCGTCCAGGTCTGGTGGGAAGCGCCCAAGCCCTGCCCGGTTTCGGCGTGAAAGTATTCATGGAAAAGAAGATGGTCTTTCCAGTGGGGGTCTTGTTGAAAACGGTCAGACTTGCCGTAGACAGGGCGATTGCCTACCGCATCCGGCAAAAACAAGCATATCATGCGATTGGCCAGCTCTTCGGCCAATTCCAGCAGGTTCATCGACACCGGGGTATTGGTATCGTCCAGCACCACGTCCAGTTGAAAAGTCGGTCCCAACGCCCTGTCCAGCTTGCGCAATGCTTCAATCATCAGGAATCCGGTAGGAAACCAAAGCGGGCCGCGCCAGTTTGAATTGCCGCCCTTGAGTTTGGATTCCGCTTCGGCGGGTTCATAGCGTACTTCGCCGGTGCCGTATTTAAAAGGGTGTTGGTCATGAATTTTGGACAGGCTGCGCATACCGAATTGCGACAGGAATTCATCCTGATCAAACACCCTGGCAAGCAATCGCTTGATTTGCATTTGATTGGGGACGCTTAATAAATAGGTTGTTTGATTGTGGTCCAGGAAATGACAACTAAACTGGGTGAAACGCTTGCGGTTTTCCAGAAACCAGTTCAGGTTCGCGGTAAAGGCGGGAAACGGTTTTATCCATTCGGCCTCCAGGCGTTCTACAGCAAACAGCGGTATCAACCCGACCAGCGACCTGACGCGGAATTTGTCGAAGCTGTCATCGGGATGCCGCAGCAAGTCGTAAAAAAAACCATCATCTTCATCCCACAGCTGGACGTCGCGCCCGCCCATCTGCTTCATCGCCGCGCCGATATAGGCATAGTGTTGCAAAAACTTGGTCGCCAAGCCTTCGTAAGCGTTGTTTTCCAACGCCAGTTCCAAGGCGATGCGCATCATGTTCAAACAAAACATCGCCATCCAGCCGGTGGCATCCGATTGTTCCAGCACCTGTCCTTGCGGCAGCGGTTTGCTGCGATCAACGACGGCAATATTGTCCAGCCCTAAAAAACCGCCTTCAAAAACGTTATTACCGTCACTGTCTACTTTATTAGTCCACCAGGTGAAATTGATCAGTAATTTATGAAAGCACTTTTCCAGGAAAAAGCGGTCGGTTTGCTGATGCAGGCGTTTTTCCATGTTATAGACCCGCCAGACGGCCCAGGCATGCACGGGCGGATTCAAATCGGAAAAATCCCATTCATAAGCCGGTATTTGTCCGTTTGGATGCTGAAACTGTTCAAACAGCATCAGCCAGAGCTGATTTTTCGCGAATGCCGGATCGATCAAAGCCATCGGCACACATGCAAAAGCCAGGTCCCAGGCGGCAAACCAGGGATATTCCCATTTATCCGGCATCAACAACACGCGCATGGAATTAAGGTGTTCCCAATGCCGGTTACGAATCCATTTGCGTGATTCAGGCGGCGGCGAACTGGGCAGGTCGCCTTTCAGCCAAAGATGGACATCGAACAGGTAGGCTTGTTTGTTCCATAACAAGCCAGCCAGCGCCTGCCGCTGTATGCGCCGTTCTTCGGGACTGGCTTTAACCGGGTGAACACTGTCATAAAAGGCATCGGCTTCCGCCTTGCGTTGGCTAAATACGGCGTCTATATCGGCAAACGGCTGCTGAATCAGTTCGGATGTCAAACGTAGTGTTAACTGAACCGATTCGCCTGCGGGAATATCAAGACGGTAGTGCAGACAGGATTTGGTGCCGGTTTGGGCAGGGTTGATGCAAGCGTCGCCGTGGATCAGGTGACGATGAAAGGCGTCTTTCACATACGGCGACGGATTGATCGGACTGCCGTAAACCCGTTGCATGTTGGTTTCGTTATTGGTGAATAACGGCGTACACTCGCCGTCCGCATAAAGATAATGTTTGTCGAGCCGGTAAGGAAACATCAGCCCCGGCAGTGGCGCAAGTTCGGATCTGTCGGCCAGCAAACAAGTGTGGGAGTTTTTACCGGTATTGAGCAGGCTGATAACCGGTGCTGTCCCGCGTGGTTCGCTCCAGCTCCAAGTATTCCGAAACCAGAGTTGCGGCAAGATATGTAACGGAGCTGACTCAGGCCCGCGATTGAAGGCCTTGATGCGGATACAAATATCGTCGGGAGAGGCTTTGGCGTATTCAACCTCGACATCGAAATAACGGTTCTCGTTAAATAATCCGGTATCCAGCAGTTCGAATTCAGGGCCGCTTCCGGCGCGGCGCCGGTTTTCACGGATCAGTTCCTCGTAAGGGTATTCGCCTTGCGGGTACTTGTAGAGATAACGCATGTAGCTATGCGTCGGGGTGTTGTCCAGGTAGAAATAATATTCTTTGACATCCTCGCCGTGGTTGCCTTCCCACATATCGAGACCAAAGGCGCGTTCCTTCAGTATCGGGTCGCGGCCGTTCCACAACGCCACTGCGAACACCAGCAACTGGTAACGATCGCAAATACCGGCAAGTCCGTCTTCGCCCCAGCGATAAGCCTTGCTGCGCGCCAGATCATGCGGCAAGTAGCGCCAGGCATCGCCATCGGGACTGTAATCTTCACGTACCGTTCCCCACGAACGTTCGCTGACATAAGGCCCCCAACGCCACCAGGGAGGCTGGTCCCCGATATTCTCTTTTATTCGGACATGCTCACTGCCGGCCATGACGGGATTCTCCTTGTCGGCCATTCAACAAGCATGGGTTTATGATTTTAAATTGAATGGCGGTAAACGAGATAAGGATAACATCCCTCAACGGATGTTATCCTTATGGGAAGTACTTAATTGGAAGACTGGCTACTCGTCGCCTATCCAACCTTCCAAAGCGGCAATAATACTTTTCGCCTGCTCTTTACTGGAGATATTAAATTTTGATTTAAGCTGGTATTCGCCGTTTCTTTTCTGGTAGCGACGGATAGTATATTTGTCCGGGCCGTATTCTTCCTTGGCGCGGTTCCAGTCCTGATAACGGTACATAACGGTCGCCCATGCGCCCTTGGTCAGCACTTTTTTATCCAGTTCCTTAACTGTTTCAATACCGCCGTCTTCGTATGTTACAGTCAATTCATCTACAGTTTCAGCCATGTCATTCCTAAATGATTAAATTGAATCAGTCTATCATAACGACAGTCTATTACAACGACGCTACGCACCAAAATAGTTCGTGCCTTGGACCCGTTCATGGTCAAATTATCTGACCATAACCTGCCTCACTTTAAAAATGAGGTAATTATTCAAACCCCTCCCCAACCCTCTCCTTATCAGGGGAGGGAGTGCAGCGTCTCCTCCCCCTGTCAAGGGGGAGGTCGGGAGGGGGTAGCTGAATAGTTACAAAATAAGCAGGCTTATTTACCGATACTTATTTACTAATAAATTGCCCAAAAGCGCGACTGCCCTCACCGGTTTTGATCGTATCAATAACCTTCATAATTCTGGCATCGATCACCGATACCGTGCTATCAAACCAGTTTGCCACATAGACATGCCGGTCGTCAGGAAGCGTGCCGATGCCTTCCGGTTTATCACCGACATCGATCAGGCCGATTTCCTTTAATGTTTCGGTATCGATGACAGAAACCGAACCGTCATCCTGATTGGTTACCAGCAAACGGCTGTCATTAAGCGCCAAGGTAGCGGCATAAGGCAGCATGTTGACTTTAACGGTAGCGATGGACTTCATTCGCGCCGTTTCCAGTACCGTGACGTCATCGCTTTGCACATTGGCGACATAAAGACGTTCGCCTCTGCCGTCAAGGGTCAGCCCGAACGGATGTGTGCCGACCGGCACAGTGCTCTTGACCGTCAGTTGCGTTAAATCGATTTTGGAAACCGAATTACTGAGCCGGTTGGCCACATATAACCAACGGTTATCAGGACTGACAATCAAACCGGATGGCGACTCGCCGACCACAATCGTTTTGATAATTTTGAGACTGGAGGCATCAATGACGGAAACCGTTTTCTTAAACCAGTCCGCCACATAAATGCGCTTGCCGTCGGACCCGGTGGCAATGCCCAACGCGCCGTCCAAACCGGATACTTTGGCAATAACTTCCCGTTTGTTTGCATCCAATACGGCAAAACCTTTGGCCTCGGGCGTACTGATATAGACCTTGCCGCCGTCCGGGGAAACAGCGACACCGGCCGGTTTCCCGCTAACGGCAAGCGTATCAACCACCCTGCCCTGTGCCGTATCAATGACGGAAACACTGTCACCCAATTGATTGCTGATATAAGCAAAAGGCGCAGCGGCCAGCGGCGTAACGAAAAAAGCTGTAGCGATACCGATCGCTACAACTGTGTATTTCAGATGATACCGTTTCAGATCAAGCACGGCCTGAACCTTATTTTTCAGCCAGCGTTTTTAAATTGAGCAAACCGGCTTTTAAAACAGAAGTTACTGCTGAATTAGCCGCTTCTTCGTTCATTTCTTCCGGTGGATTGTTGTTCATATAAGCGCGGTAATAACCTGCTTTCCAGCTTACCACCGAGGTATCGCCTTTCGCTTCCACTTCAATGCTGGCTGCGTAGTTGTCTACAGGCAATACCGGCACTTTTTCATCAACACCGGCATGATTGATGGTTTTTGCAGTGCTCATTTCGGTAATTTTGTAAGCATAAGACATTTTTTTGTCGTCATACTTTTTCAATTCTTCGGTAATGGTGCCGCCGTCTTTTAAGGTCAAAACGCGGATGGCGCCTTTGTTGTTATCGCCTTGGACGGTTGTATTGAAAATACCGGGATGCCAGGACATATCGCCATAATTCTTGATAATCGACCAAACTTTTTCAGCCGGTGCATTGATGGTGATTTCTTCTTCAGCCTTTTGACGCACAGGCCCATGAGCATTGACAGCCGCAGAAAAAAAGAAAAGCAAAACAGGTAAAAACAAACAAACTTTTTTCATAATTAACTCCTGGGAACATAAAAACTAAAGCGCCGCATTATATGACAAGTGGGAGGCGCAAGCATCAGGTTGGTGCATTTAAATTGTTATCCGGCTGATCTTGCCTGCTTTTGATGACGGTGAAACGAATTTTACAGCGACAGGCAACCTCTCAACTTCGATGTTGAATTCATATAACCGTCCCGATTATTTAACAAGCCCGCACAGCTGTTGTACCATAACACTGAAATGTGAATTAAGAGCTAAAAATCCACAATGCAGAAAAAGCCCTCTCCAAAGGGAGAGGGGAAATATAATGAATATAATCACCTTATAATTACTAAATCAATCCGAGTGGCCTCTTTCCGTCAGAAAAGCGAGCGCCACTCAAACTTAACCAAAATAAGCGGAGAAATAAATGGCTGTTAGCGCGGATGATTTTAAACAGGCTTTGCAACTGTGGGCCAGCGGTGTCACGGTAGTGACGACATACTCAGAAAAGCTGGGGGTTCAAGGCATGACCGTGACCGCATTTTCCAGCGTTTCCATCGATCCACCGCAGATACTGGTTTGTATTAATGACTCTGCCGATACCGGCGTCGGCATAGAAGAAAGCCGGTGCTTTGCCGTCAATGTATTAAACGCGGATCAACAAGACGTTTCCAATCAATTCGCCGGCGGCAGCAGCCAACAGCAACGTTTTGACAACACGCCCTGGCAACCGGGCACTACCGGCGCACCGCTGTTGACCGAAAGCATCATGTCACTGGATTGCACCGTCGTTGAAAAATTTCGCGCAGGCACGCACTGGATTATCATCGGCGCAATACAAGACGCCGTTTGCCGCTCGGGAGAGCCGCTTCTGTACTATCGCGGCGCTTATCGTCAACTTGCCGATAATTAGTTTGGCAGGCACTTACCCCCTTTGATTAAAGGGGGCATTTATTCCACACGGTGATGTTTTCGAAAAACCAAATTACATAGTCAGATCAATGCTTCTATCTTTCGATCCAACTCACGCTGGCTGAAGCACGAAACCCGGCGCAGCTATACCCGGCCAAAGTTCATAAAGAATTTCGGGTTTTTCCGTGCCGCCAGTGCGTGGGCTAGACGGCACACCGATAGCTCGTGCGGCGGCAATGCTCAACTCACCAATCTTATTACGCGGACCCTTATCTGCCACGACACAATCGACCGATTTGTTGCCCAATGTTACACGAGCCTTACATCCGCGCACTACACCTGGCACCGATTGAATAATGAGCGACGGAACTACGATATAAGGTACTGTCTCGGCATCAACATAAGCTGCCGGATCATTGGCTGATTTGCCGGGATGACGATACCAAGTAAGCGACGCGATAATGCCTCCATCAAAAACCTTAGGCTGATTATCTGGCCCAAGAATGACAATATCCCGTGCCCAAGATTTTGCGCAGATGACTTTCCCGTCATGGATTGCCATACCCCCATTTGCGAGATTCTCGGTTCCTTTGTTGTCAACCCTATAAGCGACAGGGCCACCATTTTGACCATTCGCTCCATCTGCATCAATATCGCCATCGGCCGTGAAAAAAACACGTCCTTGGTCGTCTTCCTTGATCGTGCAGGAATAGCCTTCGTTGGTAATAGTACCTAATATTTTCATGGAGTTGTACCCTTATAAAATTTAATATTGGTGCGTAATAACTAAACAATGTAACCCTAACAAATACCGTACACCATCAGGTTATTCAATAAATAACTCAGATACGTTCTAAGAAATCAGCCGATGCAAAACCATCAATTTTGCCATCACCCTCTAAATCTACTTTGGCCCAACCATTAGTAATGGACGCCACAAAAACTATCTGATTAGCGCGTAAGCTACCAATTATGTCAAATTGAGTTCCCGCTCCGCCGCGCAAACGCAAACCGCTACGTGCAATCACCTTATACCGCTCACCAACGGTAGCGATAGGACCGGCATGCTCAGTATCAGCTTCGATGGAAAATGCCCCAAAATCAGAACGGGCTGGATTGGGGTCATTAAAATCAACATCTAACCCGCAAAGTATGGACTCAGGAAACCTCTGGGCCAAATCATATTCCCCGGCTTTTAATGCTTGTTGAGTACCCCGAAAACCGCGCGACATCGATAGCCAAATGAGTTCAATCAAGCCTTTGTTAGTAAGTGTGCCGCAGACTAATCCCGAACCATAAGCACCGACACGATATTCATGATCACCACGGCTTTCGTCTGCAAACGCAAGCTTTATCCCTTCAAAAAATGGCTGGATATTTGAACTGATTTCACTAGCACTGGCATCAAAATCGACAGAAAAATAAATCCCGGAACCCGCGGGTTGACCAATAACATCGTGTGCGTAACGATAAGCCCGCCTGCCAGCAGCAATTCCTTTTGCCTCAGTGAAATCTTCTACCTTCGTTTGCCGCTGTTGAAATACAACGGCAATTTCTATTCCGTTTGCGCTTAACGCTTGGGCCTCGGCTAGCGTCATACCTTTTTCGGGAAATGATCTTGAATTGCTAAAGTTATAATAACGGATAACTGTTTTTACACCTTTGGATACCAAACAAGATACCTTGGGTTCTGTATTGTAAGGCGTATCAATAATGCTCATTTTTCTACCTCTAGTTATGTTTTAATTACGACAACATTAAAATATCAACCAAATGCACTCGGCCTTGGTCAACCAGACTTTTATTACTCTTCATCCACTTGGCAAGAGAAACCCTGTTTACGCCTCCGCCACTGCTTGAACTTTGAGAAACAAACAAACCTTGCGAGTCTTCTCCAATTGCTACGATGTGATCAATATCGAGCGGCCTTCCTCTATCCCAAGAGTATTCAGAAAAATCAATACCCAGTAAAACACCGGCCTTCAGGTTATCTTCCGAGACAAATCGACCAGAGATAATAGTCTCGGTCTTAATGCCGATGTTGGTAATTTGCTCATCTGAATAGGTGTCAAGGATACCAGGGCTGGTTTGTAAGCCATATTCCGCCAAGATTTCTTTTGTAAGGAGGTATATCCAACCCGAGCAATCAATATGCTGGTTTTTGGTCAGATCTTTCCAGGTCTTTGCTTTATCGCCAAGCTTATAGGTGACGGCATCAAACTCAGAAGTTCGTTGTGCGATGATATTGGCTGCTTTTTTCCGATCCAGCTTGCTAATAGAAGCGGTATCAGGAAAATACTGTATTAGCCATTTACGACGAAGAAATCCTTTTTTCCCCGCGCTAACTCCTGTTTTGACTGTGCCTGCAACCCACACTTCCGCCGATTTTTTGACATCCAACTCAAATAAATCGCCTGCGCGAAGTTCTCCAATTATTGAGCCTTCAGCGGCTTTTCTAAGATTTAACGCTGTTGCTGTACATTCGAATATCATTTGATTTCTCCTGATCTATTTATACAATTTCAATATTGACTGAAAATTTAATCCTGCCGCACATTTGGCCTCGGATGCAATGAATCGGCTACCAAATTTAAGGCGAGACAGTTTAAGGTTAAACCGTTCGTGGTGAACCTGTTTAACCATGAACAACTTAACCGTCCACCCTTCGACAAGCTAAGGACGAACGGTTAAGCTTCGCGTGTGTCCCGTCTTAAGGGTAGCCGTTTTTTAACAAGAAATAGCTCTAACTAATTCGCTCTTTTCACTTGAACAGCTTTGACGATTTTTTAAACTATTCATCGTCTTAAGTATAATATCAACATCTGTTTCACA
This sequence comes from Methylococcaceae bacterium, assembly GCA_005772825.1. Lineage (GTDB taxonomy): Bacteria > Pseudomonadota > Gammaproteobacteria > Methylococcales > Methylomonadaceae > SXIP01. Next base: position 14,645 of record SXIP01000120.1, on the reverse strand, counting down.
GGATGACACCAAACTCAAAAAGCGCGTTTCAATCCTTTTGTTGTCCTCAGATGTCAACGTATATTTGTTCACATTACTACCCGAATTCACTTCACACCAATCGTCGATGATACTAATTGCAGTAATACGTTTTTTTGCCTCAGAGTCTGATGATTCCAATATTTGAATTCCAGCGTTAATGGTATCTGCAAATCTGGTTGCAGCAATGGCGGTTGATAATTCATTGAGCGTTTCAACGGGCACGTCCTCTTTCATTATTGGCGGGGAAGTTTCAGAAATTTTACCGGCCAGAGTGCTATAAATCATTTGTTGGGTATCGTTTGCTAAGGAGCTAGCGGCGGTATTAACTTCTATAACGACATATGAGTTTTCTTTGTAATAACAGTTTTCAGGATACTCTTTAGTGTTCTCATCTGGTTTACAATCAGCAAGATATACAATTTTTGACGTATTCTCATCTATACCCAATTTTTCCCATGGCGTGGTGTCCGTCTTCCTGTGTTCTTCCCGTATAAAAGCATAATGACCTGCTTGTAACATGCCTGTATTCAGTGCAGGGTTTCCACCTTCTGGACGTAACTCCATCGTGTAATGAAATGCTCTGTCATCCTGATCATCGGTAATAAAAGTATTGGCTAATTTCGCTAATGGCCCAACAAAAGGCGAGGAGGGAGGATAGAATGTTGCCCCGATTGCAGCGAGATTGGAAATCAGCTGTTTTTGTTGCGCGCCCGGCGCATCAAGTTCGACTACATACAAATCCAATATAAAAGGACTCCCTTCATATTTTAATGGGCCATAAATTGTGCTTAATCCGGCAAGATTGAGAAATTGACCTTTCCATACATCGTCAGAATAAAAGACGACCCTCGCCTTACTTTTACCATCAGGACCAAAATCTAGCCTTTGCTCTCCTCCTTTTTCAAAAGCATTGACCACAATAGCTATTTCACCACTGGCTGGCTCATTTCTTACCCAACGCATTGGACTCGGCCATTCGATAAAACTATTTATATACACCTGCTTAATAGAAACTACTAAGGGTTCTCCTGGTTTAATCGGATTGAAAGCTTTGCTCGGTTTAATATATTTGCCACGCTGATAAATATATTTCGGAGACTGATTGTTTTCTTCTTTAGAACCAAAAAAACGATAGTCTGTCGCGCCTTCGTTGGAAATTGCACAACCGGCCAAAGATAGGCACAACATTACAAATGCAATCAAATTAAGTTTGTAGTATTGCTGAAATAACATTTTATCTCCTTTCTATTCAAATATAGTGTAGATGGGCAGAGGTGATATACCCAAAACCCAACATAATCATTCAGACGATGCGTTTTGCGTTGTTCAACAGAACCTCGATTATCACTTAGTTGCATCACACGGGGAAAAACGCGCCTCCTTCTTTTAGCACACCATCCTTGGTGAATAGCCGCGACTCTACAATCGCGTCTACGCTGGGAATCATTCTTCCTCATTTCATCTACCATGACTATTAGTACAAATACTTACTTGCCTGCATTAAACTACTACTCAAGTCACACTTTTAATAAACAATCTGTAATTTTATGAACACCCAAGTAACCCTAGTTTTCCCAATCAGAACTTCCAACGCCATCACCCCCAAAATCACACAATAACTTGACTATCGTTAACACTACGGGCACATTACCAAACATTTTTCACCCCCTACCCTTAGCTTCGAATTAATCTATCAACATGCCAAAAACAAAACATATCGTTATCGTCGGCGCAGGGCCGGGCGGTTTGTGTGCAGGGATGCTGTTAAGCCGGCGCGGCTTTAAAGTTTCCCTGTTTGAAAAAAACTCCGAAGTCGGCGGGCGAAACCGTCCGATTCGGCTGGACGGGTTTGTGTTCGACACCGGACCTACCTTTCTGTTGATGAAATACATATTGGATGAAATGTTCGAGCTTTGCGGTAAACGCAGCGAGGATTACCTGGAGTTTTTCAAGCTTGATCCGATGTACCGATTGATGTTCTCAGATCGTGCCGTTGATGTTTATTCCGATCACGACAAAATGCGCGCGGAATTGCAGCGTAATTTTCCTGAAGGTAGTGCTGGCTTTGATCGCTATCTCAAGCAGGAAGGTGATCGTTTTAAGAAGCTTTATCCTTGTATCAAGCGGGAATATTCGAGCCTGAAAGACTTCTTTTCCCTCGATTTGCTGAAGGCCGTACCGTATCTGGCCCTTAATCACAGTGTTTTTTCCAATCTGGGCAAGTATTTTAACGAAGAGAAAATGCGTTTGGTGTTTTCCTTCCAGTCCAAATATTTAGGCATGTCGCCGTGGGAATGCCCTGCCCTGTTTACCATGCTGTCTTATTTGGAGCATGAATACGGCATTTATCATGTCAAAGGCGGACTCAATAAAATTGCCGCGGCAATGGCGAAAGTCATCACCGAACAAGGCGGCATAATTCATACCGACACGTCGGTTGAATCTCTGATCATTGAAAACAAGGTCGTCAAAGGCGTGCGTTTACAGGACGGCTCGGTAATTGAGGCCGATGAAGTCATTGTCAATGCCGATTTTGCTTATGCAATGACCCATCTGGTTGAACCTGGCGTGTTAACACAGCATAGCCCGGAGCGGCTTAAAAAACTTGAATATTCCTGCTCGACCTTCATGCTGTACCTGGGCCTGAACAAGCGCTATGACATTCCCCATCACTCGATTGTGTTTGCCGACGATTACACCAGCAATATCAGCAATATTTTCCGTAAAAAATCCTTAACCAAGGACTTCTCTTTTTATGTGCAAAACGCCTCGGTAACCGATATCAGCCTGGCCCCGGAAGGCAAATCGGCGCTCTATGTCCTGGTGCCGATGCCTAACAATGAAAGCGACATCGACTGGGAAAGCGCCTGTGCCGATATGCGTGAACAAGTGCTGGACGCCATGATCAAGCGCCTCGGCCTGACGGACATTCGCGAGCAGATTAGTTGTGAAAAAATCATCACGCCAAAAACCTGGGCAACGGAAGAAAATGTATTTATGGGGGCGACCTTCAGTCTGTCACATCGATTCAGTCAACTTTTGTACTGGCGTCCGCACAATCAATTCCAGGAACTCGATCAATGCTATTTGGTCGGCGGCGGCACTCATCCTGGCAGCGGTTTGCCGACCATTTATGAATCGGCGCGTATCTCTTCGAAGCTAATTTGCCAGAAGCATGGCGTCAGCTATTCCGAAATTGATAATAGCGCCGCGGCTTAGCAATGGTCGATTTTATACAAGCGATTTCCGCGCTGGATGAACAAGTTCTCAACACTTACCCGATAAGCGACCCTGCTGAAATAAACCGGCAAATCTATGCCGCCCGCCTGTCTGCAAAGACTTGGGCGGGATATTCGGTTGCAGACCGCGTCAAGCTGTTGTCGACATTGAAAGCAATAATCCTCGCGGATATTGATGTGATAACCGAAACCATCATGACCGTCACCGGCAAGGTAAAAACCGAGGTCTTGCTCGGTGAAATTTATCCTGTGCTGGAATTACTGCGCTATTACGAAAAAAATGCCGCGCGCATTCTGGCGCCCTGCCGTTTAAGCACCTCGCCGCTGGCCTTCCCCAATGCGAGCGCGCAATTCGAACGCCGTCCTTACGGCGTAGTCGCGATTATTTCGCCCTGGAACTTTCCTTTTCAACTGACCTTAAGCCCTTTGCTTACCGCGCTGTTTGGCGGCAATGCCGTGATTTTCAAAACCTCCGACTTAAGTATCCCGGTCGGCGAGTTAATCATGCAGTTACTAGGCCGCTGTGACTTACCGGCAGAATTGGTGCAACACGTTATAGGCAAGGCCGAAACCGGCGAGCACTTGATCGACGGCAGACCGGATTTGATATTTTTCACCGGAGGCGTAAAAGCAGGCCGGGCCATTATGGCCAGGGCCGCACAACATCCCGTGCCGGTCATACTTGAGCTGGGCGGCAAGGATGCGATGCTGGTGTTTGACGATGCGAACCTAAGGCGCGCCTGTAATGCCGCACTTTACGGCGCATTTAGCAACAGCGGGCAAGTTTGTGTTGCGGTAGAGCGACTGTATGTGCAGGACGGTTGTTACCGACAATTCGTACAGATGTTACAGGATGCCACCGCGAAGCTTACGGTTGGTCACGGCGAAACCGGCGATTTAGGGGCTTTAACATCCCTGGATCAATACGCGATTGTTGAAGCACATTACCGGGATGCCCTCGCTAAAGGCGCAAAAGCATCGGGGCCTTTGCAATTAAACGGACGTTACTTGCAACCGGTGGTGTTATGGGATGTGACTCAGGACATGCGCATCATGCGTGAAGAAACTTTCGGCGCCTTGTTGCCGGTGATGGCGTTCAGCACCGAAGAACAGGCGCTACAACTTGCCAACGATAGCGATTACGGCCTGAATGCCAGTGTCTGGAGCACCGATATCGACAAGGCCGAACGCGTAGCCAAACAACTTCAGGTGGGAAACTGGGCCGTTAATGACGTGATCAAAAATATCGGCCATGCAGGCCTACCTTTCGGCGGCGTCAAGAACAGCGGTTTTGGCCGCTATCATGGCGCAGAAGGCCTGCGTAACTTTACCGCCACCGTTTCAGGACTCACCAGCCGCAGCAAGCTTGATGACGAACCCAACTGGTTTCCCTATTCCGATCTACGCTACCTGCAAATGCGCGGCTTTATCGATTTTATCTTCGGCAACGGCTCATTATGGCAACGTATTTCGCGTAATTGGCAGGCCTTACAGGCCTTTCGGGAGTATGGCCAATCCAATGCGCGGCAACACTGGGAAAACTTTTTAATATTTATATTCAGAAGAAGAGATTACTAGATGAACAACAAACACATAGTCGTGATCGGCGCCGGCTTGGGCGGTTTATCGGCGGCCATATCGCTGGCGACGGAAGGCTTTAGCGTTGATTTGCTGGAAAAAAATGACAAGGTCGGCGGCAAGCTAAATGTGTTGCAAAAAGACGGATTTACCTTTGATCTGGGCCCGTCCATCCTGACCATGCCGCATATCTTTGAAAAGCTGTTCGAAAAAGCCGGCAAGAAAATGGAGGATTACGTCAGTATCGAGACCGTCGAACCGCATTGGCGTAATTTCTTTGAAGACGGCAGTACGCTCGATTTAAGTTCCGATCCCGCCCGTATGAAACAGGAACTCGATAAACTCGGCCCCAATACGGCAAAAGAATTTGAGCAGTTTCTGGCTTACTCGAAAAAGCTCTGCGAAATTACCGAACAAGGCTATTTCGAACACGGCATCGATTCATTTTGGGAATTGATCAATCACTACGGCGCGGTGCGCAGCTTAATAGATTTTGATGTCTTCCGCTCAATGGACCAAGGCGTCAGACGCTTTATCAAAGACCCGAAACTGGTTGATATTCTGAATTATTTCATTAAATACGTCGGTTCGTCGCCTTACGATGCGCCCGCGTTGATGAACCTGCTGCCCTATATACAGTTCGGCTACGGTTTGTGGTACATCAAGGGCGGCATGTACGGCATGGCGCAGGCGCTGCAAAAACTCGCTGAAGAACTGGGCGTTACCATCCAGGTCAATTCCGAAGTGGCCGAAATACAGCATGGCGATGGGCGCGTTACCGGCGTGCGCCTGAGTGATGACAGTGTGATAGCCGCGGATATTGTCGTATCCAATATGGAAGTCATTCCGGCTTATCAACAGCTGCTGAAAAACCAGGAACGGGAAATTCAGCGCCTGCAACGCTTTGCCCCCAGTTGCTCCGGGCTGGTTTTGCATTTGGGCGTAGACCGAATTTACGATCAACTGGCACATCATAATTTCTTTTACTCGGATCATCCGCGCGAGCATTTTGATGCGGTGTTTCATAGCAAGCGCTTATCCGATGACCCTACAATCTATCTGGTCGCCCCGGTCAAAAGCGATCCCAGCCAGGCGCCCGAAGGCTGTGAAATTATCAAAATATTGCCGCATATCCCCCATCTCGATCCCAAACATCCATTGCAGGCGGAAGATTATGCGGCATTGCGTGAGCGGGTGTTGATCAAGCTGGAAAGAATGGGGCTGACCGATTTGAGACAACACATTGTCTGTGAAGAAAGCTGGACGCCGGTGGATATTCAGCAGCGTTATTATTCCAATCAAGGATCGATTTACGGCGTTGTCGCCGATCGCTTTAAAAACCTGGGCTTCAAAATCCCGCAACGCAGCAAGCAGTTCAGCAATCTTTATTTTGTCGGCGGCAGTGTCAATCCCGGCGGCGGTATGCCGATGGTCACGCTGTCTGGACAATTGGTGCGGGACAAGATTCTGGCTGATCTTGGCCGCTAAAGTTGTTGTTTACCGAATATTCAGTTCGACAATCTTTTGCTTTATTTAATGCGCTAATCTGTTATCTTTACTATCAGGTTAGCTGCTTACGGCTTTTTCAACCGTTTTTCATTTTTGACAGAATAAAAAACCGAACTTTTATCGGCTAATCTTCTCAATTAAGTAAAAAATCAAGTGCCTCTTGTTTGTTAAACGCAAAACCAATACCTCAAAGGTAAGGAGTTTGATATGAAACACAGTCTAAATAACCACAAGAAAAGTATTTTTTTACCATTTATTACCGGGCTAATTTTATTCTCAAGCAGCGCCCCGGAAGCTGCGATTCCGACGATGGCGCCGGGATCGAACGGCGATGTCACAGCCGATGCCGTACTCGGTCAGTTAAATTTTGTCCACGGTGATAGAAATTTCGTCGACGGTCGAGGCCTGAATATGTCTCCCGGCTCTTGGGGAGACGTGACTATCGATAAAAGTGCGACGCCAAACCGCGTATATGCGGCAGACAGGAATAACCATCGGGTGCTCGGCTGGGACGATGTTGCGGCGTTTACCAGTCATGCTCCCGCCAAAATCGTCATTGGACAACCCGATTTTACCTCCAATACCTGTAACAACGGAGGCGTCAAGGCCAGCAGTCTTTGCGACCCAACCGGTGTCGGTGTGGATAGCAAAGGCAATTTGTATGTAGCTGATTACAGTAATCATCGCGTGTTGTATTACAAAACACCGTTCAAGGCGGGTAGTCCATTAGCGGGATTAGCAGCAACCGATGTTTTCGGTCAATCAGGCAGTTTTACGAATAACTCCTGCAATAATTTTGGTTTGAATGCAGATACTCTCTGTAATCCGCACAAGGTGGCTGTTGATAATAAGAACAATCTGTATGTCTCTGACTACAGTAATAATCGCGTGCTGGAATTCCATTCGCCGGAAGCGGTTACCTCAACTTTCGGTTCGGGGGATAACGTCGCGGATACGGTATTCGGACAGCAGGGTTTCTTTACAACCAATACCTGCAATTCCGGCGGATTGAATGCCGATAGTCTTTGCGGTCCCACAGGGCTTGCCCTGGATGCGGCGCGTAACCTTTATGTCGCCGAGTATAACAATAACCGGGTGTTAAAATACAATACCCCTTTAGCTCCGAAAAATACAACCGCCGACAAGGTATACGGGCAATCGAACAGCTTTACTTCACAAACCTGTAATCTGGGCGGTGTTGTCAATGCAAATACCCTGTGTAATCCTGCCAGCATAGCGGTCAACAGTACCGGTACCACACTGTTCATTTCGGACTATTCCAACAACCGGATATTGATACACACCGATACAAATACATCAGCCGATAAGGTGTTAGGTCAATTCGGGGACTTTACTACAAATACCTGCAACAACACTAACGCAGGCGCTTTACCGCCGGTAAACAGCAAAGGTCTTTGCAGTCCCGTAGGCATAGCGCTTGATACAACTGAAAACCTGTATGCAACGGATACACGTAATAACCGGATCAATAAATATAACGCGCCTATCACCAATAATAGCGCCGCAAGCGGTGTGTTGGGCCAAAATCTGTTAACTATTAATCTTGCGAATGCTCTTGATGATCGGGGCTTTAATATGATCGATAGTGGTCCTGGTGGTGGTCCCGGCGGCGCCGTCGCCATTGATCGCAGCGTAAGCCCAAATCGCATTTATGTCGTTGATACCGGCAATAACCGTGTGTTGGGATGGAGTACCATAGCAGCATTCACAACTCATAATCCGGCTAATCTGGTTATTGGCCAACCCAATTTCTTTACCAACACCTGTAATACCGGCGGCGCCATTAACGCCGCCACGTTATGCAACCCGCGCGGCATCGCAGTCGATAGCGCCGGCAATCTGTATGTATCGGATATAAATAATCACCGCGTACTGGAATACGATGTACCCTTTACCGACGGTACATCAGCCGACATGGTAATTGGTCAGGGCGGCAGTTTTATAACAGGCAATTGTAACAATGGCGGCGTATCCCGCGATTCTCTCTGTACGCCGGTGGGTCTTGCGCTAGATAGTCTCGATAATCTCTATGTAGGTGATTACAGCAACCACCGGGTGCTTGCCTATAACAAACCGCTAACCACCAATACCAGCGCCGATAAAGTATTCGGACAATTGGATACGCTGACTTTGAACACCTGTAATCTGGGGGGAGTAGTCAATAACAAGACTCTCTGTAACCCCCACGGTGTTGCGGTAGATGCGGCCGGTAATCTGTATGTGGCCGACCTTAGCAACCATAGAGTGCTTGAGTTTAATACCCCGCTGGCGGCCGGCAGCAACACCAACGCCGACAAGGTACTTGGACAGCCAAATTTTGCGACCAATACTCCCAACAATGGTGGATTGGCGGCGAATACTCTAAACCTTCCTGCTTGGGTAGCAGTTGATGGCGCCGGGAATGTATACATAACCGATCAAAACAATAACCGGGTGCTCAAATTCAATAAACCGCTAACGACGAATACCGTCGCCGACAAGGCGCTTGGTCAAGGCAATATATTTACCAAAAGCTCGTGTAAAGCAATCAGCCCTGAAAGCCTGTGCGTTCCCGATGGTATCGCTGTAGACAGTGCAGCAAATGTGTATGTCGCAGACAGAGCCAATAACAGGGTTCTTAAATTCAATAAACCATAAGCGTTTGTAGTTACAAAGCTAAATCACCCCGGTTTTTCCGGGGTGATTATTGTCGGGTTTAGCAACAGGACAAGATTGTACAGACAATCCGCCTTAACACCGTTAATTTTTATGGAAGAGTTTTTGATCATGCAAAAACAAACATCGTTACCAATCAAGGTCGCCAATGCCGGATCAGGAAAGAGACTTGGATAATTTTCTTATCTTTATCTGTAGATAGAGAGAAATGCTAATCGGCTATCATATTAGCCGGAGGAAGAGCATAGACTTGAAAGGCGTAATTACTGCTTAAAAAACAGTCCAATCAAAACATCTCATGCGGCGATTTTTGCTCGTCCTGCAAAAAAAACCGCATGATATAAGATCGTACTTCTCAAAGTGTAGCGCCGCAACACAAAATTAAACACTTTACGGCGACCTGCTTACAGGATTTTTCAAGTAAAATTCAGTACGCCTTACTAACAATCAAAGTTTGCTAAACTTATTTTCCGTATTTTTTACGGAATTTATCAACACGACCTGCCGTATCAACAACGCGCTGCTTTCCTGTATAGAAAGGATGGCATGAAGAACAAACTTCTATCTGCAAATCCTTACCTAATACTGAGCCTGTTACAAATGAATTACCACAACCACAGGTTACAGTAATTTGTTTATATTGGGGATGAATTTCTGGTTTCATATCACTTTCACATTACCGATAAACGGGTTATATACTTATTAAAGAACCACATATAATACATTTCTCAATATAAAATCGCAACCAAAACATATAGTTTTGAAAAACAAACTCATCAAAATTTCCAGGCATACAAAACTTTATTGCGGAAGTTATTCTCCCAAGCGGTTATTTGGCGCTTTTTGTTAAGACTGATTCAGCGCCTTCCTTCTTGTTATTTGTCCAATCTAAAGTTTGCAGTGCTATTTCACAAAACAGCTTTTTTCCGCATATTCTTCCGCTTCTTTAAGCCGCTTTCTTAAATCCTTGGACTGTGCCGGATCACGAAAAACGCCGCCGTTATCTCCGGGCGTGCTGCGCAAATAAGTAAAGGTTTTTGCAGCCTCGTATTCACTGAATTTGAGTTTTTCCGCAATCTTGTCCACTTTGCAGCCGCAGGCGTATTGCGTGATATAAGTCAGGCCGCCATGTTGGGCAACACAGTTCAATACATATTCAACGCGGTCACGAGTGGGGTAATCGCTGACAAACGGGGCCGGTTCAGCGGCGGCTTGTTCAAGCGGTTTTTCCGGCGCACTGGTACAGCCTGAAATAACTGCAATCAGGGCAACGCTTAAAATGGATAATCTGTTATTGTTTTTCATTGATGAATCTCTTATTCCCATAAATCAGAAAGTGAAAAAGTATGCTCACTAAAAGGAGCGATGGAGACCGGTTGGTCGTTGGCGAAGGTCTCGATTAACAGCCAATGCGAATCGTGCAATTGGTAGGCTTCCAGGATTTGCAGCAGCGGGTCTATCAGCCATAAATGGGCAACGCCCAGTTGTGCGTAAACCGGCATTTTAACAGACCGGTTCAGGCGTGCCGTGGACGGCGATAAAATCTCGCAAACCCAGTCAGGTACAGCATCAAACCAGGCCGTTTCCGGCAATACCGGCATTCTTTGTTTGCGCCAGCCCGCAAGATCGAGCACCAGCACATGAGGGCCGAGGTGACATTCCGGTTCGGGCAATATCCACCAGCCACCAGGACCGCCACGGCCTTTTTGAAAAGACGAAACCAATTCCGCACCTAGAGACGAAGAAGCGAGAGCATGTCTGGGCGCAGGACGCGGCTGGGTTTCCAATCGGCCGTTAATGATCTCGCCGACGATATTTTCCGGCAAATCAATAATGTCCTGATAAGTTGCTTGTTTGACAGCCAGGTTTGTCATGGCCTCCCTCTCTTCTCCAAGTACGAGTGCTAGTTGTTTTAAAACCCCGCCCATTTTAACTGAAAACCGATTCGATGCCTTCGCCAATATTCGCCGTTGCTAATCAAGCGACTTGCAATAGCTGACAGACTTGCGAGAATAGCCGTTTTTGAGTCCCCAGGATAAGCACCACCCGGCATGATGAACAATCCAACCAAAGTAACCGGCGTCATACTGGCCGGGGGGCAAGCGCGGCGCATGAATTACCGGGATAAAGGCCTGATTACTTATCAAGGCCGCCCGATGGTCAGTTATGCGATAGCCGCGCTGAAAACCGTTACGGATCAGGTAATAATAAACGCCAACCGCAGCCGCGACGAATACCTACAATTTGACTTGCCGGTTATCGCCGACCAGACCGACAGCTTCGATGGTCCGCTGGCCGGTATATTAACCGCGATGATTTACGCCGAGACCGGCGTATTGGCGGTGATACCTTGCGATTCTCCTTTAATCAGGGCGGAACATATCCTGAAATTATTATCGGCCCGCACGGAAAATGACGCCGATATCGCTGTCGCCTTTGACGGGCAACGCTTGCACCCGGTTTTTTTAGCAATAAAAACCGACTTGAAAACCAGTCTTCAGGATTATCTGGCTGGCGGCCAGCGAAAAGTTGATTTTTGGCTGACCCAACAAAAATGGCTAGCGGTCGATTTCAGCAGTGAGCCGGACATATTTATCAACATTAACACACTGACTGAATTATCAGCATTGGAAAACAAGGAAACGCCATGCGCACCAGCCGCACGATAGACGCCGTACAAACCCCGATTATCCCTGTCGTCGGCGAATGGACACGCAATACGCCGGGAACCCTGTCGCTAGGCCAAGGCATGGTGTCTTATCCGCCGCCTGCCTCGGCATTACAGGCGATCGAAGATTTCGGCATACAGCCGGAGCAGCACCTATACGGTTCACCGCTCGGGTCCGAGCTTTTACGGGAACTCATCGAAGCGAAACTACGCGCCGAAAACAACATCGACAGCGCCAACGGCTATCGACTGATGGTCACCGCCGGGTCCAATATGGCGTTTTTGAATACCCTGCTGGCGATAGCCGATCCCGGTGATGAAATCATCCTGCCCCTGCCCTATTACTTCAATCAGGAAATGGCGGTGCGCATGCTGAACTGCACACCGATTGCCGTCGCTACCGATCCCTGCTATCAACTGGATCTCGACGCTTTACGGGCAGCGATAACAGAAAAAACCCGCGCCATCGTTACCATTTCGCCGAATAATCCCAGCGGTGCGGTGTATCCTGAAGCCGCATTGCGCGCTGTTAACGACTTATGCCGCGAACACGGCTTGTATCATATCAGCGATGAAGCCTATGAGTATTTTACCTACGGAGAGGCGCGGCATTTTTCCCCCGCCAGCATAACCGGAGCAGAGGCCCATACCATTTCCCTGTATTCGCTGTCGAAGGCTTACGGCTTCGCCAGTTGGCGCATCGGTTATATGGTCATGCCGGAAGCCTTGCTACCGTCCTTGCTGAAAATCCAGGACACCAACCTGATTTGCCCGCCGTTGATCACCCAACAGGCGGCGATAGGCGCTTTGCAAACCGGATCGAGCTATTGCAAAACCCGCCTGCAACAATTGGCAAGTACCCGCGCCCAAGTCACTACGCAGCTACAGGCACTAGGCGACCTGTGCCGAATCACCGAAACCGAAGGCGCGTTTTACCTGCTGCTGAAATTGAACACGACAAGGAACGACCTGGACCTGGTGAAAACGCTGATCAGCGATTTCAAGGTCGCCGTGATTCCAGGCTGCGCATTCGGATTACAAGACGGCTGTTATTTGCGGGTATCTTATGGAATGCTTGATCAGGAACGGGCCGAGATCGCTATGCAGCGACTGGTGTCGGGCATTAAAGCGCTTTGTTGAGGCAGTTCCTGACCGACGATATTTCTCAATATGCAATCGACACAGGTGCTGCAATCTAAAAAAACCAATCCCGTCACGCCCATCAAAACCACCGTAAAAAATCATTATCCAGCTCTTGAAAAATAAATCCCAGTCTCTATTTTTGCTGCGAAAGCAAATTGACGTTTTCATTCATTGTCAATTAAACATTTAACTTTAGGAGGCACAGAAATGGCAATTATCCGTTATGAACCTTGGGGTTTATTAAATCAGTTACAAAAAGAACTGGAACGCTCGCAGGAACTGCAAGGCAACGAGAGTTCGATCTCAACCGCTGAGTGGGCGCCCGCTGTTGATATCAAGGAAGAGAACGATAAATTTATACTGCTGGCCGATATTCCGGGCGTCAAGCCGGAAGATATTGAAGTCAATATGGAAGCCGGTGTTTTAACGCTGAAAGGTGAAAAAAAGACCGAAAATAAAACCGAAAAAGAAGGCTATAAACGCGTAGAACGATCCTATGGCTCGTTTTATCGCCGCTTTAGCCTGCCGGACTCGGCTAACGGCGAGGCCATCAGTGCAAAATGCAAACATGGCGTATTGGAAATTGTGATTCCGAAGCGGGAAGCCGTCAAACCGAAGAAGATTGAAGTCGTATCGGAGGAATAATTCAATCTTGTAGATATTTCATCAAGGATCAATGGACAGGGAGGTCCTTTTTTACATGCCTGTTTCAGATTGTCCTGGAGCAATGTTTTATAAGCTTGGGTGTGGGAATCATGGTGCAGGTGGCTGTTTTTATCGGTCAAACAACCGCTCGATAACCTTTTTTTTCCTTATCCAGCCTCAGTTTTTCACTGGCCATGATCGCTTCCGCCTCGCTATTGTACCAATCCTTGCGCACCGTTCCAGGCGAACCCGCCCTGCCCCATTCCCGCACCAGCGACCAATCCCCGAACAGGCCCTGCATAATAAATAGTTGATAAAACCGGTGCAGGTTTTTGTCTGGGTCGTGCCGTTCCAAATAAATATGATTCATCGTTTATCTCAAGTATCCGCTATGCGTTGCCTGAAGAGGCTTTGTGTTGTAACTGTCCAGTTTGCCCTCATTGGTTTTTCCGGCCCCCGGTGCCCCATACAGGAGGTAGGATGTCCATGTATAGCCCCGTATTATCGCAACACTTCATAGTCAACTTCAAACTCCTTGGCCTTGAATTCGGATGCCCCGGAATTATCGTAAATCACCACCTGCCCGTTTTCTTCGATAATCAATTGTCGGCAGGCAATTGTCAACTATGCTTACGGAAACGACAGCTCCCACCGATGATGATGGTGTCGGCATGTGGAAAAATGACGGAATGATTGGCGGGTATTGTCAAATTGGGGTGTTTGCATAAGAGTGTGTTGAGCGGGGATGCTAGGGCTTGCCTTAAACAGTTGCTGAACCGGTCGTTTTTTTGAGGATGTTCGCGCTATTTTTTTGGATACCATCAGCATGTAGCCTGATGGTATCAACTTCCGTTGGTAGCGTGAAAAACTTCATATTTTTTGAGTGGAATATTCCCTAGGCATGCACATTGCCCGGCCTTACACTCGAATAAGAATCGTAGGACGCGGTGGGGCACGAACCACATACTACGAACTGATGAAATAAAAATGACACTAAGGCTTTCTGTATATCACTCAAAATTACATGATATACGTGATGTTCGACTTTTAAGCCTCAACCAAAGCGTCGAAATGCAAAGGCGGATTACCCAAAAGTTTGTTCAAAAAAACGCCCAGGGTGTGGGCCAGTAATTTGCGAATAAAGCGGTTGGTTAAATGCCAAAGGT
>SXIP01000119.1 GCA_005772825.1 Methylococcaceae bacterium | reverse complement strand
GTTTTAAAGACAAAATGCAATCTTTAATGACCATGAATTTCCAGCTGTTTTCTAAAAAAACCGAAAACTTGACCGTTTGAAGTATATACCATCACGGCGTCGAATGCCGGGCCCAGCGCCGCACCCACTGCCACCGTGGCCGACACCTTCCCCGCCGCGTGCGTAACGCCCGCCTGGACATGCACCGGCTCGGACGGCGGCACCTGTACGGCGTCAGGCAGCGGCAACATTAACGACACGGCGAACCTGCCTAGCGGCGGATCGGTAACTTATACGGCCTCGTGTGCGATTGCACCAACTGCCACCGGGACGCTGAGCAACACCGCGACCGTCAGCAGTTCAACCACCTCGGATCCAACACCGGGCAACAACAGCAGGACGGATTCAGATACCCTGACCCCATCCACCGATCTTGTCCTGACCAAAACCGACTCGCCCGATCCAGTCATTATCGGCAACAATCTCACCTATACAATTACCGCAATTAACAATGGCCCGAGCACGGCTAGCGGCGTCGTGATTACCGACGCCCTGCCCGCCAATGTGACGTTGGTTTCCGCAACCTCCAGCCAGGGTAGCTGTAGTGGTAGCGCTACCATCAACTGTACTATCGGCAGTCTCAACAATGGCGCCAGTGCAACGGCAACAATCGTGGTGACACCGACCGTAACCGGACAATTGAACAACACGGCATCAGTCAGCGGGTCTGAAGATGATCCGAACACCGCCAACAACTCCGCGACGACACGCACGATGGTAGAACTCCCGGCCACCGCCGATCTGTCCATCAGCAAAACCGACGTACTCGACCCGGTCATGGTCGGTGATTTCCTGATCTATAATATGACCGTAACCAACAACGGACCGGGCCAGGCAACCGGGGTTGTGGTCACCGATACACTGCCGTCCGGCGTCACTTTTGTGCAGGTCGTCCCCAGCCAGGGCACTTGTAGCGGCACGACGACCGTCACCTGTAATCTCGGCTCGCTGAACAACGGCGCCACTACCAAGATAAGGCTGTATATCACGCCAACAGTGACGGGCTCACTGAGTAACACCGCCTCGGTCAACGGCACCAGGACTGACTCGAACAGCGCCAACAATCAGGCGACCGAAAGCACCAACGTCAATCCACGCCTCTGTAACGGCCTGGCCGCCACCATCGTCGGCACACCCTACCCCGAAACGCTGAACGGCACCGCAGGCCCCGATATTATTGTCGGCTTGAGCGGAAATGACGTGATCAATGGACTGGGCGGCAATGATGTCATCTGTGGCGGCGAAGGCAGGGATACCATCCGCGGCGGAGAAGGCAACGATTTGTTAGGTGGCGATGTAGGCAACGATAGCCTTGCCGGCGGGCCGGGTCAGGATCGTCTGGAAGGCGGCGCGGGCAATGACAGCCTGAACGGCGGCACCCTCAACGATACCTGTATCGGCGGTCCCGGCACCGATAGCGCCACAGCCTGCGAAAGCGCCAGCAGTGTGCCGTAATACGGCATGCATCGTTACAATGGTAACTGAACTCTTCTAGCCGAAAAATGCCTGTTCTGCGCGCAATGCGCAGGACAGGCATTTACAAGCAATGCTTTATTAGGAGACGGTTATTTATCGAGCATCGCCAACCGGAGCGGCAAAAGCATCAGAAACCAGTTCCGGGACATTATCACCGGTCAATGCCATTAGAAAAGTGGTTATCTCATCCATTTCCTGAGCGCTTAAGTTCAAAGGCTTAATCAAGGGGTCCAGGTTTTCATTGCTTATCCCGCCGCGATTATAGAATTCCAGCACTTCTTGCAATGTTGCAAGGCTGCCGTTGTGCATGTACGGTGCGGTCAAGCTGATATTGCGTAACGTGGGGGTCTTGTATTTCCAGCGATCTTGCGGGTTTTGCGTCACTTCGTAGCGGCCCAAGTCATTGGCTTTTGTTTCCGATACGGTCTCGATCAGCGTGTTTTCCACATCCACATAAACGCCGGGCGCAAGCTGTACGCGCCGGGTGTCGTCGCTCAATTTAGCCATCGCGTCGCGATAGCCGATACCGGTATTATGGTTGTCGTTGTCGGTAAACAGCGCGGCATTTTTGCCGACAGTATGGCAAGCGGCGCAACCGGCCTTGCCGGTAAACAGTTGAAAGCCGCGCTGGGCCTTGTCATCCAGCGCTTTTTTGTCATGTCCGTAATACCAACGGTCGAAGGGCGAATTGGCTGAATTGAGCGTGCGTTCATAAGCAGCAATCGCCATGCCGATGGTTTCCATGCCGGGTGCCTTGCCGAATGCCTGTTTAAACAGCTTGCTGTACTCGGCGCTGTTGTTGATTTTTGTGACAACATAACCGATTGACGGATTGGCCATTTCATTGTGCGCCAGTAACGGCCCCCACACTTGTTGCTCCAGCGTGGTTTCGCGGCTGTCATGGAACAGCATCCCGAAATAAGCGACATTGTACAAGGTCGGCGAATTGCGCCTGACGGTACGCCCTTCAATACCGACAGCGGTCGCCATTTCATTGCTGGTAAAGCCTTGTTCCGGGATATGGCACATCGCGCAGGAAAAGGTGTTGTTGAGCGACAAGCGGCGGTCGTAAAACAGCTTTTTCCCCAGACTGATCTTTTCTTTGCTGATCGGATTATCTGCAGGCACCGGCACGGCGGGCAGGCCCAACGGCGGCTTGCGAATAGTTTTAAGCAGGTTGGTCGGTTTGCCGATGCGATCGGTTAACGCGATAGATTGGGTTTGATAGTCGCCGGTTTCGTAGTGCGTTTTGTTGTCGCCCGCCGAATAAAACGACGCATTAGCTGCTCCGGCTGCCGGTTTCTTCGGCTCTGCCTGCAACAAGGTCTTGATGTCGTTAATCAAGGTATCCGGGTGTAAAAACGAAACGCTGTAAATATTGCGCAACTGTTTATCCTTATCGATCAGGTAGACGCGCAGGATATGTGAAAAGGTGCCGGTGTTTTTACCCTGGGCGTCATAAACTTTCTGGATGTTTTGCTTGTAATGATCCAGTATCGGTTTTAAATCCTGTTCCGAGCCTGTAGTCAGAAATCGCCATTCCACGCCCTTGTCTTGTAGTTCTTGCCCATAGTGTTTCATCATCTCGGGCGTATCGTGCTCGGGGTTGAAACTTAAGGTGATCAGTCTTAATTTGGCGGCCAGCTCCGGCTCTTTTTTCAGGCGGTTTTTAATTTTATGCAGAACGGCGGTCGCCAGTGGGCAGCCGTTGACATCGCTGCATGTTGAATAAATAAAGCTGAGCAGAACGACCTTATCGCCCATCAGCTTATACAAAGTCGTCGCCTTGCCTGCGCTATCGAGCACCTTGCCGTCAGCGGCTACACCCAATGCAGGCAGGAGATATGTACCCGGTTCCGGTGCGGAAAATTGCAGACTGCCGTAACCCGGCGCAAGAACCTGCTCTTGTTTTGCAGGCATCGTATCGGCCTGACCCGGATAAGCGGCAAATAGGCCGATCAACAAAAAAAACAGTACGTGTGCAGTCAGTCTAGTCATAAAAATCCATAGCAATAGCTGGGCCTAGTGCGGTTGTCACGCGAAATCAAGGTCCGTTACGGACATTGGCGGTCGCCAGATAAATCTCACCGATAAACAAAATCAGCGCCACGATCAGGCACAACATCGCGGTTACAAACAATAGGGCGATCGGAATATCCATGTTGTAAGTCACGAACGATCCGAGAAAAAGAATGGCGATAACAGAGCAAATCAATAAAACGCAAGCCGTACACAAGCCGATAGCCCGGTTGATTAATTTGCCTCGTCGCGTCAACATCAGCAGTTCGGCATGAATCTCATCGCTTTTCTGTTGTTGTATGGGATATATCAGTTTGCTGTGTAAAGCACGGGATCTGTCAATGATGCGCGCCACGCGGCTGGTTAATACCGACAAAATACTGGCGACACCGGTCAACAGAAAAACGGGCGCCACGGCCAGTTGAATCGCATGGGCAATGTTTGTAACAGGGAGTTCAGTCATCATGACGCGCCTTTGTCGGATAGACAGCAGGTGATTGAATTCGGGTGGATGCAGGCTAAAGTCCACACTGCCATTAAATTAAGCGAGTTTTATCGTACCCACGCTCCGGCGTCACTGCCATTAAGTTAAGTAATGTAGTACCCACTCCCTGAG
>SXIP01000118.1 GCA_005772825.1 Methylococcaceae bacterium | reverse complement strand
TCTACACAGCAATAAACATAAATGATAAAGTCTTCTACTGGCATGGCTGTTTTCCTTGGGGTAATTTTTTGGTGAAAATCAACCTTACAGGAATTCAGCCGTGCTTGTCAGTCAATAATTTAAAAGTCGAACATGGCGTATAACTTCTAAATCTCTACGTCGAGTAGCCAGTGTGCGCCTATCATTAAAGTCTAAGTCTGTGTCATTGGACATGACCCTGTTGTCATTGCGCGCACTGCGAATAAAATATTGCCGCACGGCGATATGCTTACCTTTTAAAGGTTTTCCGTGAAGTTTTTTTATCACCCTTAAGGCCACGGTATCCGGCTCGATAGTAGCGACTGCATGGTGTTCGATAGAATTAAGTATTTTATCGCGCATTACTAGAATCTCGACTTTTTTCATTTCGCCTTTCGCTGTGAAAAGTCCGCCTTTGATTACTGGAGAGATAAAACCTTTAAGTTCGCGAAGTGATGTATTACTAGGAATGTTTCTGAAAAAAACCATCATAATATTCTTGCTCCCTAGTTAAGGATGTTAAGTCATAACCATTTGCTTGCATTTTTATCAACTAATTCCGATAAAACCGGAATTAAATAAATAAAATAAAAATTAGCATTGAGCGTCGCACGGCTAGCGGTTATAAAAAATAATCGTATGCACGAAGCTATACCTTCCTGCATAAAATGTAGTGTAGACGCTAGATAAACTATATTCAAGCCAAAATGTTCGGGCTGTAGATACTGGCCCTATAGACAAAGTTACGGAAGCACAGTCAGGTCTGGCGGGAGTTGTCTATGCCTTGGACCAGACACCTGCCCGGGTTAAACCGCGCAGGTTGGCGCTATTTCGAGGAGCATGAACGACCGCTTGCCTGACGCCGGTCTTGTGGACAGCGTTACTAATGTGCGGTATAGATTGATGGTTTACTCCCAACTCAAAATATCCTGGTCTTCACCCTCACCGCCTTCTCTGTTATCGGCACCCAACGAAAACAGATCAAATTTTCCGTGTTCGCCCGGTGAAACATAATGAAATTCCTGCTGCCACGGATCCAGCGGAATTTTTGACTTTTGCAGATAAGGACCATTCCAGCGTTTGGCCGTATCGGGTGCCTCGATCAATGCTCTCAAGCCTTCTTCGCTGGTGGGATAAGTGCCCAAATCCAGCTTGTACATATCCAGGGTAGCTGAGAGATCTTCAATTTGGACTCTTGCCGACTTGGTTTTAGCCTCTCCCATGTGCTTCATGACCTGCGGGCCGACGATGCCGGCAAGCATGGCAAGAATGCCGAGTACAACCAATAATTCAAGCAGGGTAAAACCCGATTCTATCTGTTTTTTCATAATTTTCATTGTATCGTCCGTTAAAAAGTTATTTGTTCAAAGCCAAGATTAAGGATATAAAATTAAAAGGCTAAATCATTAACGCTCAAAATTGCCAGCAATATGGACACGATAATACCGGCGATCATTAACCCCAGGGTAATAATCAATGCCGGTTCCAGGAATGCCAGCATACGTTGTATAGCCACTCTGAGTTGTTTGTCATAAATAGTCGCTACGCGTAATAACATTTCTTCAAGGCGTCCGGTTTCTTCGCCCATTTTAATCATCTGCATCGCCATTTTAGGAAACAGGCCTTTCTCAAGCAAGGCATCAGACATGTGTTTACCCTGTTTCAGTTGCTCTTCCGTGTCCTGAATGGCGGCTGCGATAACTAGGTTGTCGACCGTTTCGCGAACGATAACCAAGGCCGCGATTATTGAAACGCCATTGCCCAACAAAGTTCCCAGGGTCCGGCTGATATTTGCTGTTTCTTTATTCAGCAGAATATTGCCGAACAGCGGCAGTTTCAGGAAGCGGCCATCCCAGGCCTTTTTTTTGACCGGGTCCGCCAACTGATATTTCATGTAGCTGGATGAAAAAACAATAGCGCCTATCAGCATCCACCAATAACTTTGCAACCATTCGGCCAGTCCTACGACGATTTGAGTCGATACCGGCAAGGCTTTCCCGGCGCTTTCAAACATTTCGGTAAATTGCGGCACAACAAAAATCAGCATCACAAACAACGAAGCCAGGGACATAACCAGCAAGATAGCCGGATAAATCAGCGCGGTGCTCACGGTGTCCTTTAATTCCTGGGAACGCTCCAGGTATTCGGACAAGCGCGTCAACACCTCGCCCAAGCTGCCGCCAGCCTCGCCTGCGCGAATCATATTCAAGTAAAATCGGGTGAAGATGCCCGACTGCATACCCAACGCATCAGCCAGCGAAGAGCCGCCTTTTACTTTTTCGAGAACCCGTGCGATAAGCTTGCTTAAGCGTTCATTGTCTTCAGTCAGGTCCATCAGCACCAACAATGATTTGTCCAGAGGTAATCCGGATTCCAGCAAGGTAGCCAATTCTCCGGTAAACAAGGCAATGTCTTTTTGCGACAGCTTGTTTTGTTTTGAAGACAGTCCCAGCCCCAGAAATGAGCGTTTACCGGCGGGTGTTACCCGAATCGGGATATAGCCTTCCGACTGCAATGCTGCAATCATCTGCTGTTCGTCAGCAGCATCCCTGACGCCCTCTTCCGTTTCACCGAGGCCGTTAATCGCTTTATAGTTAAATAACGGCATTTAGGTTTCCGATGTTACCCGCATCACTTCTTCCAGTGTCGTGATGCCCTGCACAACCTTAACCAGGCCGTTTTCATAAAGGGTTTGCATGCCTTCGGCAATGGCGAGCTTTTGAATAGCGCCGGCTTCTTCATGAGCCATAATTAATTTGCGGACCGGATCGGTCATTGGCAAAAATTCGATGATGGCGAGTCGACCACGATAACCCATGCCCGAACAACTTGCACAGCCTACCGGTTTATATAAAACAATATCACCTTCGGGCACGAAACGGGTCAAACGCAGGTCTTTAACCAGTTCAGGGGGGGCTATGTAGGCCTCTTTACAGGCGGGGCACAGCTTTCTTACCAAACGTTGGGCCAATATGCCGTTAACAGTGGAGGTAAGTAAGTATTCTTCCAGCCCCATGTCCAGCAAACGGGTTACACCCCCTGCGGCATCGTTGGTATGCAATGTGGATAATACCAAGTGTCCGGTTAACGCGGATTGCACGGCAATTCTTGCCGTTTCCAGATCGCGCATTTCACCAATCATGATGACATCGGGATCTTGCCGGACAATAGAACGCAACGCCGATGCAAAGGTTAAGCCTATTTGGGGTTTTGCCTGGATCTGGTTGATGCCTTCCATCTGATATTCTACCGGATCTTCAACGGTGATGATTTTGCGTGCCGAGGTATTCAATTGCTTTAATGCCGCATACATTGTCGTCGATTTTCCGCTACCGGTCGGGCCGGTAATAAGGATAATGCCGTGCGGCAACGCCAATACATCCAAAAATAACTGCAAGTGCCGTCCGGCAAATCCCAGCGCTTGAAAATCGAGTACGGTATTATCCTTATCCAGCAATCGAATAACGACGCTTTCGCCATACATGGTGGGGATTGTGGAAACCCGCAAATCGAGTTCCTTACCCAGCATTTGAATTTTGATACGACCATCCTGAGGCAATCGCCGTTCGGCAATATTCAGTTTTGCCATGATCTTGATACGGGAAATCACTGCGGCGGTTGATTTAACCGGCGGCGCGTCTATCTCCTGTAAAACGCCGTCGACACGCAACCTGACTTTTAATGATTGTTCAAAGGGTTCGATGTGAATATCCGATGCCTTGGTTTCAATGGCTCGCTGCATGATCAGGTTAACCATTTTGATAACCGGCGCTTCACTGGCCAGATCTTTTAAATGTTCCAGATCTTCTTCGCCGATATCGTCAATACTCAGGCCGTCAACAATCTTATCCATTTGTGATTTGCCTTCGCCATATTGCACTTCAAGCGCGGTGTCGATTTCTGAAAGCAGGCCGACTTTGGCAACGATGGTTTTTCCAGTCGCCAGTTTTAATGCGTCAATAACAAAACGGTCTTCCGGGTCCATCATGGTAACGGCGATACTGTCATCATTATGACTTAAGCCGATCACATGGTAATGCTTTAAAAAACGCAATGACACTGTGTCCGGCAACGGCGTTTCCAACGGAAATTGATCCGAGGCCACTTTTTCAAAATGGCCTGATTCGACAAAGGCATCCGCCACATCAAGTTCTGAACACAAACCCAACTTGACTAGCAATTGCGGCAAACTTTCAGCGACGGCGGTTTTTTGAACGCGCTCAACTTTTTTCAATTCTGTCGCAGAAAGCTTGTTCTTTTCTTGCAAGGTTTTTAGTAAGGATTCGTAGGCCATTATGATGTCTGGGTTAATGCAGCGGTATAGCGGTATTTTTGAGCTGTGGCGATTCTACCATAACAGTCTTGCAAATAAGTTGTTCTGTTTTGTATCGAGCGACCTTTGAACAGGTACGGATACTATCCGTGCCTTAAATGTTAGCGGCAACAATTAAGTTATTGAAAAAAAGAATCCTCGTCTGTGTCGCTTTCCTGGAACAGTGACTCTCCGGGAATTCTTTTTTCTTCCATTGCCCATTCACCCAAGTCGATTAACTTGCAGCGTTCACAGCAGAACGGTTTAAAAAGCTGTTCAGCCGTCCAGGGCACCGGGTGTTTACAGGTCGGACATTTAACAATCAACGGCTTGTCGGAATTAGGCATCGAAATAAGTCGCATCGGAATAAGTCAAATCAGAATAAACAACAGGTTAATGCGAAAGGTATGTCATCGGCGCTTTGTGTGGGGCGTTTGTCTTCGGAGGGCGGCACCATGAATCGGATCGTACAGCGGTGTTTACCGCCGCTGATTTCAGCAAAACAGGGCAGGGACTTGTCCAGGCTGACCTTGAGTAGCTGGTAAGACATGCTTCTATCCAGCGAGAACTGGAAAAATCCCGCCACAGCGACTTCGTCGCTGGCGGAGTTGCTGTTACGTATAAAATTAAGAATAAGGTCAATGGCGGTACGAATGTCGTTATACGGGCTGCTCCATTGTTGCAAATCCCTTAACCGGATGGATTCGTCCTGCTCCAGCCAGTAATGGTATTCGGGCAGGTCGAAAGAACAGGTTCCGCCGGGTATTGAACTGCGTTGCGCAATGCTTTGAAATAAATCGCTTTCCATGACGTTAATGCCGATTTTCCCTGTAACCGAATAGATTTTTTTACTGATCAGTGCGAGTTCGGCCAGAATGCTTTCCAGTTTCTCTTTGTCGACACTTTGACTGTTAGCGATTTTATTGAGTATTTTTGCATCCCGGTCGAGTTCTTTCAGGATTTCTGATTTGAGATCGTTGCGTCTGAAGATCGACATAATGTCAAGTAAAACGGAAATGGCTGCGCGTTTATCGGTGACGGTGGCGCCTGAGGAAAAATGGCTGAATTGTTGAAAAAGTTGCTCAAGCCTTATGAAAACCCGGATTCGTTCATTGAGTGGAAATTCATAGGTAATAGTGTTGTTCACAGACAAGTTAATCCCGGCAATCGCTTAATGAAAGATACAAATTGTGCAGTTTTTTGACTTGTTCTGCAAGTCTATCATCGGTTTCCAGGTTTTCGATCAAATCGTCGCTGTTTGCTCTTCTGAACGCTCTGGATACCTGACTGTCGATTATTGACTGTATTCTTTCCGGGCTCAGGTTATCGCGTTTGCCGACACGTTCGATCTGTGTCTCAACCGGGCAATCGACGACCAGTAACCGGTCAACAAAATCAGTCCGACCCGTTTCGAACAATAATGGCACGCTGATGATGCAATAAGGCGCATGCAGTTGTTCAGATTCCAATTGCATTGCTTTATAAACCAAAGGATGAAGAATGGCTTCCAGTTTTTGCTTTTGGCCGGGATTGGCAAAAACAGTTTCCCTGAGTTTACTTCTATTCAGTGTGCCGTCCGGGTTAAGTATAGCGTTGCCAAATTCCTGCTGTATCAGAGCCAATGCGGGTTGACCCTTTTCTACCAGTCGATGGGCAATGGTGTCGGCATCGATAACAGGCACACCGAGTTCGGAAAAAATCTTTGTTACGGTGCTTTTGCCGCAAGCAATCCCGCCAGTCAGGCCAATTTTCAGCATTATCTTAAAAACCGGCGGCAGTTAGATAAAGCTGATTGATGTCATGTCCCCAGATCAAGGCAATCCAGCCCGCAGCGGCGAGATAGGGGCCAAAAGGAATAGGAATGTTGCGATCCTTGTTAGCGGCAATAATCATCGTTATACCGATAATTGCGCCAACCAGCGATGATAATAGAACAATAGCGGGCAAGTACTGCCAGCCCAGCCAGGCGCCCAGCATAGCCAGTAACTTGAAGTCGCCATAACCCATGC
>SXIP01000117.1 GCA_005772825.1 Methylococcaceae bacterium | reverse complement strand
TATGCCATTGGCGTTGCCGAACCGACGTCCATCAGCATTGAAACTTTTGGCACCGGTACAATCGGCGAAGAGCGCCTCGTTGAAATTGTCAGAGACATTTTTGACTTAAGACCCAAAGGCTTGATTGCCATGCTGGATTTATTAAAACCCATTTATCAAACAACAGCTGCCTACGGTCATTTTGGACGCACCGAAGACTCATTCAGCTGGGAAAAGATCGATAAAGTTGACGCATTAAAACATGCCGCCGGTATTTAACAACAAACACAGGACAAATAATGAGCCAACAAGATTATAAGGTCGCCGATATTACGCTGGCGGCATGGGGCCGAAAAGAAACCAATATCGCGGAAACGGAAATGCCCGGCTTAATGGCATTGCGTACGGAATTCGGCGCTGAACAACCGCTTAAAGGTGCTCGTATTGCCGGTTGTTTGCACATGACGATACAAACAGCCGTATTAATTGAAACGCTGACTGCATTGGGCGCTGAGGTCCGCTGGTCATCATGCAATATTTTCTCAACCCAGGATCATGCCGCAGCAGCGATGGCAGCCGCAGGTATCCCGGTATTTGCCTGGAAAGGCGAAACCGAAGAAGAAGCTGAGTGGTGCATAGAACAAACCATCATCGGCCCGAACGGTTGGCGGCCAAACATGATCCTGGATGACGGCGGCGATTTAACCAACATGATGCACGACAAGTTCCCCGAACTGATGGCCGATGTCAAAGGCTTGTCGGAGGAAACAACAACCGGTGTATTGCGCTTATACGAGCGAGTCGCCAAAGGCACATTGAAAGTCCCTGCGTTTAACGTCAATGACTCAGTTACTAAATCAAAGTTCGATAACCTATACGGCTGTCGCGAGTCATTGGTCGACGGCATCAAACGCGCCACCGATGTCATGATAGCCGGAAAAATAGCGGTGGTTTGCGGTTATGGCGATGTCGGTAAAGGTTGCGCACAATCCTTGCGGGGCTTGGGCGCTACGGTTTGGATTACCGAAATCGACCCGATTTGCGCCCTGCAAGCCGCAATGGAAGGTTACCGTGTGGTAACGATGGAAGATGCCGCCCCTCACGCCAATATTTTTGTGACTGCAACGGGTAATTTTAACATCATCACTCATGACCACATGGCGGCGATGAGAGACCAGGCAATTGTCTGCAATATCGGTCATTTTGACGCGGAAATCGACATTGCCTCGTTGCGTCAGTACCAGTGGGAAAATATCAAGCCGCAAGTCGATCACGTCATTTTCCCCGACGGCAAACGCCTGATTATTCTGGCGGAAGGTCGTCTGGTTAATTTAGGCTGCGCAACCGGACACCCCAGTTTCGTCATGTCCAATTCCTTCTGCAACCAGGTTCTGGCGCAAATGGAACTGTGGAAAAATGCGGCAAGCTATGAAAACAAAGTTTATATCCTGCCTAAAAAACTGGATGAAAAAGTCGCCCGATCACACCTCAAACAACTGGGCGTGAATCTGACGGTTTTAACCGACGCGCAAGCCAAATATATTAATGTGCCGGTTGAAGGGCCTTATAAAGCGGATCATTATCGTTATTGATCCATCAGCGTTCCCACGCCCATCGCGTGGGAATGCATCTCCACAACAACGGGATGCAGTGCGTCCGCAACGGCATTTCTTCTGAATCCGTGGGAACGATACGTTTTAGATTCCCGACAGTGAGACCACAAAATGCAATCACAAGAAAAACACCCGCAGCTATTCAGTTTTGAATTTTACCCCCCCAAAACAGAAGAAGGCGCTGCCAACCTGCAAGTTGTCTATAGCAAACTGGCAAAACTCAATCCCGATTTTTTTTCCGTTACCTTCGGTGCAGGCGGCTCAACCCGTGACAAGACTTTTGACACCGTCGTCGATATTCAAGCCAAAGGCATAGCCGCAGCGCCGCATTTATCCTGCGTAGCCTCCACCAAAGCCAATATTCGCGCCATCCTGAAGGATTATCAGGACAACGGCATTGCCAAAATAGTCGCATTAAGAGGTGACTTGCCCTCCGGCATGATGTCGGCGGGCGAATTCCGCTATGCAAACGAACTGGTTGAATTTATCCGTCAGGAAACCGGCGATTACTTTCAGATTCATGTCGCAGCTTACCCGGAAGTTCATCCCCAAGCGAGCAGTGCTGCGGAAGATTTTGTTAATTTCAAGCGTAAGGTGGAAGCCGGTGCTGATGCCGCAATAACCCAGTATTTTTATAATGCGGAAAGCTATTTCTATTTCGTTGACAGTTGCGAAAAAAACGACATAACGATCCCTGTTGTGCCTGGCATCATGCCGATTACCCAATATTCACAGTTGTTTCGGTTTTCAGAAATGTGTGGCGCCGATATTCCCCGCTGGTTGCGAAAACGCCTGGAAGGTTACGGCGACGACCGCGCCTCCATACAAGCCTTCGGACTCGACGTGGTCAGCAAACTGTGTCAACGCTTGCTGGACAACGGCGCACCGGGCCTGCATTTTTATACGATGAATCAGTCAGCACCTACTCTGGCGATTTTGGAAAACTTGCGTTGATAAAATTGGGTGTTTATCGTTACCACCATCTACCTTAACGTAAATTAATCGTGTCCAACCAATCCCTTTCCAAGCGCGACCTTTCCGTTTTGTGGCATCCTTGCACACAAATGAAAGACCACGAAACCTTTCCGATCATCCCGATTAAAAAAGGCCAAGGCGTTTGGCTGGAGGATTTCGACGGCAATCGCTATCTGGATGCGATCAGTTCATGGTGGGTCAACCTGTTCGGCCATGCCAATCCGGTAATTAATGCCGCGCTCAAGGACCAGCTCGACACGCTGGAACAGGTAATTTTTGCAGGATTCACGCACGAAGTCGGCGTCAATCTGGCGGAAAAACTGGTTGAAATCACACCCAAAGGATTGAATCGTTGTTTTTATGCCGATAACGGCTCTGCTGCGGTGGAAGTGGCGCTGAAAATGAGTTTTCACTATTGGCGTAATCACGGGCAATCACAAAAGACCAGATTCATCACACTGGAAAACAGCTATCACGGCGAAACGCTGGGCGCAC
>SXIP01000116.1 GCA_005772825.1 Methylococcaceae bacterium | reverse complement strand
TCTACACAGCAATAAACATAAATGATAAAGTCTTCTACTGGCATGGCTGTTTTCCTTGGGGTAATTTTTTGGTGAAAATCAACCTTACAGGAATTCAGCCGTGCTTGTCAGTCAATAATTTAAAAGTCGAACATGGCGTATTATTACTGAATCGTAAGGAGATAACGCAGGACGCCATGCTGGAAGAAGCGTTAACAACGGCGGAACAGGTGCTGTCAGCCTTGCAGGCGCCCTATCAATTAAAAGGCCACACCCACCATATCACCACCAGTATCGGCATCACCTTGATACCACAGCCCGGCACCAGCGCCGGAGAACTGTTAAAACAAGCGGATACGGCGATGTATCACGCCAAAAACCGCGGCCGCAACAGTATCAGCTTTTATGATGAAGACATGCAGCGCCGCGCCAACCAGCGTTTAATGCTGGAGAAAGACCTGCACAACGCCTTGTTGGAACAACAATTTTCCTTGTATTATCAACCGCAATTTGACGGCAACCAGCATCTTATCGGCGCTGAAGCCTTGTTGCGATGGCATCATCCTGAAAAAGGCATGATACCGCCAGCTGATTTTGTGCCTGTCGCCGAAGAAACCAACCTGATCCTGTCTATCGGCGAATGGGTGTTAAGGGAAGCATGCCTGCAATTGCAAAAGTGGCCGGATTTGCCGCATCTGGCCGTTAACATCAGTCCCAAGCAATTTCATCAACCGCACCTTGATTTACAGATTGCCAAGATCATGGCCGAATACCGTATCACCACTCCCCGTTTGCTGCTTGAAATAACCGAGGGCAGCCTCTTTAAAGATATGAACGACAGTGTCGCCAAATTGCAAGCGATGCAAAACCTGGGCATTGACATCGCCATTGACGATTTCGGCACCGGTTATTCTTCGTTGGCTTACCTTAAAATGCTGCCGCTTAACCAACTGAAAATAGATCGATGCTTTATCCGGGACATCTGTAGCGATACCACCGATGCCGCTATCGTCGATACCATCATCGTGATGGCCAAGCATCTCGGCTTATCAGTCATGGCGGAAGGCGTACAAACCGCCGAGCAACTGCACTCTTTGCAGGATAAGGGCTGTAAAACCTTTCAAGGTTATTATTTCAGCGAACCCTTGTCGGCCGAAGAATTTACCCGGCAATATATGCAAGACAAAAAATCCTGATGGAAAGATTTACTCAAACAACAACTTCGGTTTTCTCTTACTCAAACCCAAGCCGTCGACTTCAGAGCGTAACAGCGCCGTCATTTTATCCATCGGCAATGGCGGACTGAAATAATAGCCTTGAATAATATCGCAGCCGCGGTCTGTTAAAAACATCAACTGTTCTTCGGTCTCGACGCCTTCAGCAACAATTTTTTGCCCCAGGGAATGTCCCATATCGATAATCGCACAGGCTATTCTGGCGTTTTTGGACAACAGGGCCGTGCCTCTGACGAAAGACTGATCTATCTTTAAAACATCAATAGGGAAGTTTTTTAAATAGGATAGCGATGAATAACCGGTCCCGAAATCATCCAGAACGATCGCTATGCCCATTTTTTTCAACCGGTTTAATTGCAATTCAACTTGTCGGGTATCGCCGATAAATATGCTTTCGGTAATTTCCAGTTCCAGGTGATGAGCGGCCAGATCGGCGTCCTGAAGCGCATCCTCGACAATTTTCAGGAAGTTATTGTCTTTAAACTGACGGGCTGACACGTTGACCGAAAGCCGTTGTAACGGATACCCTTCGACCTGCCATCTTTTTAATTGTAGACAAGCCGTGCGCAAAATCCATTTGCCCAGATCAATAATCAGTCCGGTTTCTTCGGCTATGCCGATGAACAGGTCGGGAGGAATCATTTTTTTCTGCCCGACAGGACCCTGAAACCAGCGGATTAATACTTCGGCGCCGCATAGCTCTCTGCTTACCGCTTTATATTGCGGCTGGTAGTACAGCTGAAACTGGTTTCTATCCAGCGCTTTTCGTAAATTCAGTTCCAATGAACGCCGGTCTTGCGTCGCTTCGGTAAAAGCTTTTTTATAAAACTGGTAATTGTTGCGGCCCTGTTTTTTGGCCTCATACATGGCTATGTCGGCATGCTTGAGCAGAACTTCCGATGACGTGCCGTCCTCGGGATAAATCGAGATGCCGATACTTGCGCCTATAAATATCTCGTTATTTTGAATAGTGAATACTTTCGACAAACTCTGGATGATTTGTCCGGCTGTCATGGATGCCGAATAAATCGCTTTATCGTAGGAATCCACATTTAACAGCAGAATGGCGAATTCATCGCCGCTGAGACGCGCCACCACATCGTCTTCCCTGATTTCCAACAGCAATCTGGATGCCGCTTCCTTCAGTAATTGGTCACCGGCATCATGCCCGAGTGAGTCGTTAACCGCCTTGAAGCGATCGAGATCGATAAAAAAGATAACGGCGTATGCCTGCTGAAGCCTTGCTCTTGTCAAAAACTGACTCAAGCGGTCAAAAAACATGACCCTGTTTGCGAGACCGGTCAGGTCATCGTAATGGGCGATCTGCATGATGCGCTTTTCGGCATGTTTCTGTCGGGTAATGTCGGTAATACTGACAAAATAAATCAGTTCCGGGGTTTTTGCCGATATCGCCGTTATATCCAGTTGGATAGGAAATACATGACCGTCTTTATGCCGGCAAACCGCCTCTTCAGACCATAAGGTATCATCCTGTTTTTTAAAAAAATGGGTGTGAACGGCATCATGCTTGTCATTGATAAGAAAAGACAAATGCCGGTTTTCCAGCTCGCCGAACACAAATCCCGTTAATTCTGAAAAAGCGCTGTTTATCCGGGTGAAACGGAGATTCTTATTCAGGAAAGCAAAACTTAAATGACCGGCTTCGAAGGCATAAGAAGCCAGATCCGGCGCAGCATCTTCATCTACCTGCTCATCCTGATGGATGTTATGACCGGTAATAATCAACTGAAAGCGTTTTTTTTCGGCGTCAAAAACCGGTGTTCGGGTTATTTCGAAAACGGCGCCGGTGTTATTGCCATAGACAATTGTGCGGGTTTCCTTTTCCGTCCGCCCCAGATGCCAGGTGCTTTTGTCCAGGATAGTGCTCAATGTTAATGCATGTGCATCACTGTGCGGAACTTCGCTCAATTCACTGTCTGTTTTCCCGACATAGTTGACATGATGTAAATTAAAACTTTCCAGATAAGTGCGGCTCGCTTGCAACCAGCGTCCGTCCTTGTCTTTTAAGCACAGAAAATTGGGGAAATGCTCAATTGCCAGTAGCGGTGCGGGTGGTGGCGGCAATTCGACAGGTTTATCAGCCCGCAACGGAATATTTTCGGGATCGACCGGTTTATAACTGTACTGTTTATAATGAATACCTGCTGAAATCAGAATAAACAAGCTGTTGATTATCAGCAGAGCGCTTTCATAGTGCAAGTCAGGGTAATAATGCGCCACGACCAGGGATGAGACATTGATACCTGCAAGCAAGACTCCCTGGCACATTAATACCTTGGCTTTCATAACGTGGCTTAGACTCCGATGTGTAATACCGCTGACGAGGCGGCGACAATTTACTTTAAAACTAATTTACTGATAGCCGGCAGAACAATAAATGTGCATACCATAATCCAGAAAATACCCATTGTAATAATCAAGCCCATACTGGCAATGCCCTGGTGCGGCGAAAAAGCCAGGCCTGCAAAGCTCGATGCGGTGGTCAATGCACCATAGAGCATAGCTCTGGCGGTGCTGGATTGATAAATATTCTGTTTTTCAGACAACGAGTGATGCAACTTTTCTACCATGTGAATACCGTTGTCAACACCCAAACCCAGCAGCAACGGCAAGGCGATGATATTGGCGAAATTGATCGGTGTATCGGTGAGCACCGTACTCGCCATCGTGAACAAGCCCGCCAGAATCAACGGCGTCATGACCAGCAGGGTATCGGTCACATTACGCCGGATAGCATACAATAAAACGGCAATAGTGATCAGGGCGATGACGATGGCCTGCTGAAAAGCGGCGATCACTTCTTTCATCGACTCCCAATACATGACCGGTAAATCCGTAGTTTCAGGCGCAACCGCCTGGACATCGGTAATAAATTCCTGCAAATCGGCCAGATTATTCAAGTCTTTTTTAGGAAATATCTGCACACGGTATAAACCGTCCTTGCTTAGCCACCTGACTTTAACCTCGGGCGGAATATCATCCAGGGTGATCTCTTTGGCATTGAAGCTGTCATAGAGTTCATTCATCGCATTGGGTAGCGTGCCCAACAAGGTGGTCTGGATTTTCTCGATGAACATGCGGCGACTGGGTTCATGCCGGGTATCGAGCTCTATCAGCATATCCTGCAATTCTTTTTTAAAGGCTTTTAAAACCTCTATTTCATGAATGTCGGTTTTGGCGGGCAGGATTTTATCAATCGTTAAGATCAGGCTGTTAATGCCGGGAACAGGATCGGCATCGGGTTTCAAGGGCGGAAAACTTTGCGCCTGCGATCCGAGCACCAGCGCCATATCTTCAATAATCGCCAGTTTTTCTTCCTGGTCGGCAGGCATGAAATCAAAAAGACTGATGGTTTTGTCGACCGTATCGATTGCGCCCAATTTTTTCTGCAATTCTTTGACCGTGTTTGCATCTTTAGCCAGGATGGTCAAGGTCATAGGCGTCGTTTCCTTGTCTTTCATCAGGTTCTTGAAAGCGATAACCGACTCGGTCTTGGGGTCGCGCAGATTGATTGGGTTGAAATCGGTTTTCACTTTAAACACCAATACGATGGATACCAACGTCAACAAGAGTGTCGCTATGGAAATCGGTTTGGCGTAATGGAGCGTATAGCCGGCTATTTTTTTCGCTAATGTGGCAAGAATGGGGTCCTTTGTAATCAGCGAATGACCCGGCGCAGGCTCAATTGATTTATCCAGCGGCGCCGATACCGGAAGGAATTTCAATAATGCCGGCAAAGCAATCAGCGTAACCAACAGGCAGATGAACAAACTGGTTCCGGCCAGTAAACCGAGTTCCGACACGCCCTTGTAATCGGTTGGGATGAACGCATACAAACCGATGGCCGTAGTGCCTGCGCATAATAACAGCGAAGGACTGGTGCTCATTAACGTGCTGTGCAGCGCTCTTTCCCGGCTGACATGATGGCTTAAATTATCGCGGTAACGTAAACAAAAATGAATGGCGTATTCGACCCCCAAGCCAATATTCGATACGGCGAAGGCGACCGAAATCAGGTTCAGTTCCCCCACCGAAAAAGCGGCGAACGCCCCGCAAAAAACCATGCCCAAGGCCAAGGTAATCAGTGTCGCGATGGTCAATAAAACGGAGCGATAGGCAATCAGCAAAATGAATAACACCAGTACCACGGAAAAAATACTGGCGGTAAAGGTACCGGTGCTCATGCCCGACAATTCATCATCTTCAAGCCCCACTTCACCGGTCACCCAGACCTTGACCGATGGCAACGCCGGGTCCTGGATTTTGGCGACGGCTTTACGAATCGATTCGATGGCGTTTTCGGCGGGTCGAATCTGCGTATAGTCAAACTTCGGCAAAACACTGATAAAGCCTTTGCTGGAGCGGGATACGCTTAATTTCTTCTCGGCAATCAATGCCTCCCAGGAAAGCAGGCTGTTTTCGCCGTTGATACTCTTGTGCAAAGCCTTGTTAACCTTGGTTATTAACGAAGGCAGATCGATAGGCACCACATCGGTTTTGTCGGTAGATGATGTTAGCGCATCCTGGAGAATCGAAAAAAATCCGGTTATATCGGGCTCTTGCGAAATCCTGCCGATAAACGGCTGGGCCTGGGCCAGATTGCCGGAGATGGTTTGCAAATCGCTGCTGTCCAGATACAGCAAACCGTTTTGGTGAAAAAATTCGTTTTCGTTGGGAATGTAAACGGAATCAAAGTTTTCCTTGTCGGCACTCAACAGGCGCCCCAACCGCTTGGTGGCGGATTTGGTCAATTCCGGCGTATCGGATTCAACAACCAGCAACAGCGTATGCATGTCTTGCGAAAAGGCTTGCTCGAATTTACGACGGTTTTGCTGAAAAGGTGCATCGGGTGCGATCAGTTCGGCAGTGTCCGTATTAATGCTCAGATGAGTGGCTGTGTATTGCCACGCTAAAGCGGCCAGCAAGCAAACGGTTAACAATACCGCAAAGGGTACGCGCAAGGCCCAATTCCCCCAACAGGAAAGAAGCGTGTGTAAATTGATTTTTAACGACATAACGATGATCCGCTTGTTAAAGCATTACTGAGTGGTGAGACTATCGGAAGCGATCCTGTGATCGCCCCGGAAAAATCGATTAAATTGAAAGATACTATTCGCACTCCAAACCGTCGACCCGCTGGAAACCCCTGGGCAGACTTAAACCCCTTTTGGCCCGGCTACCGGAATAATGTTGTATATCCGCCGATTTAAGCGTTAAAAATCGTTTGCCTGACAATACTTTTAATTGACTGGTTTCAGTCAAGGCGACTGCGGCAATTACATAATCCTTTCGGGCGGCCAAATCAGCCGGGGTAATCTGTATCAATTTATTACCCTTGCCACGTGCCAGCGCGGGTAACTCCGCTACCGGGAAAATTAACAAGCGGCCTTGCAAGGTGGCCACTGCAAGTAAGTCGGACTCGTTGCCGATCAAAGCGGGTTTAATCACGCTAGCGCCGTCCGGCAAGCTAATAACCAGCTTGCCGGCTTTATTCTTGCAGATTAATTCCTTTAGCTGAATTTTAAAGCCATACCCGGCATCGCTGGACAGCACGTACCAGTCATCGGGATTTCCGGCCAACAAATGAGTAAACAATGCGCCCGCAGGTGGATTGAGCCGACCGGTTAACGGTTCGCCCTGGCTTCGGGCTGACGGCAAGTCGTGAGACGATGTGCTGTAAGACCGGCCTGTCGAATCAAGTATATAAATCGGCTGGGTTGACCGACATTTGACGGCATCCAGAAAGCTGTCGCCGGAGCGGTAACTTAAGCTTTCCACATCAATGTCATGGCCTTTAGCCGCTCTGATCCAGCCTTTTTGCGACAGGATAACCGTTAACGGCTCATTGCTTATCAATGCCGTCGTTTCCAGTGCCTGGGCCGCAATTCTGGCGACAATCGGCGAACGCCGGTCATCACCGTATTTCTGGGCATCGCTTTCGATTTCTTTCCTGATCAGGCGGTTTAACAGGCGCGAGGAACCCAGGATTTTTTCCAGTGCGGCGCGTTCCTTTTCCAGTTCGTCCTGCTCGCCGCGGATTTT
>SXIP01000115.1 GCA_005772825.1 Methylococcaceae bacterium | reverse complement strand
GCCTTCATCCATGGTCGGCATGAAGGTGCTGCCGATTTGCGTAAACACCACGCCGGTGACAATTAACAAGGCGCCCGCTGCAACAAAAACTTTCTTGTTGTTATCCAGACACCACAACAACGCCGGCTGATAGAGTTTTTGCAGATTCCGGGGCAGCCAGGGTTCTTCATGGCTGACCTGTTTCAGCAAATAGGATGCAATCACCGGGATTACCGTCAACGATAAGACCAGTGAGCCGCTCAATGCAAACACGATGGTTAACGCGACCGGGGTAAATAATTTGCCTTCCAGACCCTGCAAGGTCAACAGGGGCAGGAACACGATGATAATAATCAAGATGCCCGAGGTAACGGACCCGGCAACTTCACAGGTAGCTCGATAAATAACATGCAGACGCGGCAAGCGTTCGGCGGTTTTGGTATGGGCCAGATGCGTGATGAGATTTTCCACAACGACCACGGCCGCATCGACCAGCATACCGATGGCGATCGCCAACCCGCCCAGACTCATCAGGTTGGCCGACATGCCCATGTAGTTCATCAGGATAAAGGTGAACAAGGCCGCCAACGGTAACGCCAGAGCGACGACTATCGCAGCGCGCAGGTTACCGAGAAATAACAGCAACAGCACGACAACCAGGATTATCGCTTCCATCAAGGCATGCAAAACGGTATCAACCGCTTTATCCACCAGGTTGCCGCGATTATAAAAAACTTTGGCTTCAACGCCTTTGGGGAAACTGGCACTGATTTCAGCCAGCTTTTCTTCGATCCCGACAATGGTTTGCCTGGCGTTGGCACCGCGTAAACTAAGCACCAGACCACTAACCGCTTCACCTTCACCGTTTTTACTGACGGCGCCGTAACGCGTTAATGCGCCGATTTTAATTTCCGCCACATCGCCGATCGTAATGGGAATGCCGTTTTTGCTATCGAGCACAATGGATCTAACATCATCCAGTGTTTTAATGCGGCCTTCGGCGCGCACAATCAACGCTTCCTCGCCGTCGGTGATGCGTCCTGCCCCGTCATTGCGGTTATTGTTCTGTAATGCCTGGACTATTTGATCCATGCTGATGCCGCGTGCGGATAAGCGAATATTATCCGGTATGACTTCAAAGCTTCTGACTTGGCCGCCCAGTGAATTGACATCGGCGACGCCCGGCACGGTACGTAATGCCGGGCGCACGACCCAGTCCAACAAGTCGCGCCGTTCCATTAAACTTAAGCCACCGCCTTCAAGGGTAAACATGAACATTTCACCGAGCGGTGTTGTCATCGGCGCAATACCCCCCGAAATATCGGCGGGCAAGTTACCCCACATCCCATTCAATCGTTCGGCGATTTGCTGACGCGCCCAGTAAATATCGGTGCCTTCGGTAAAATCGACAGTAATATCGGTCAGAGCGTATTTGGCAATCGAGCGCAACATGGTTTGATGCGGGATACCCAACAACTCAACCTCGATGGGCGCGGTAATCCGGGCTTCGACTTCTTCCGGCGTCATGCCGGGTGCTTTAACGATAATCTTGACCTGCGTGGGTGATACTTCAGGAAAGGCGTCGATCGGAATGTGCTTGAACGCGGTGTAACCGCCGCCGACCAGCAGCAATACCACTATCATCATCAGTAGCCGCTGACTCAGTGCAAATCGAATCAGGCCGGCCATTATTCTGCGCCCCCCAAACCCAGCCAGTTGGCTTTAAGCGCCACGGCGCCCTTAACGGCGATTTCTTCATCGCCGGTCAACTCGCCGCTGATAATCGACTCATCACCCTGTTTGCCGATGATCGTTATCTGGCTGACCTGAAACCCGGATTGGTTGTGAATGAAGATAAACGAAAGGCCTTCGTTTTGGGCAATCGCGGTATTGGGAACGCTAAAGAGGGATAGCTCACTGGGCTGGATCACCTGAATATTCAATTTCTGCCCGACGCGTATCGCCGCCGAAGCCAAGGCCTGCTTTGAAGACTTGATAACGGCGCGCGCGAGCACCGTCTGGTTTTCAGGGTTGACGCTTTGCCCCAATAAACTGATTTCGGCGCTGATGTCGGTATGTTCAATCATCACCTTGTCGCCGATTTTAATATCGCCGATACGTTCCTGGGGGATGTTGATTTCCAACCAAAGCGTTTCCAGATTGGCAATGCGATACAGCGGCGCCATGCTATCGATACGCGTCCCGGCGACAGCCATGCGTTCCATGACTACGCCCGAGATCGGCGCAGTCACCGTGAGCTGGCTGTTTAATTTATGCGAGCTACCCAACTGATTAATGGCGCCGGGCGACATGCCTGCGATTTCCAGCAACTGCCGGGACTCATTGGCGTCCAGCACCGCGGAACTGTATTGACTGAGGGTTTCCTGCTCGCGCCGGTTGGAAATAACACCTTCTTTGAGCAGCTTTTTATCCCTGTTGTAAGTCGCCGTAGCCAGACGCAATACACTGCCTGCCTTAAGATATTGGCCTTGCAATTCCAGCAAGGCCGGACTGTTGATCTCCGCCAACACCTCGCCTTTTTTAACGGTATCGCCCGCTGACGCATTCAGTTTGGTGATTAATCCAGTTTGCGATGCGCTGACAATATATTCATGACTGGAGGGCACAACCACTTTGGCAGGCGCATAGAGCACCGGCATTTGAGAAACCGGCACCGGCTTGCCGAGCGTTACGCCCAGATTAGCAAAATGCTCGGGGGAAATAGCGACATTATTTTCGGTTGCGTAGCTGCCGACACTCACCAGACTCAACAATAACAGGATATTAACTATTTTCATGGCACCAGCCCTACCGCTTGGTTATAAAAAGCCTTGTCACGCTGTAGCATCACAGAGCGTTCTTTCGCATTCAGAACCGCTTGCTGGGTTCTGGACTGGATTTTCAACAAGTCCATCAAATCAATTTCACCGACCGAATAGCTCAGCTCGGTCATACCCAAATGTTCTTCGGCAACCTGCTTTAACTCATTGGCTATGCCCAACTCAACCTGATTGACTTCCAAATTATGTTCGGCTTCGTGATGCACTTGCTCCAGGTCTCTGTAGAGTTGTTCACGTTGAGCGATTAGCTTGGTCAATTCAACATTGACCGCCGCGATTTGAGGTTGTATGTGAGCGCTGCCGCCAAAAGGCACGTTAACACCGATATTAAAACTTTCTGTATTATTACTGCGAGGATCATTGGTCATACTGTCGCTGTTGATACCAACCACGACATTGGTTTGGCCGGAGCCGATCAATTTAATCGCATCAAGCTCGGCCTGCTTGCGCTCAATCTGGCTGTTAACGGCAACCAGGGCGGGATGGTTTTGCTGAATTTCCTTTAATGCCGCCAATTCTTCGCTATAGTCGGCGGGCACTTTGGTGATGCGCGTGATGCTGGAATAGCGTTTGCGGGCATGCATTAATTCGGCTTCCGCCAGTGTTAATACCGATCGTTTTTGCAACAATTCGGTTTGCGCGAGCAATAAATCCGCACGGGGCAAATCGCCCAATTCAACACGCCGCCCGATTTTGGCGAACAATTCTTCAAAAACCGCCAGCTCGGCTTGCGCCTGTTCATAGCGGACTTTTTGCAGTTCCATATCCCACAATGCTTCCCTGACCAGGCCTGCGACCCGTAACTTAATGGCAGCCGCTTGTGCTTCCGCGCTTATTTCGGCCTGCGCACCGACATTTTTTTCAGCATCGCGCTGGCCGATATTCCATAGCGGGACTTGCACAGTCGCATCGATGTAATGCAAAGTGCCGCTGGTTGCTTCCTGGAAACGCAATCCGGCCTGTGAAGCCCCGGCTGTCCAGCTTTCACTGCGCTTGCGTATGGCGGTGGCTTCTTGTTCCAGCGATTCAATCCAGGCGGTATCAGGATATTTTTCCACTGTTAAAGCAATGACTTTGGATAAATTTAAAGTCTGGTCGATTTCAATCGGGTCCAGATGAGGAACGATGGGTGTCGAATCGGCAAAACCCGAGCCGACAAAGCTCAGGCCGACGCTCGCCAGCAAAACAACAGGCAAGCATCTCCTGAACAGGTTCAAGGAAAACATAAGGCAATCTCAATGCGGCGATAACCGCGTTATTACTAATTTAAGAAAAACAAAAAGTGCGGAAACTTTGCGTTACAAAGTTGCTGCAAAACACACGGGGATTATCGAACAGGAGGCGCGCGCGGAGAGTGTGAAGGGGAAAATAATTGAGCGACAAACGGTGGCGATTGCGGGGAAAAATTACTGTCGAACGGCGAA
Organism: Methylococcaceae bacterium; assembly: GCA_005772825.1. Taxonomy (GTDB): domain Bacteria; phylum Pseudomonadota; class Gammaproteobacteria; order Methylococcales; family Methylomonadaceae; genus SXIP01. Next base: position 1,164 of record SXIP01000115.1, on the reverse strand, counting down.
ATAGACGTTCTGAAGACCACTGTCTGTTGCGGCAAATAATAGCTGTGATCCGGATCGGCAAGCGGTTTGTCCTGATGTTGCTTAATACCGGCATCAATACCGACAATGATGCCTTCAGCGCTGGCGTAATAGCTTGCCGCCTCAGACATCAACGCACCATGATCCGCCGCGTAACCTTCAAGACCCGGAACATGCAGACCGGCAATTGACGTTTTCTGACTGGCATGCGCATGCACTAACGGTGCAATTAATTGCAGCATTGCCAGAAAGATAACAAGGAATTTGCGAGATGATGAAACCATACCGACAATGCTATTCGATTAAAGCCTAATTAACAACTTGAAATAGCACTTTTTTCAGTCCTAAAATTTTATCGGACAAACAAACAAAGCCCGAATCGGCTTAACACCTATCAATTTCTTAGCTCGTCATTTCGGCAGGGATTGCCGAAATCCAGACGCCACGGAGGGCAATGCTTGGATCACATCCCTGTGACTTGGATACCGGCAGTCCACTTGTGCCCCAGAGGGTATGCCGGTATGACGCGCTGTTGGAATTTAGTGATAGGTGGTAAGCCCGAATCGGTAAAATGGTTGATATTTAAAATGGTTCGGGTAGCTTATTGATGTCTGGGCACACCCTTTTCATGCCTTAATTTTATAGGAAAAATTATGCGTTTATATTCAGGTTATTTAAAACCAGCATTGCTCTATTCAGCCCTCTTCGGACTATCGATAACCATCAACGGCTGTTCCTTTTCAGACAGCTCAAAAAGCTTTTCCGATTCGACCAGCTCCATTATCAGCAGCCCGTCTTCGGTTTCTGGAAAAAGCAAAAAATATCAAAATGAAGTGGCTGATTACACGATGGCTTATGTGAAATCTTCCGCGCCCACTGCGGATTACAACGTTTTCCTCAAAGGCTTGAGCGACATTGCGGCAAAAGAAGGGGTCACTAACTGGGACCAGGACTCAGCGACCTATACCGGCATTGGGAAAGGTCTGAAGAAAGCCGAAGTTGAAGGTATCGCCTACGAAACATACAAAAAGAATTTTGCCGGAGGCGACGCCAAGAAAATGCAAGACATCCAGGACGGCTATGAGTCCGAAAAATAGCATACTGTTATAGGCCGCGGAATTGATAAAGCGCCATTCCACTCCCTCT
>SXIP01000114.1 GCA_005772825.1 Methylococcaceae bacterium | reverse complement strand
TTAACCATCAGCTGCTTCCCGTCAAACCTGGACATCCAGAGGCTTGGCCTGGCATGCCGGGGATTAACAATGCATTCCCGGCAACTTGTGCGGTTGCCAACTAGGGAGGATGAAAAAACCTACACTTGTAAGCTCTCCCCAGGGGGGAGAGGGTTGGGGAGAGGGGAATAGAATAAGGAAAAAAGCCTTTAAAATCCCCCTCTCCCTGGCCCTCTCGGCAACTGCTCCTGCGTTGCTCTCCTTACCTACATCCATGTAGGCATCCCTCAGGGAGAGGGAAGTCTTCGCTATAGCGCGATTGCCCTGTGCGCATTCCTTAAGGTCTTGACGGCTCAAAACCGCGACCCCTTGAGTCCAATATCCGCATCCGCCCAGATTTGTTGGAATTGTTGCCAAACCGCTTCGGCTTCGTGCTTTTTCCCCTGCTTTTGCAAGCTTTGGTTTAGCCCAAACAACGACCAGCCGTTTTGCGGGTGATAGACCAAATCCTGCTTATAGACTGCTTCGGCTTTCCGGGCTTGGCCGGATTCGAGCAGCATCGCACCCAATACCTGACGCGGCGGCAGATACCAGTCTTTGGGTTCGGTATAGTTCAGGCTGTCTTCCAACTGCACGGCGCGTTCAAGATGACTGATTGCCGATTTGAAATATTTCTGCTGAGCGGCCAGTTCGCCCAGCAACATGGCATCGGCAATTTGCAGAACCGGTTTAATGGCATTCAGGCCGAAGATGGTCAAGGGTTCGATGGCCGGGTTGTTGATAATAGCCTTGAGTTGCTTACAATCCGCCTTGGCTTGTTCAAGTTGCCCTTTCCGCAGTAACGCCATCCCACGCGCGTAGTGCCAAACAGCGGTTTGATACAGCAAGTCTGAAGGCGGCGGTGGCGTTTGCATCACATTATCCCAATCCCCGAACAGTACATGGGTATACAAGGGCAGTAGTTGGAAATGCTGCAAAGTGGCGCCCAGTATGGGGTCGCGAAGCATGTCTTGTTTAACGTGAGCAGCGGTATCGTTAGCAGAGTTTAGCGCCAATTGCTTACGCCCGACCTTAAGCGCTGCCGACCATAGAAAATGGTAGTTATGCGGCACATAAGCCAGGGTGTAGATGCTTTCGGCATGGTCATGGCTGACATAATGGTGGTCGATTTGGGTGGCTTGCTGGTTGGCAGCGATGGCATCCCGGTAGCGCCCAGTCCGAATATAAATGTGCGCGGGCATGTGCACCAAATGACCGGCCCCCGGCGCAAGCCCCGGCAAACGGCGGGCGGCGGGCAAGGCTTTTTCAGCGTTTGGAGACGCTTCCAGGGCATGGATATACAGGTGATTGGCCAAGGGATTATCCGCATCCAAAGCCAAGGCGCGCTCTAAATGATCAACGATGTCCTGAGTCCACGGCTGAGCTTGGCCTTGCTTGGTCCAAAAGTTCCACGGGTGCAAATCCATCAAGGCTTCGGCGGTCAAAGCCGCAATAACGGCATCGTCAGGAAAACTTTTGCTGATTTTAACCATGGCGGCGGCATAGGCCTCATCCAGGGCTTTGCGGTCGGCGGGCGGCGGCGCCTGGTAGCGCGTAGACAAGGCGGCAATCAAGGCCTTTTCCTTGGCGCCGGCATTGACCGCTAACGCTTCGGCTTGGCGCAATGCCTGCACGGCTTGCGGCACAGCGGCAGGTGCCATCGGCGCATTGATGTTCGGCCCCAAGGCCAATGCCTCGCCCCAATAGCACATCGCGCAAGCTGGGTCGATGCCATAAGCAGCCTGGAATGATTTGACCGCTTCCGAATGGTTGAAGCCATAAGCCAGCACCATGCCTTGATTGAAATAACGTTGCGCTGCCGGTTTGGCAACGGTGATCGGGTACTGGTGCTTGCCAAGGCCATCCAGCAAGGCCATCGGCTTGGGATTTTCCGCGGGCTTACCGGGATTGTCGGCACAAGCACTAAGCACCGCAAGCAAAATGATATTTAGCCCAAATAAGTGTTTGGTGTTATTTGATTTCAGTGAAAAAACTGTTTTGCGCATTTTAATATGTCCTCGAATCTAACGACAAAAAATTGAAAAAATCCGGATTTATTTAATCCCTACCATTATTTCCGTTAAATATCGAAAATGTTCAAAAAAATGCGCTTGCATCTTCAGGCGAGCCGAACAAGGAAACTCTCTTTTTGATAAATCGAGCTTGGGACTATTTCGAAGCCATCCTGATGTCATGTTTGATAAAAGCCGTTAACTCTGCTTTTGAGGCAGCGCGGTCCTTGGCAAAATCATCGACAAATAACAATTTAAGCATTTGGTAATTAACCAGTGAAGGCTAGAAAACTGTCGTTCAACGTGCAGCTAACAGAGCGGCGATAGCGGCCTTAGCATTACACTGTGCGATTGCTTCCGCTAACTGTAATTCATTCAATTGATGTTTGATCGCTTCAGTGCCATTGAAGTCAAATGCCTGATAATCTTTTTTGGCAAAGGTAACAATTTGGCATTTCTTAAAGGGCTGATTTTCAAACGGCATTTTTGTAGACTTCAGATCCAATGGAGCAACCCCTTCCGAACTGGGAGCATAAATAATGAATTCACCTTTCATCGCCAGCACAGCACGGTATTGATTTGCAGTGGTTAAATAGAGATAGCCTACTTCAACTTCTTTTTCTTTTAATCTCATCTTGGTAATTTCCTTGATTTTTTCTCATTTCAAATTACATCCAATATACGATATTTTTGACTGGGAAGCGCAATGTTGATTAGTGGCAAATATTGCATGCTGTTTTCCCACGTTGGCCTAAACAGGCTATCGATAAATGTTTGCTGGAGGCGTTCTGAGATAATATTTTTAAGCCCTGTCGGGCACATGCTGTTCGTGCCCGACATCTCGATGCTTCACTATGGCAATAGTCTTATGATTCGCTATCATCGCTTCATCATCGATCTCCGAAATGTCGGGCAACGATAAAGCTGTTGCCTGAACTAGCTAATTTAAATGCGCCTTTTTCCTCAACCATGCCCAATGCTTCTTTGGCTTCGATGCGCGAGAGCCGTGAGGTCAAAGCCTCAATGCGCAGGGCTTGGCTTTGCACTATTGCCATTTGTTGTTTTAAACCGGCAATTTCTTGTTCCAAAACCCGATTCTTTTCCGCCTGCGCCAAATTCTTATCTTTCTCGGCCTGCAATGAAGCATGCAAACGCTGCACTTCATTGACCAACATCGGCGTTAGTTTGTGGTACTGCACCGTCTCAATTTGGCCATCGCTGCCGTAAACCACCAAATCCGGGTAGACCTTGGCGACCTCTTCGGCGATCAGGCCATACTCCAGCGGGTTGTTGCCGTTCTCGTCGCCTTGTTTGTAGTGGTAAGTGACCGGGCGTAGTTCCAGCAGACGGCGGCTGGCATCATTCATGTCGCGGATGTCTTTTTTGAAGCGTTCCGAAGAGTTGATTGTGCCGAGCTGGCCATTGCTGTCGACCACCACCGCCACGGCATTGGCGGCCCCTGTCGTGCGTCCGCGCACACCGGCCAGAAAGGTGCGGTCATGTTTGCCGCCACCAATCCTTATTGTGTTGGATTCGACGGCTGTACCGAAATTTCTCAGGTAAATGTTGTTGCTGCCATCCGTTAGGGCTTGCCCTGCGTTCAGACCCAAGGCCAGGTTACTGTCGCCGGTAATTTTGTGGGTCAGTGCCTGATAGCCTAAGGCCGTGTTGTTGTGGCCGACGGTGTTGTTAAGCAACGCGGCTGTCCCGCTGGCTGTGTTGTTGTTGCCGGTAGTGTTGTGATAGAGGGCAACTTCCCCGTTGGCAGTATTGTTGTTGCCGATGGTGTTGGAATATAAGGCCGCATAGCCGCTGGCGGTGTTGTCGTTACCGGTGGTGTTGGCATTGAGCGCGAACATCCCGTTGGCTGTGTTGTTGCTGCCGGTGGTGTTGGCGTAAAGTACGCTGAAGCCGCTGGCCGTGTTGTTGCTGCCGCTGATATTTGCGTAAAGCCCGCCATAGCCGCTGACCGTGTTGTTGTTGCCGCTGATGTTGGAGTGAAGTCCTCTGGAACCGATGGCTGTGTTGTTGCTGCCAGTGACGTTGAAACATAGGGCAGAGTAGCCACTGGCGGTGTTGTTGTCGCCGGTGGCAAAAACGTCGGGGGGAGCGATCGAACTTAGCGCGTAAGAGCCGTTAGCGGTGTTGTAGCTGCCGAGACGATTCATACTTAGCGCAATTAAGCCACTAGCTGTGTTGTCTCTGCCGGTGGTGTTGGAGTATAGCGCACGCCACCCTATAGCCGTGTTGCTGTTGCCGGTGGTGTTGGAATATAGCGCATTATCCCCAAAGCCAGTGTTACTGGAACCGTTGGTGATAGAATTTAGAGCAAATGACCCTCCAGCGGTATTGTTCAGAAAGTCACTCTTTGTAGGATTTGGCGGTGGCGCCGCCCAACCGGGGCCAATGCCTTGCGTCAGCAGCAGAATTAAAGGAAAGATTAAAGTTGCTTGTTTGGACATAGTGAGGCTCCTAATCATAGAATCATGAAATAAAATCCGGCATCGGGGTGCTGAATGATAAAGCTGCTTTGGCCCAGCCTTTCCGGTGATCGCCCCTGTTATTGCTAAGCCACAAGAATGTGGCGGGTGCGGCTTATGCTGGAACATTGTTATTTAAGTAGCCATGCACAGGGGCTATCGTGCCGACAATGCAGTGCGTGGGCATGCCTAAAGCCGGAAACAGCCAACAATCTACAGAACTTTGGCCTATAGATGTTGGTGTCGGCACTGTAAATAAAATGGCGGTAGAAGACAATATTCAATTATAGGTTTATTCTGCGAATGCAGGACTGCCCATCCTTCAAGGTCGGGCACATGCTATTCGTGCCCGACATTTCAACGCGGGTGATGTTAATGGATTTGGGCACGGGCTTAAACGGCGTGACAGCACCCAAGGAGAACTGATCGTCGAGGTGCTACATCAACGCGTCTGGTTATCGCACAAGCAAGAGAGCAAAAACCAACCTGCCTTAGATAAATTTCCGGTTATACAACACAGTTCGGCAAAATTAATCCACTTGCATTTGTATTTCCATCACTAACTACTAGACTCATCTGTCGAATAAATCAATCTGTTTTACTAGGTAATTACGAGACTATTATTGAATTTATTCATCATGATAATCATAGATTTAGGAGAAGATAAAATATGAAACTTTTAATCCTGCTGTTCTCACTTTGCGCCGCTAATGCCATGGCTGCTCCTGTAAACGTCAACACAGCCGACGCCAAAACCCTATCGGAAGCCTTAACAGGCATCGGCCTGAAAAAGGCCGAAGCCATTGTTAAATACAGAACAGAAAAAGGCTTGTTCAAAACCGCCGAAGATCTGGTAAACGTTCCCGGCATAGGCGAGAAAACGGTCGAAAAAAACAAAAACGATATTTTGCTGAGTGATGACGGCGCAGCCTCAAATTCGACAGCCACCGCCGAGGCTAAAACAGAAGCGAAGGAAGAACCCAAAAAAGACAAAAAGTAACTTTTGAATGGCGGGGTTGGCTTGAGTAAACCCCGCCATATTCCAATACCAGATAAGGGAGGCTATTGTCCCGCCAACCCCATGGCATGTTTTGACAGCAAGGTTTTGGCGGCGGGGATATGATCCAGCAGGGCTAAACCGATGTTTCTGGCGGCAGCCAAGGCCAGCAAGTCATTGGAAAAAATCTTGACCACCGTGTCGGTAAAGCCGATCACCTGATCATGATCTTTCTGCCGGATAGCGGCATAGTCTCTTAAAAAATCGGCGGCGCCAATATCTTCACCGGCTTCATGCTGCTTCACCAGCATTTGCGCGAGGTGAACCACATCCCGCAGCCCCAGGTTAAAGCCCTGCCCCGCCACCGGATGCAGTTGATGTACCGCATTGCCGATAATGACTGCACGACCTTTGACCATTTCCTGTGCGCGTATCAGCGACAAAGGGAAGGCTCGTCTGGGCGCCGTTAATGTCAACTCGCCCAGCTTGTAACCAAAACAGGCCTGGAGCTCGGCGAGGAAATCCGCTTCACTACCCAGCATCAAGGCTTCCGCATCGTCATTGGTACGCGTCCAGACCACCGAACAATGGTATTGATCGACCGGTAATAATGCCAACGGTCCCGACGACGTGAAGCGTTCGAATGCGGTGTTTTTATTCGGCAATGCGGATTTTACTGTGCTGACCAGGGCCGTCTGTCCATACTCGGTTACCTGCTGGCCTATATCCAGTAATTTACGAACCGATGACTGGCCGCCGTCGGCGCCAACCAGTAACCGCGCCGATACGCTTAACGATTCGTTGCCGCACTTTAAGCTGACATTGACTTCGTTGTCGCCAGACATCAATCCGGCCACGCGGGCGGGACACAGCATTTCTATACCGGCTTGCTGAACCAGATCGGCGACATGAGTTTCGATGTCACGCGCGGCAATCACGTAACCTAAGGCCTCTACCTGCTCCTTTTGTGCCGATAAACGGACTTTGCCGAAATGACCTCTGTCGGAAATATGGATATGTTTTATCGCGGTCGCTTTGTTGCTGATGCCGGACCAGATGCCTAAGTTTTCCAGCACCTGTACGGTACCGGCTGCCAAAGCAAGCGCACGGTCGCCGGCAGGCGATGCGGCCAGTTGTTCACGGGTGTTGGCTTCGACGATGGCTATCTTAAGGCCCGTGTCTTTCAGCGCCAGACTGAGGCAATTACCCGCCAAACCGCCGCCGATGATCAGTAAGTCATAATCCTGCTGCCTTTCGTTTTGCATTAGGCCGCCTGCATGATTGCTTCAATTTCCGCTATCGTTTTAGGCACGGCACTGGTCAATATTTCATGACCTTCAGCGGTCACCAGAACATCATCCTCAATACGAATACCGATACCGCGCCATTTCTCATCCACACTCTTGCAATCGGCGGCTATATACAAGCCGGGTTCCACGGTAAGCACCATGCCCGGTTCCAGTAATCGCCATTGCTGATCGATTTTATAGTCGCCGACATCATGAACGTCCATGCCCAGCCAATGGCCTATCCGGTGCATAAAAAACGGTTTATATTTTTCATCTTTGATCAGTTTTTTCACGCGTCCTTTGAGTAATCCCAATGAAACCAGGCCTTTGGTGATCACTTCTACCGCAGCGTCATGGGCGAGATTCCAAGGCTGGCCGGGTTTGATCTGCTCTATCGCCGCATATTGGGCATCCAGCACCAGTTGATAAAGCTGCTTTTGCGGTTCGCTGAAGCGGCCTGAAACCGGGAAAGTACGGGTAATATCAGCCGCATAATGATCGCATTCGGCACCGGCATCAATCAGCAGCAAATCACCGCTTTTCAATTTGTCCTTGTTTGCAGTGTAATGCAGCGTGCAGGCATTTTTACCGCCGGCGACAATCGACGGATAAGCCACGGCGCGCAAACCTTCCTGCATAAAGTGATGAACCAGGTCGGCTTCGATTTGATACTCATGCATGCCCGGCTTACAATTTTGCATGGCTTTGACATGGCCGTGGGCGGACACCTCCGCGGCGCGGCGCATCAGTTTCAGCTCGGCGGTGCTTTTAAACAAACGCATTTCATGCAGGATGGTTTCCAGCGACACCAACTCGCCGGGCGCAACGGCGCCTGTCCTTGACTGACTGCGGATGTGATTAATCCATTCCAACAGGCTGTGGTCCAGATCCGAATCGCGTCCCATCGGATAAAAAACCTTGGTTTTGCCTTCCAGCATGCCCGGCAAAATATCGTCCAGATCATCGATCGGAAAAGCATCATCGGCTTCAAAATGTTTGGTAGCACCCTCCAGGCCCGCATGCGCGCCTTCCCATATCGCTTTTTTTTCATCGAATTCACGGCAGAATAAAATGTATTCGCCCTGCTCCCGACCGGGAATAAAAACCGCCATGGCATCCGGTTCATTAAAACCGGTCAAATAGTAAAAATCACTGTCCTGCCGGAACGGATAATCGACATCGCGGTTGCGTATGCGAGTAAATGCACTGCCTATCAATGCAATATTGCCTTTGCCGACCCGCTGCATCAATTGCTTGCGTCTTTTTTTAAATTCACTTTGTTTCATCAAATTAATATGTTCGTCGTTTAGTGAATAATATTCCCTCTCCCCATCATCTCTCCTCAAAGAAGAGGGAAAGTGAGTGCTTACTTGCTGCTTAACTCGTCGCGTAGCAACAAAACAGCCGATCTCAGGTATTCGGTAATCTCTGCAAAGTCATTTTCATCTTCCTCGCCGCCAACATCTGTGTCCAACCGGGTAAATTCGGTGATGTCTTTCAGTATTTCGCGCGTCTCTTTGTTAAATCCGCTCGCCGGGCGGCTAAATCCTATCCCGAACAGGAAGCCCCGGCACCAGCTTTTCAAGGCATCGGCCCGTTCACTGAGCAAGCTGTCGTCATCCGGCAAAAACAGGTCAAACTCAAACTCGTCGCTAAACAGCAAGCGCCGGGTTTGTTCAAATAGTCTTGCCAACAACGTATTGTCTTCGCCACTCACCGAGCCGGCATTGCGCAGCAGCTCCGCCAGCCAGTCATTACCGGTAGTCCGTTCATTAACGCATAACAAACCCGTCGCCATACCGTGAGCCTCGGCAGCGGAAAGATCGGCGTCGCATTTTGTCAATATTGCGTCACAGGCTTTGTAAACCATGATTTCCATATAATACACACTATTACTAAAAGAAAAATAGTGCTTATGCTACCATTGATCATCAACTTGGATAATATTTGTTATTCGCGAATAGACTGACGGATTGTTATCATTGTACACATCTGTCGCCGGTATTTGAGAACACTCCCTAACTTGAAAGCACTGAATACTTTTAGCCACCACCATGACACACACATATGAACCCGTAGAATTAAAAGATCTGGAAGACAAACTGGATCGGCTTATAGAACAGTATCGCTCAGTGAAATCTGAAAACAGTTCGCTGAAAACCAGACATGACGCATTGATTCAGGAAAAAGCCAAGCTGCTGGAAAAAACCACGTTGGCCAGAACCCGGGTTGAAGCCATGATTACCCGTCTGAAAGCAATGGAGCAAGGCTCATGAGTATAAAGCAGCAATCGGTATCTGTTACCATTATGGGCAAAGAATATAAAATCGCCTGCGACCCGGAAGAACAGGAAGACCTGATCCTTTCGGCGTTACAACTCGATACGCAAATGCGTAAAATGCGCGACTCCGGCAAGGTCAACGGCCCGGACCGAATTGCCGTGATGGCGGCGCTTAACCTGGCGCATGAGCTGCAATTGATGAAAATGCAAAACGCAGCACTGAAGCAAAGCCTGAGTGAATGTCTGACAAAAATCAGCGACAAAATAGAAAACGTTTTAGAAAATCCCTAAACACGTTAAACTATTAGCCTGTATCTCCTGCAGTGTTCGACAATGTGCTGGGTGTTTCCTGAACCTGTATTTACCCCGGGGGCGAATCCCCGTCATGGTGTGCATGCCCGTTTTATACGAGAAGCCTGATTGACGAATCACGTCCCCACTTGAACCGCCGGTTCAAGGACGAAAGCTCATATCGACGCAAGCGGGAGATGCATCCATTCCGCATATCAAGCGTCTAATCCCCTCTTAGCGACATCCCTCCATTAGTCGTTCACGTCTATGACGAGTTTTTAACGCCCCTGCCCGAAATAACGGGTATTCGTCCCGGATATTATGGTGATCCAACCTATCAAAGCCGAGGCTCTGCCAAATTAGCGGTATTGCATGCAAGCCGTTCAATCTCATAGCGGTCGTTTATTGAAAATGTAACTTTCATATTCAAAAATTAACCGTCATTAAGGAACGTAAAAATCCGCTTCGATTTAAACAAAATCAAGGTTGTGATTTATACTTAGCCCTTGCACAGACTCTCCTTTTTTTTGCCTGTCCAAAGAGCGCGAGTGTTCTCAAAATTACAAGACAGACCCCTACCCTCCAACAATCAATCACTACATTTAAGGTTATTTATCATGAAAAATAAACCAAACCGTGTTAACCGATATTCCGTATTGGCATTGGCTGTTTCTTTGCTTAGTGTCGGCGCAGCCGAGGCTGCCTGGATTAAAACCTACGGCACGGCAAATGCCGATTTCGGGGCAAGCATTCCGTCATCGCAAGGCGGTTATTATCTCTCCCTCAACAGCATACCCTCGTCCACCAGCACTAAACCATCAGCACTGATTGCAAAACTGAATACGGCCGGAAAACCCTTATGGACGAAAAAAATCACTAGCGGCGCTTATGACAATTTTTTCATTTCCGAGCTTGGCAACGGGCGCTTGTTGTTACACGGAACCACCCAGGCAAGTTCAAGCGGAGCGACTAATGCAGTTTGGGCGGAGTACACCGTCAATCAATCCACCGGCGCATTAACGAAGGTATTTAGTAAAACTTATAAAGGCTCCGGTGATGACGATCTTTTTTTAACCGAAGACAGCACAGGCGCATTATGGGGTCAGGGATCCACCACATCGTTTGAAGGCACTACCGGTAATAGCGATATGATCATCGCCAAAATCAATCCAAGTACCGGCGTCCCCATCTGGAGCAGTGTTCTCAATTACGATTTCGATGACTCAGTGGCCGGGTTTATTCCCAAAGGCAATCAATTTATTCTGGCGGCAAATACACGTAACTCCGATGGCAGCATCCAAAAAATAGTGCTGGGTTTACTCGACAGCCAGGGCCTTCCCGTTAGCGGATCGTTCAAAAAATACGGCGGCACCGGTATCAGCAGCGCCATAGGCATTAAAGCCATCGCCAACGGCAATTACCTGCTTTATGGTGTCAACCGCACCAGCAATACCAATCAAAATTCCAGCGGCTTTATCATCAAATTAAATTCCAGTTTGGGTATCGTCTGGAGCAAGCAATACAATGCGGGCACCGATGCCGGTTTTGACATCACTGAAATCAACGAAAACAGCAACGGTTCCTTTACCGTTAACGGCTTCGTGAGAACCCCTGTTTACTTCACGCAGGGCGGTATCAAGTTTCTGTTGTACCAGGAAACGCATCCTGCAAGCATGCAGATTTCCTCGGCAGGCGCTGTGCAATCCAAAAAAAGTTTCGAGTATCAGGCGATGGATACAGCCACTTTCTATAAAAGCACCAATGGCAATTATCTGCTCAGCGGACAAACCATGGACTTTGATCTTACCGGCCAAAGTAACGGCAATGTCGATATGCTGTACGGTAATTTCAGCTCAAGTGTCAGCCCTGTCTGGGTGAAAACCTTTGGCGCGGCAAAATCGGAAAGCGGATTTATCAGCGCCAAGTCAAACGGTTACCGGTTATCCGGCTCGACAAACTCCTGGGGCGCCGGCAGTTATGATGTATTAAGCGGCGATCTCGATACAAACGGCGATGTACCCGGCTGCCCGGAAATCAAAGAAGTGACCATGACCCAAACCACGCCGACGATTACCGCCGCCAATCTGGGTTGGACGCCGCAAGCCGTCAACTTAATCCGTAAAGGCGCAATTTCAAACGCCGATATCACGCTGACGGTAAGCAGTAGTACGGCGTTAAAAGCGACGACCGTCTGTACAAACTAGGATCAGCGACAGCACTAATCAATAGCGTCCGGGATTAACCCGGCGCTATTGATTACCGGCAACAATCACCCAGGAGTCAATAATGAAAAACCTGATCATTATTTCAATAGCATTAGCCTGTCTGCACGGAACAGCACTAAGCGCAGCATCACTGACGTTCCTGACCGAGGGAAGAACGGTAAAAGTTTTAAATGCCGAAGGAGTGGCGGACACTGCACCGGTAAAGACCTTGCAAATTGATAATGTCACCGATTCCCGCGTGGTCACCTATGAAGGCGTGCTGTTGGCTGATTTGCTGGATGCCGTCTACGGCCCGATGTGGAAACGCTATGACGCCGTTACCTTTACCGCTCAAGACGGCTATCGTCCGGTCATTCCCGGCAGCATCATCAGGCAGCACAGCGGCCTTATCGCCTTGAGAGAAGCCGGCAAGCCAGGTTTTTCATCTATCCGCCGGGAAAACGGCGAGCAAATCGATCCCGGCCCGTTTTACCTGCTCTGGGAAAATATCCACGATCATAAGGCGAACAAGGAAGGCTGGCTCAGCTGGCCGTGGCAATTGGCCAGCATTGAGTTAACGGACTTCAGCAAGGAATTCCCGCGTGCAGCACCGCCTGCATCCAGCAGCGACAACGCCAAACAGGGCTTCCTGCATTTTCAACAGCACTGCATAAAATGCCACACTATTAACGGAGAAGGTTCGGCGGTAGGCCCCGAGCTGAATTATCCGGCTAATGTGACCGAATACTGGAAGCACGAGTGGCTGGAAAAATTTATCGCCGATCCGCAAAGCGTAAGATCCTCCAGCACCATGACGCCATTTTACCGCGATGTCGATAATCGACCGGCAATCATCAGCCAAATCGTTGCTTATCTGGAAGCCATGTCGCAACACAAGTTGAACCCTGATAACTGATCCCGGAATTTGCTAAACAACCAAGTCTTATTCGAAAAACCGTTTCAAATATAGCCCTGTATGCGATGCAGGGTTTTCTGAAACCTGCTTCGGCGTCCCTTCGGCAACCAGCGTTCCGCCGCCGTCTCCGCCCTCAGGCCCCATATCGATCAGCCAGTCGGCTGTCTTAATGACATCCAGGTTATGTTCTATGACGATCACGGTATTGCCGTGATCGCGCAGGGTGTGTAAAACCGTCAATAATTGTTTGATGTCATGGAAGTGCAGTCCGGTGGTCGGTTCGTCCAGGATATACAGGGTTTTGCCGGTATCGCGTTTGGACAGTTCCTTGGCGAGTTTGACCCGTTGCGCTTCGCCGCCGGACAACGTGGTCGCATTTTGTCCCAGGGTAATATAACTGAGGCCCACTTCGGTCAAGGTCAACAGCTTTCTCGCCAAGGTCGGTACCGCGCTGAAAAATTCCGCGGCATCTTCCACCGTCATGTCCAAGACCTGGTTAATGGTTTTGCCTTTATAGCGGATTTCCAGCGTTTCCCGGTTGTAGCGCTTGCCGCTACAGGCG
>SXIP01000113.1 GCA_005772825.1 Methylococcaceae bacterium | reverse complement strand
TCCGGCATGGATTGCCGGAATCCAGGGCACAGGGATGTGAACGCTTGATTTTACTGAGCAATTCCCATGGTGATACTTGCTGTTTGTTTCGGTATCGCCATCCATGGCTTCTGGATTCCGGCAATCCATGCCGGAATGACGTGCTCTCACAGACTTGTGTATATCGATGAGAGCGGAGCTTGGGAACGAGTGTCAATAAAGTTATTTTTAAGGAGTCCGATATGAATGAAATCAATGCCGGCTCAGCCTCTCATCCGTTAACACCCAATCAAGAGCAGCGATTGAACGAATTTTTTCAATTTCTGCAAGGGGAGGCGGACCATTTTCTGGGCTACCCTTGCACGCGGAATTTTGACTATACGCCGCTGTATCGTTTTCTTTCCCTGCCGATGAATAATGTCGGCGATCCCTTTATCGAAAGTCGTTACCATATCAACAGCCATGAATACGAGCGTGAGGTGATTGCTTATTTTGCCGAACTGACTCACGCACGGCCCGATGAAATCTGGGGCTATGTCACCAATGGCGGAACCGAAGGCAATATGTACGGCATCTATATTGCCCGCGAAACCTTTCCCGACGGCCTGGTTTATTACTCTGAGACTACCCATTACAGCGTTCCGAAGATATTACGCATGCTGCATGCCCGCAATATCATGATCAAAAGCCAGAAAAACGGCGAAATCGATTACCAGGATCTGGCCGAGACAATACGAATCCACCGGGATGTGCCGCCGATTATTTTTGCTAATATCGGCACCACGATGACCGGGGCTGTCGATAATATCAATAAAATCAAGCAAATTATGCGCGACAATGCGATTCACCGGTTTTATATACACTGTGATGCCGCCTTGGGCGGGATGATTTTGCCCTTTGTCAAACATCCGCAACCGTTTGATTTCAATGCCGGTGTTGACAGCATTTCGATCAGCGGCCATAAAATGGTCGGTTCGCCGATTCCTTGCGGGATTGCCCTGGCCCGGAAGGCCAATGTCGATCGTATTGCCCGCGCCGTCGAATATGTCGGCACCCTTGATACGACGGTGACCGGTTCAAGAAATGCGATTACACCGTTATTCCTCTGGTATGCGATCCAGACCAAAGGTACCGCCGGATTTTGCGAGATTATCCAGCACTGCCAGGATATGGCCGAGTATGCAATCAAGCGCTTGCACAAGATCAAGATACCGGCATGGCGTAATCTCAATTCCATTACCGTGGTTTTCCCCAAATGCTCGCAGGAAATACTGGACAAATGGCAATTGGCGTCCCAGCATGATATTGCCCATATCATTACCATGCCGCATGTCGATGAGCGTCATATAGACAGCCTGATTGCCGATATTGTCGCGTCGGAAAAGCAACACGGCAAGCACGCGATTAAACGAGGTGGCTTATGAAACAGTTAAGCATTATTACCGAAGATCGCTTCGGAGTGGTGACAGAAATCACCGAAGCACTGGCCTTTGCAGGCGTTAATATCGAATCGCTGGATGCTGAAACGCTCGGGGATCATGTCGTCATCATCATGACGGTCGATCAATATGGTCCGGCCCTGCAAACCATCCATAAACTGAAAAATATGCGCGTTGTTACCGAAGACGCCATTCTGATTAAATTACCCAATGAGCATGGCGCACTCGCCAGAATAGCCCGCCGCTTTACCGACGCAGGAATCGATCTGCGCAGCATCCGTTTTGTCGAACGCAATGCCGACGTTGCCTTGGTCGCGATTTCCACCGACCGTACCGAGGCGGCATTGGCGCTGGTTGCCGATTACCTGTTGCCGGGTGGTTGACCTGATACAAATATTTTCACTACGAAGATCACGAGAAAAGTATGTTCGCTGGTATCCAAGCTAGAGAGGCTGTGAAAGTATTCGCTTTTAGGCCCGATTAAAGACATAACCACGAAGACACGAAGATTTCAATATATTGAGTTAAATAGATATTTTTCTTCGTGTTCTTCGTGCCTTCGTGGTGAAAAATGCTTTTAGCCTGATTATCGATAATGCTTTCATAGCCACGAGAGCTTGGGAACGAGTTGAACTTGTGAGGGCTGGGGAGAGGAGAATCCTTTGCTCAATCACGTTCCTGAGTTAAATTCCGAAATTTATAAACCGTCTCTATGCAAAAAAACCTGTTACAACTTTATCCTGAACCCGGCCAAAGAAGCACTGTTGACGGTCTATACCTGGCTCACCGAGTACATACGCTGGGCACCCCCGAAGCACCCTTTGTCTACGCCAATTTCCTGTCCAGCCTGGACGGGCGCATCGCTTTGGAAGATGCTTCTCAAAGCACAACCTATATCCCCAAACATTTAACCACCGCCTCCGACTTTCGGCTATTTATGGAATTGCATGCACAGTCGGACTGCCTGATTACGCATGGCGGTTATATGCGCGCGCTGAATGAGGGCAGGCTGGGTAATATTTTACAAATCCGTGATAAAGATTTGGCTGAGTGGCGTTGCAAGAACGGTTTAAAACCGCATCCCGCCGTGGTCATTGCCAGCTCCAGCCTGGATTTCCCGATGCACGACAGTCTCCACGACCATGACCAGGCGGTTTATATCGCCACCGGAAGAAATGCCGACCCGGATCGCATCCGCTACTGGCGGGATTTGGGATATACCATTCTCATCGCCGGCGAACAGCGCATGGTTCACGGCGCGCCCTTGATTCATCAGCTGAGCGGCTTGGGTTACAAGAGTGTTTACCTGATTGCAGGACCGCAAATACTAGACACGGTGGTTCGGGAAAAACAATTATCCAGGTTCTACCTGACCACAACCCATCAATTAATGGGCGGCAAGGACTTCCGTACTTTACTGACCGGCTCAACACTTGGCCCCGAAGGCAACTTAACCCTTGAAGCACTATACTACGAGCCGGACTCACCGCCCGGATCAGGCCAGTTTTTTATGCAGTTCGGTCTGGAGCGGTCAAAACAGATTGGCAATACGGCTGGCGTTGTCAAATAGCAACGAGTAGTGATTGTAGTGATTAGGGAGTAGCCCGGATGGAGCTTGCGGAATCCGGGAAGTTCGGCGCTCCGATGATCCCGCATTCCGCAAGGCTTCATGCGGGCTACGACCTGAAATTTTTCAAAAGCCGGACGGGAGCATGTTGCTCCGTCCGCAGGGGTTCTCGGATGGGTTCTAAGATAGCGGCAGCGGTAAAACGTTTGGAATGGAATGGCAAATCCCGTTCCGCGTGGAATCCGTCCCGCTTTACCTCTTTCTTCGTTTAAAAAAACGCTTTCAATACTAACGAGATAATGCCTGCTAATAGCACGCCAAGCATCCATCTATTTAACTTTAATTCGCCATCAATACGTTCAAAACGCACATTCATTTCTGCTTTAATTTCATTTTTGGCTTCGGTTAAGTCATGTTTTGTCACAAGCCCGTCTTGAGCTTGGGCAATTACGCGCACAACCGCCTCGGCTTGCGCCTGTGGGATTCCGGCAGTTTTTAACCGGTCTACCAATTCAAGGGTGTCAAAAGTTATCGTGGTCATGGGTATTTACCCCCGTTGTTGTTTCAATAACCAGTCTACCACGCTTGACATACCCTTGCTATGCAGGAACGAGCCCATACAGTTGATTGTAGGCGCTTCGAAACGCTAAGACGAGGGTTACGAAACCCCGTCCCGCTCAAGGAACCGCGGCAAAGGGCGTTCTGTCGGCAAAATACCTGGCCCATGCCGATGCAAGCTCATTAGCCATTATCGGTACCGGGGCGCAAGCGGAATTCCAGGTCATGGCGTTCTCCGGTTTTTTTCAACTGGAAAGCGTCCGCTTTTTTTTGATAGCGATCCGGCGGCTATGGCCAAATTCTCGCGCAATCTGTTCGGGCAAAAATTTAACCTGATGCCTTGCCGCAGCAGTATCGAAGCCGTGCGCCATGCCGATATTGTCATAACGGCGACTGCCGCGAAAAAACGGTAAATTTAGCGGCAAAACCGCCGCTCAAATTGACACTCAGTAGCCGAACGATTACAGTTAGCCGCATGTACACAATCAAACAACTCCCGGAATTTAGCGAATGACTGTTCGGCTTAAAAGATGGCCTGACACGCCGCCGTCTTGCCCGGCGATTGCAAAAAGCACAAAACGGCAATCTTGGTGATGTAAGCCCGGTCGGTGAAGGTGTCAGTGAAATGCGCGAACACTTCGGCTCAGGTTGGCGTATGTACTATGTCCAACGCGGCGACGTCTTGATTGTGATGCTGGGCGGTGGCTACAAATCCAGCTAAGCCGTCGATATAGCCAAAGCCATAAAACTGGCGGCAACCCTTGAGAATAAACCATGACCGCAAAAATACGCATCGCAGACTTACCCGAATTCGACATCACCGAGCATCTCGACAGCGAACAAGCCATTGCCGAATACCTGACCATTGTTTTAGAAGAAGACGACCCCGCCGCCTTAGCGCAAGCCCTTGGCTGCATCGCCAAAGCACGCGGCATGACAGAAATTTCCCGCGCCGCAGGCATGAGTCGTGAAGCTCTCTACAAAGCCCTGCGCCCCAATGCAAAACTGCGTTTTGATACCATTGCCAAAGTGTGCAAGGCATTGGGGGTGAGATTGAATGTTGAAGTTAGCCGCTGATATATTTTGGCTCTTCCCGATTTCGTGGGGTAGCCTCTATATGTAGTATTATGATATTTGTATGCCAATGAGCGTATCACCCCCACCTGCCGTCAGGAACCAAACCCCAAGAGAACCATGTTACTACAAATCCCCCTGGATATTC
>SXIP01000112.1 GCA_005772825.1 Methylococcaceae bacterium | reverse complement strand
GCAAAGGGGCCGTTGTTCTGGCGGTATTGCTCGGCACTGGTGCATCTGGTTGCGACGAAAAAAGAGGGCCTTTGTCGACACAAGCTGAACAATCAAGGATGACAAGACTTGTGTATAACGATGAGAGCCGGAGCTTGGGAACGAGTGCTGATATTTTTTTGAATATTAGTGCTTTTTTAACTTGATGGCAGTGATGCTCTGCGTGTGAATGTAGTGCGAATTACCTAAGCGGCTTTCGCTTAAAACAAAAAAGTAACAATCGCTTTTAATCGGCCTTGCTCAATAACAGGGATGGCTAGCATGCTGCTCAAGTTATCCAGTTCAGGGTTGTAATCGGACTCCTGATTGCCGGTGATGACAGGTAAGCCGGTTAACCAGACGCGGCCCAATGCGCCTGCACCTTTATTGACAGTAATGGTTTCGAATATTTTCGCCAGCTCGTTGCTGTTTTTGCTATAACTTTGCTGACAAATCAGTTGCTTGCCGTCTTTGTCCGGAATCCATATCTGGATGCGTTTGGCAATAGGCGTCGATTTTGCCGACAGGAACGTCATCACATAGCTTTGTTCGTTACTGTTGGAAACCGGAATGCCAAGCCCGGTGGTAATGCCTGCCTGCTGCGCCTCCGAAGAGCGGGTAAGATCAGGCACCTTGCCGATGTCTTCAATTAATACCGGCATTCCGGTGGCCCATGCGATACCCGGTATGCCCTGGCCTTTAGGGATGTGGTATTGCCGGGACAGGCTTTCAAAATGCTGCAGGGTGCCGTAATAGCCGTCCATTACTTGCAGCGTATTTTCCGATTCGGGGTTATTGCACCACACTTCAATGGCGCCCGCGTGTTCTTCATCATCGCCGCATAAAAACACCACGACAGCGAGTAAAAAATCCCCCGAACAAATCGGTATGGCGATGCCGCAGGTTAAACCGGCATTTTTAGCGGCGGCTGTTCTTTTAAAATAGGAATGCTCAAATTTTGTCAGCACGATGGGATGACCGGTCGCCCAGGCTTTCCCCGGCAAACCTTCGTCATAAGCAAAATGCTGCTGCTCGCTGGCCGCTTTAAAATCCGTCAACGGGCCATATAAACCGGAGCCGAATTCCAGTTTGGTGCGTTCCCTGTCAGGAATCCATATTTCGGTGACCTTGATAAACGTTTTCATATCTTTCTGGTTTTTAAATGACAAGTTTTTATTATTTAAGCAAATCTGCCATAGCGATAACGTTTTTCGCCATTTCGCCCAGGGTAATATTTCTATCCATCGCCAATTTTCTAAGCGTGTGATAAGCCTCGTTTTCGGTGAAGTTTTGGGTTTTGATCAGAATGGCTTTGGCGCGGTCTATTTGCTTCCGATCTTCAAGCTGCGTGCGGGTTTCTTCCAGCGCGTTCTTCAATGATTGGAGTTGCTTGAATCGGGCGATAGCCACATGGATGATGCTGTTAATGCGCTTGTTTTCGAGACCGTCGACTATAAAGGCGCTGACCTCGGCTTTGATGGCCTGGTTAATGGTGTCGATATTACCGTCGCTGGCAAACATGATGACGGGCACAGCCGATTGGTGATTGAGGCTGTGCAGGTCGGCCAGTATTTTTTCTGAAGGCGTGTCCAGATTGAAAATAATGACATCCGGCGTCACTTCCTTAATCAGCGCTAAAAACATCGCGCTGTATTGGGTTTTTAAAATTTTGAAACCGCTGTCCTTAAGACAGTTTTCCAGTAACGTATTATGAAGATTGTTTTCAATCAATAATACATTCAGCGTATTCATAGTAGGATGATGGTTAATATTTAAATAGTATCAAACGTTAAGCAGCGATAATGTAGGGGTCGTCTGTGCACCGACGATGTAGCATTTGGAATTGTGTTTTTATTCTATAAGCAATCTATGTGCCGTAAGCGGTCGATGGTTTTTTTACACTGATTTCAATGCGCTCTATTGTAGATAATTAATTTAAATATCAGTTACTTACTTTGATTTTATTATTTTCTGTGTCCATTTCTGGAAATAGCAATCAGCCAAAGTGGCTGAGACATGGCTATTTTTTATGAAATAAAAGCTGTTATTTTGTGTGGTTATGCTGAGCTTGCACCGATTTTGAGCATTCGGCTGTGTGGGTTATCCGGTTTTGACGCCGGACAACCCGTTTGGCTATACGGCTGCACGTAGCGCGCAATAAGCCTTTATGCCTTGCGGCTAATTCACAGTTATAGATTTTGACTTGGCGTTGTCGGCATAAGCGCCGTCTTTTTCGACAGATTGCGCTGTCGCGGAAACGCTAACGCTGCCTTTTAACTGCGGGGCGGTTACTTTGACTTGTATCTGTTGATTGCTGCCGCCGGTGATTGCACCGAGTCTACAGACAGTCACCGGACCCTTCACGCAACTGCCTTGTGAAGCCGACACAGCGTTTATTGTTAACGTAGCGGGCAGATTAATAATGACATTCGTTTGACTGGCGGTTGCGGGTCCCTGGTTGACGACGGTAAATGTGTAGGTATATTGCTGACCTTTTACAACGCTGTTCGGCGCGTTTAATGCCAGGTTGATATTGGCGGTTTTTTGATTGTTTAACAAGGTATCGCGCAAAAACACATCGGTCATGGCATTGTCGCTATCATCCGCCGTTAAATCTTTGGCCCCGCTTTCAAAGCCGATAAAACGCCCGTCAGCGGAAATCGACGGTCTGGCCTGGAAGGGAAACGAATCGCCGGTGCTTTGCAGTTTTTGCGGCGTGGTGTTCACACGAATTTTTTTTCCTGTATTACGGTCATGGATGAAGGTATCCCATACCGCATTGGTGTCGTTTGCAACCAGGTTAGCGGCTTGCGACATAAAGCCGACAAAACGCCCGTCAGCCGAGATGGTCGGAAGTATCGAGCTTCCGGTGGCGTTTTTGGTGATTTTTACCGTGGATTTGGCAATCCGGTCATAAACGAAAATATCTGCATTAACATCGTCGGTATCACCCGCCACCAGTTTACTGGAGCCTGAACTGAAGGCGATGAAACGACCGTCACCGGAAATGGATGGCGTATTGCTGCCGCCGTCAAATCCGCTGCTGCGTACCGGTTTACTGACCCGGATCGTCGTGCCGATTTTGACGTCGCGTAAATAAACGTCTTCAGTATGGTCGTCGCCTGCAACCAGATTGCTTGATGACGAACTGAAAACGACATAACGCCCGTCGGCTGATATATCGACAATACCGTTGCTGCCGATGCCCCAGTCAGCTTCTGCACCGCTTGATGAAACATCGACGCGGGTTGTCTTGCCGGTGCTGCGGTTACGTAAAAACACATCAGCGGCATTATTGCCATCCTTGGCGACCAGGTTGCTGGCCGCCGAAGAAAATACGACCCACTGACCGTCGCCGGAGATGGCGCTGAAATAACTCAGGTCATTTGCCGCACTGCCGTCGGAAGCTTTACTGACCAGCTCGTTTTTGCCGCTTTGCAAATCCTGGACGAATATATCGGCCACCAATCCGTTGGCGTCTCCGCTCACCAGGTTGGTGGATGCCGAACGAAAGGCGACAAAACGGCCGTTGGCGGATATTTCAGAGGCCAGCGAGATGTTATCACCCTGCGCGGTTATATCTTTGGTGATGCCGCTAAACCGGTCATACAGGAAAATATGCTGGAAAAAGCCGACATTCGCGGTCAACGTGGTATAGCGCCCGTCCGCTGAAATGGAGGACCAGGTCGTGCTTGCATAACTACTCTGGTCACCGGCCTTGCTGCCGAGAGAAATGGTTTCGCCGCTAGCGTCAGCTACAGCCGAATAGGCGAGACCGGACGCTTGCATGATAACAAGCAGGGCGTTTAACAACGGTTTGTTTAGAGGTTTAATGCGTGATGGGGGCATAGGTTTCCTGTAAGTATAACAATTGACGAAGTGATGGTTTATCGATCGGCAAACGGATAATGTCGATGAGGGTTTGCGGGATCAGTGAAAAGTGGGGACTGCTGTTTTTTTTCCTGCGACCTTTACAAATCTTCAAGCGTCATGATTTTGTATATGTCATAAGCGGGTTCCTGATAGGGATGGACGTTGAGCAGCGTTTCTACAACGGTTTTTATAAGCGCATCGCTGCAAATCATTTCCACCTTGTATTCGACCATTTGTTCCAAGCGTCCGATCACGCCGCAAAACGGTTGGCTGTTCGCCAACGGCCTGAATTGACCTTCGCCGGGTACTTGCCAGCAGCATTGATCGTAGGCGTTGTAATGGCCTGCGCCTTTTGCAAACAAGGCGTTTTTGACCGGCTCAAGATGCGACTTCGGAACGTAGAAACTGAGTTTATACATGGTGTTTGAGTGGGTCCCCTTTCACCGTTTTAACGGGGCAGGGGATGGTCGGGTGTTTTTGGATATGCGCATCGGCGTGGGTTTGGTTCAATCCGATTGCTTAATCGTCCAGTTCGATGCCCAGTACTTTAACGGCAAGGGCCATGATTTCATCGGGATTGAAGGGTTTGGTGATGTACAGGTCGGCGCCGACTTCCTTGCCTTTCTCTTTGTCGTATTCTTGGCCTTTGGCGGTCAGCAGCGTAATGTACACGTCATCCATGCCCCATTCCTGCTTGACCGTCCGGCAGACATCAAAACCGTTCATTTTCGGCATCATGACATCCAGCAATACCAGACCGGGATGCTCCTCTTCAATGATTTCCAGCGCTTTCTCGCCGTTTTCGGCAAGGAAGAACTCGACATCATAATCTTCCAATTCTTCCAGGGTTTGTTCCAACAACATCCTGATATGAGGTTCGTCGTCGGTAATCAGAATTTTTTTGCTCATGTTTGTGTGTGCCTAATGGGTTGTATAAGGTTGATGATTGGATTAATTAACCACGAAGACACGAAGTTTTTAATGTAATTTATCGTTCCCACGCTCCGGCGTGGGAATGCAGTGATAGACGCTCCAGCGTCGCGAAACATAAAATGAGATAAGTACTTGTTATCTTAATGTTACTTAACGCTGGAGCGTTGACACCTGCGTTCCCACGCCGGAGCGTGGGAACGATTAAAGACGGTTTTCGTGATTTTCGTGTCTTTCGTGGACATATAAATGCTGTATTAAATATAACGCGCCCGCAACAATTCCGCAGCGCTTTCATCGAGCAGCTCCCGGCGCCGCACGTTTTCAAATTTCGCCAGCAGGTCATCCACGCGCAGGCGCTGCTTTTGAGTGTCGCTGAAGTCGTGCAAGACGTTGCCGCTGTGCATCATGACAATGCGGTCGCCGAGGTTAATCGCCTGTTGCATGGAATGCGTCACCATCAAGGTTGTGAGACGTTCGCGGGCGATAATCCGGTCGGTCAATGCAATCACCTGATCGGCGCTTTTCGGGTCAAGAGCTGCGGTATGTTCGTCCAGTAATAACAACTTAGGTTTAAGCCAGGTCGCCATTAACAAGGTCAGCGCCTGCCGCTGTCCACCGGAAAGCGAGCCTATCGCGCTATCCAGCCGGTCTTCCAGGCCCATTTTAAGTTCCCGGACGCGATCGCGCAATTCATCCTGCAAATGACGCGAGTGCGCCCAGTTCAAGCCGCGGAATTTGCCGCGTTTAGCGGCCAGTGAGAAATTGTCGAGAATCGACATATTCGGCGCTGTGCCTGAAAACGGGTTTTGGAAGACCCGGCCTATTAATGCCGCGCGGCGGTGTTCGGGCCAGGTGCTGACATCCTGGCCGTCCAGTTCTATGCGCCCGGCATCGATAGGGAAACTGCCGGCCATCGCATTGAGTAAGGTGGATTTTCCTGAACCGTTGCCGCCCAACACGATGACAAACGAGCCTTCGGCAATGTCCAGGTTGATGCCGCGCATCGGTCGTACTTCGTTGACGGTTCCCGCATGAAAGGTTTTATACACATTGGTCAAACGCACCAGCGGGCGATTGGATGATGACAGCGATTGCTGGGCATGGACGGTCATGCGGCCCCCTCGTGTTTGCGTACGGTGAACTTGCTCATCATGTCGGGCAGTACCAGGGCTGCGAACACGAAAGCGGCGGTGATCAGTTTCAGGTCGTTGGGATTGAGGCCGAACGATAAGGCAATGGCGACTAATTGCCGGAACAGAATGGAACCGATAATAGTGCCGACGATGGCGATACCGACGCTGGATGCGCCGGTCAGCGCCTCTCCGATGATGACGCTCGCGAGTCCCCAAACCACCATGCCGATACCCATCTGCACATCGGCGAAGTTCTGGTATTGCGCCCATAATGCCCCGGCCAAACCGACCAACCCGTTCGATACCGCAAGGCCGAAAATACGGTAGTTTTCGACGTTGCCGCCCAAAGCCCTGACCATTTGAGGATTGTCGCCGGAAGCGCGCATTGCGGTGCCGATGTCTGTGCGCAGGAATGCCCATAATGTCAATGCGATAAAGCTCACCAGCGCAAACATCAACATCAGCATGGTCAGGTCCGCGCTGGAGACCGTCCAGCCCCATAAATCAGTATCGGGGCCGCCGAACAACTTACTGCCCAGCTGTTCGCAGTAGGTAGACAAGGTAATCGCACCCAGAAAGGGGATATTACTGCGTCCCATAACGTGCAAATTGACCGAATACAGCGCGGTCATGACCAGAATGCCGGCCAGCAATGCATTGATGTGAAAGCGGGTTTGCAAAATGCCGCTCACGGAACCGGCCAGCGCCCCGGCGATAAATCCGGCCCCGGTTGCCCAGAGCGGATGTACGCCGTGTTTGACCAATAAGACACTGGCGACAGCGGCGCCGAAAGTCAGCGAGCCGTCGACGGTAATGTCGGCGATGTCGAATATTCGGTAAGAGATATAAACACCCAGCGCCAGCAGCGCCAGGATAATACCCAGAGTTAATGCGCCTATCAATAATGTCATGCTGAAGCCTCGCCCTTGAAGATAGCCGGAGCGCACCAACATGCACCCCGGCGCAGAAAACTTTCGCCTGCGCCCACGCCTTCGCGATCGTCGTTGAGCAAATGCAGTACGCCGCGTATGGTCTGGGCTTCCATCAGTCTATCCAGGCTTTCCGGCAAATCGATGTAGCCTTTACGCACCGGATTGAAAGGCACGATGCAGGCGTGAACGTGCATAGCCAGGTCGCTGTCTTCCGCGTTGGGTCGCACCTGTAATGCCAGCGGTAATGTGGGCTTGCGCGTAATCACGCCGACGATCAAGCAGGTTTCCTCGGCATAAGCCGGTTCGACTGTAAACAGCAGCCGGTCGCGAATCGACGGGAAGGCGAAAAGATCGTCGTTTCCTTGTGAGGGCGATACCTGTAATGCGGCGCCGATCAGATGCGCCGTTTCGGCTACGAGCACCCATGACACGGTATCGCTCGCGCACAGTTCCAGCGCGGCTTGCGCCAATTCGCTCAAGCGTAACGGCGGGGTTTCCGGAATTTCCCCAAAGCGCAGCAGATAACGGAATTTTCCCGATGTTCTAAGACCGTGCAACAGGCTGACTTCGGGAACCAGAGCTCCTTCCTGCTGCATCCAGTCGGGATGCGCAGGATCATCGCCGGGCAAGGTGATGGCAAGCCCGGCCACGGCGAGCAATTCCCCGGCGCTTTCCGGGTTGTTATTGCCGCCGCCCAGCAAGCCGTGGCCGATGACCCAGGTATCCTCAGGAATCGGCAGAACCACGGGATGTCTAAAACCCTGTTTACCATCGCCTATTACCATGCCTTGCTGAACCGCGTCTGCGTTCAATGTGTAGACATCGAAATCATTGGCGGCCAGCTTGATGGTGCGAAATTCCGGGATAGCCGGTTTGGGCGCGGGTTTTGCCGCAACAGCCGGAGCAACAGCAGGCGCGGCGGCGGTATCGAGCAATTGCTGAAAGCCGACCAGCTTCAATACCTCGCTGACAGTCGGGGACGGGTCGATAAGGCGTAAAGTGCCGCCTATTGTTTTGAGATTTTTGGTCAGCAACACCAGCACGCGTATTCCGGCGGAACTGAGATAAGTGACTTGCGACAAATCCAGCGCAATACGGTGGGCACCGCCATGAACGGTGTCCTGCAAGGTCTTGTTGACCGAATTGCTCCAGGCGGCATCGAGCCGTCCGTTTAATGCTATGCGCATTTCATCGCCGTCAAGTTGGGTAATAATTTCCATCTGCGTCCTCTTTAGGAATTATTGATGATGAGTCAGGCGTTTATCGGCTTTGCTGACCAGCTCGGCAGGCAGTGGCAATTGCAAAGCCCTGGCGTTTTCTTCGCTGATGACCAGGCTGATTTTCGAGGTTTTGGAAAACGGTATTTCTCCTGGCGGTTTGCCGCGCATGACTTCGGCTGCTTTCAGTGCGGCATCGAAACCGGACTGGTAATAGTCCATCGAATAAGCGACAGCCGCGCCCTGTTCGACGCCCGATTCGGTAAAGGTAAACAAGGGTTTCTTCGCGCGTAAAGCGGCTTGGGCGATAGCGGTAAAACCGGAGACAATCTGGTTGTCGAGCGTTTGTACCCAGGCGTCTATGGGCTGGCTGACCATCGCCAACGCGGCGTTCGGTAGTTCGCTAGCGGAGTTGACCGGCAGTTTCGACACGGTAAGGCCGTTTTCAATCGCCGCTTTTTCAAACACTTCCAGGTTGTGGACCGAATTGTCCTCACCGGGCGTAAACAATGTGCCGACGCTATGTATCGCGGGAAAGTATTGTTTTAACAATAACACCATTTCTTTAAAAGGCGCCAGCGTATAGACGCCGGTGACATTCGGCAAATGGTGGTTATCGTCTGTGCCGGCGCCGGTGATGAAGGGATCGGCAACGAAAGTGAAGACGATGGGTATTTTTTTGACTTTGTGTAGTACCGTTTGCAGGGTCGGTGTGGATAGCGGCATCAACAGTTCGGTGCCGTCGCTGTTGGCCGCATCGGCAAGACCGGACAGGATGGTCATATCGCCTTGTGCCGAGGCGTCGCTCAGTTCGAAGTCGCGTCCCGCCTGCAATCCGGCGGCCTTGAAACCGTCTTCAATACCACGCATCGCATCTTCCGCCGGCGGCGATTCTACATACATAATGCGCCTGATTTTCCAGGTATGATCCAAGGGTTTGGCTGGCGGTTGAACTGCCGCTGTCTGTGGAGATGGCTTTGTCACACTGCTTGAGTCAGTAGTACCGGGTGCAGGTGTCGCCAGCGCGCGGACTTCGTCGGGAAACACGATATTCAGGCGCTTGGCACTGGCCTCATTGAGTAAAATCGATTTCTGACTGACATTGCGGAAAGGAATGGTCGCGGGTTTGCTTCCTGTCAGTAATTGCACCAAGGGTTCGGCGGCGGCTCGTCCGCTTTCCTTATAATCGACACCGACCACCATCAAGGCATCATGCGCGATAAAATCCGGTTGATCCAGGATCAGCGGAATGCCCGCATCCTTGGCGACTTTGGCGATGGCGTCCAGCGCCTGGTACATCGTGTTATCGCCCACCGAGACAATCGCGCCGACTTTGCGCGCCACGACTGCCTGCGCCGCCTGCACGGCATCGGCGGTGGTATTGATCGGCACTTCTTCCAGTTTGATGCCGGCCTTGCGGCAAATATCGCGCAATACATCGGCGACCTTGACTGAATTGGCCTCGCTGGGATTATACAAGGTGCCGAGCGAATGAATGCCGGGCAAGACTTTGCGGGTCAAGGTAATCATGTCTTCGACTGGCGGGAAGGAGCCGATGCCGGTGAGATTGGGCAAATGCTCGGTGAAGCTTTTACCCGCACCGGCTGCCAAAGGATCGGTGACATAGGTAAACACCACCGGTTTGTTTTTCGCCATCATGCCGACGCCTTGCAATACCGGCGTGGTCAGGGTCAGGATGGCGTCCGCATCGCTGTTGTCGAGGACTTGTCCGATGGTCGGAATCTGCGCGATTTCCGCCTGCGCATGCATGGTCTGGAACGACAGGTTGCGTCCTTCTGCCAATCCCAATGCTTTCAAGCCTTCCCGCAAACCGGCCATGACTGAATCGATGCCCGGTTCCGGTGCGAAATAGGCGACACCGACTTTATAAGTCCGTCCGGGTTGTAGCGCGATAGGAACAGCCGTCGCCAAAGGCGTCGCGCTAGTGGAGTCGTTGATCGTTTTTTCAACCCCGTGCGCATCAATAATGCCGTTGGCCTGAGCGTACAAAGCTTTGGGAAAGGTCCAGGTCGCGCGCAGTGCGCCACGGGTTTTTTCGTTCAGCAGGATACGTTTGGGAACGTAGTCCTTGACCGGTAACGTGGCCGGATTGGCGCCGGCGAGAATATCCGCGGCTATGCGTCCTATCTGTTCGCCGACTTCATGATAATCGGCGCCCAAATCGAATAGGCCGCCATGTCTGGCATGTCCTGCAATGTTCGAGAATACCGGGATACGGGCGGTAGCGGCCACTTCCATCAAACTGTCTATTGTGGCGTTGACGGTGGCATCGCCGCCTGTCCAGAATGCCTCCGCTCCACGCGCCACCAGCGATTCGGCGGCTTCACGCACATCCTTGGCCTGTTCCACCGGCGCTTCCACCAAGGTTAAGCCCAGTTCCTGCGAAACGGCCCGCGCCTGTTTGGTGCAGTATTCAGAATTGACTTCGGCAGGATTCCAGACCACTCCGACCGTTTTTAGGGCGGGGTTTATCTGTTTGGCCAGGCGAAAAATCTCCGCGACCGGTTGCGGTGTACCTATGCCGGTTAAGTAAGGCGGCTTGTCCAGGCTATCCAGAGCCTTAATGCCGACGCCTGCCGCTACCGGTGAAGTAACCGCGCCGAACACATGGCTGATATGAGCGCTACGATTGGCATTGGCCAGGGCCTGCAACATTACTGTGGAAATGGACACCGCCAGCCGGTAGTCGCCGCTGGTGATTTTTTGCGACATCAAATTACCGGTGGGTAAATCACCTTCCGCGTTATAGATCGTGATGCCTAAATTTTGACCGTCGTTGTAACCTTTGCCATGCAGTCCATCCAATACCCCGGAACGGATTTCATCCATCATTGGATTGGAACTATGCTGCAAAATCGCAATGGGAATTGCCGCAGCCGCTTGCGTCAGCGTATCACGATGACGATTATGCCGGTCGGACCAAAGCAGTATCGCGGCAGCGATGAAAATCAGCAACAAAGAAAAGGCAAGGCGCTTAATGGATTCGGTCATAATCTATTCGTATTTCGAAATGTCATGTTTCAAGATGTACTACGCTGTTTGCATTTTTGGCAGAGTGTACAGCCTGACGGTGAGCTCACATCGTGGTAAAAGCGGGTTATTCAATAGTATCGCACATCGCGTGAAAATCATCACAACTCGAATTAATCCCGGCAATATGAAAAACACAGTCGTGAATGCCTAATTGCATCCGGCAGAAGCGCCGAGTTTCGGGACCAGGAATTTGCCGGATCCGAAAAATAAGGAAAATCACGAAGATAATGTATCATTAGTAAAGCATCCTTGATGCGTTAATACATATAGTGAATGAACAATAAACTTTAGTGACTCAGGGGGCGAAAATGATACTGGCTGGCGATATAGGCGGAACAAAAACGGTGTTATCCTTACTGGGCAGGGATACTGACGGCTCACTGACTTGTATACAGGAACAGACCTACGCGAGTCGGGATTTTGCCGAATTTGACGATATTCTGGCGGTGTTCTTACCGGGTGACGCGATTGTTACATCGGCGTGTTTCGGCGTTGCCGGTCCGGTTGTGGATCAGTGTTGCCGGACTACCAATCTGCCGTGGTTTCTGGATGCAGCGGAACTGAAAATAAAATTGGGCACCGATAGGGTAAGACTCCTCAATGACCTGGAAGCCATGGCTCTGGGCATGTTGTACTTGCCTGAAACCGATCTGGTCGATTTAAATCCCGGTGCGGAAAATCGGACCGGCAACATTGCCGTTATTGCGGCGGGTACCGGTTTGGGTGAAGCGATCCTGTATTGGGACGGCAATAAACATCATCCCATCGCTACTGAAGGGGGGCATAGTGATTTGGCCGCTCAAAATGCCCAACAGGATCTGCTGTTGACTTATATGAGAAAAATTTACCCGGATCATGTCAGTTATGAACGCATCCTGTCGGGTATCGGTTTCAGCCATCTGTATGATTTCCTCTGCGATCAGGGTTATGCCCTGCCGTCTCCTCATGTGCCCGAGCCCGATAACAGCATTGACAGAAATGCGGTCATTTCCCGGTTGGGCATAGCCGGGGAGAATCGTTTGTGCAGCGAAGCCGTCAGGTTGTTTGTAGAGCTTTATGGCGCGGAAGCCGGTAATCTGGCCTTAAAATCAATGGCTATCGGCGGCGTTTATATCGGCGGCGGCATCGCTCAAAAAATCCTTCCCGCGATGCAGAGCGGCCAATTTATGCAGGCATTCAAAGCCAAGGGCCGTTTTTTCGACTTACTGTCCCAAGTCCCAGTTAAAATATCTTTAAATCCACGTACGCCTTTAATCGGAGCCATCAACTATTTTGATGTATGAGCGCACCCTGATTTCAAGGCCTGTATACCCTGATTCCTGGCGCCGCTAAGGCTTACCGGCCATTGAACAAAAGCGTTCATTCTTGTTACGATAAACTCTCAAATCACCTGCTGTAGTCAACTCTTATGCAACTAAATACGATTACCAACCAAACCATTGCACTTGCCGGTATTGCTCAGGCAGCGGCGCTGGTGCAACAATTGGCCACTACCGGTACTGCCGATACGGTCGCCATGGAAACCAGTATCGGCAGTGTTTTAAAAATCGATTCCGACAGTGTTGTTGATGTTTACGGCGGCAGCCTGGACGGTTTAAAACTGGGTCTTGTGCAGCTGAGTGAGCAAATGACCGGCTATAAAATCACCAATCCCGATCAGGCGCGCTATTCCGCCTCGCTGGTTTTTCTCGAACAGCAATTGTCCGGTCGAAAGGATATGCTGAAAACCATACAAGCCGGTATAGAAAAAGCCCAGTCCCAGAGTGAACATTTCGGCCTGCTGCATGAGAATGTCATGGCTAATCTGGGCGATATTTATCACAGCACCATCAGCACGTTCCAGCCGAGAATCATGGTCAATGGCGATCCAATGCATTTATCCAATCCCGACATCGCCAATAAAATACGCGCCTGTCTTCTGGCCGGTATCCGTTCGGCGATTCTGTGGAAACAATGCGGCGGCACGCGTTGGAAGTTTTTGTTTTACCGCAAGAAGATTCAAACCGAATTACAGGCTTTATTAAAACAGCCTTTATTAAAATAGAGTAGCGGCGGACGGACATGGCAGCACTCATAGAAGCTGAACATCTTTATCGTTATTACGGAAAGCACTGCGCGGTCAATGATGTCAGCTTTACCTTGACTAAAGGCGAGGTGCTGGGTTTTCTGGGGCCTAACGGCGCCGGTAAAACTACGACCATGCAGATGCTGTGCGGCAATCTGGCGCCCAGCGAAGGGCGAATCACCATCAACGGTTTTGACTTGCTGGACCAGCCCAAATCGGCCAAACGCTATCTGGGTTATTTGCCGGATACGCCGCCTCTTTACAAGGAATTAACGGTACAGGAGTTCCTGCATTATTGCGCCCGCTTGCACGGTATCAACAAAGTATCGATAGCCGATGCCATTAACACGGCGAAAGAACGTTGCGGATTATGCGATGTCTCCAATCGCCTGATCGCCAATCTGTCCAAGGGCTTTCAACAACGCATCGGTATTGCCCAGGCTATCCTGCATAATCCCGAAGTCATTATTCTCGACGAACCGACGGTGGGTCTCGACCCGATACAAATCCGGGAAATTCGTGCGTTGATACGCAAACTGGGTCGCGAC
This sequence comes from Methylococcaceae bacterium, assembly GCA_005772825.1. Lineage (GTDB taxonomy): Bacteria > Pseudomonadota > Gammaproteobacteria > Methylococcales > Methylomonadaceae > SXIP01. The sequence continues at coordinate 2,784 of SXIP01000112.1, read as the reverse complement.
CACGGCGTTATCCTGTCCACGCACATCCTTGGCGAGGTCCAGGAATCCTGCTCGCATGTGCAGATAATCCATCAGGGGCAATTGATATTAAACGAAAGTGTCGCAAGCCTTAACGCGCAAATGAACACCGGTACGCTGCAAGTGACCACGCGGATGCAAGCGGATACCGCTATTTTGGCCGCCATTCCCGGCGTCAGCGCTATCGAGACAATAGGCGAAAACAGGATTGTCATCCACCATAGTGTGAGCGGCGGTGCTGTCGAACAAATTATCGAGACCATTATCTCCGCCGGTTGGGGGCTTGAGGAACTGACGCCGGTACTTAGATCGATGGAAGATATTTTTATCACCTTAACGAAGGGCAGCGAGTGATGAACATGATAAGTGCGATTGCCTGGCGTGAGTTCCGTACCCAGTTTTTATCACCGTTGGCCTGGACCGTGCTGGCTATCCTGCAATTTATCCTGGCTTTTGTGTTTTTATCGCAGGTGGAAACATTCACGATGCTGCAACCTCAATTAGCCGGCATTGAAAACGCACCGGGCCTGACGGATATTATTGTGATTCCTCTGTTCGGCAATGCCGGTATTATTTTATTGCTGGTCACGCCATTATTAACGATGCGTCTGGTCTGTGAAGAGCGCAGGAATTTTACGCTGGCTTTGCTGCTTTCCGCGCCGGTTTCCAATGTCGACATTATTGTCGGCAAGTATTTGGGGAGTCTCGGCTTGCTGTTGATCATCGTCAGCCTGATTACCCTGATGCCTCTGTCGCTGTTGTCCGGCGGTACGCTTGATTTCGGCAAATTGTTTGCCAATGTCCTGGCCCTGGTGTTGCTGGTCAGCGCATTCACAGCGGCGGGGCTGTATATGTCGACGATAGCGGGGCATCCGACGGTGGCGGCGATGGGGACTTTCGGGCTTTTATTGCTGCTGTGGATATTGGACTGGACAACGAGCATGCAAGACCAGAGCAACAAATTGTTTGAATACCTGTCGATCCTGAAACATTTCCAGAATATACAGAGCGGCCTGATCAACTCGTCCGATATCAGCTATTTTGTTCTGTTTATCGTCGGGTTTATCCTGCTTAGCATCCTGAGCCTTGATAGCGACCGCCTGCAAAAATGAAAATATCCCCAAACAAACACCGGCAGCGCCGCCTGAAAAACCGGCTCGTCACGCTGGTTTTACTGGCTGTGCTGGTTGGTCTGGCCTGGTTAAGCAAGCAGTACACCGTGCAAACCGATATAACCGGCAATGCAGCGAATACCTTGTCGTCGGCATCGCAAAAAGTGCTGGCGACGCTGCCCGAAAAAGTACAAATCACCGCTTACATTAAAAAAGGCCTGCCGATCAGGGCCCAGATTACTCAACTGATTGACCGCTACCGCTTGTATAAGCCCGACCTCAGTCTGGCTTTTGTGGACCCTGAATCGCAGCCGGAAAAAGTACGCGAATTGAATATCGGCAAGGAAGGCCTGGTTATTGTCGACTACCACGGGCGTACCGAAAAACTGAAATTTATCGACGAATCGGCGCTGACCAATGCTCTGATTCAATTGGCTAATGTCAAAGGGCGTTTAATCACCTTTCTGGCCGGTCATGGCGAGCGCTCGCCGGACGGCGTCGCCAATTTTGATTTGGGTGAATTCAGCAAGGAACTGGCCCGCCGCAATATCAAATCCCAGACAGTCAACTTGGCAACGCTGCCGGTCATTCCCGATAACGCGGCATTACTGGTTGTGAGCGCTCCCGCCGTGCCGTTACTGCCTGGCGAAATTGCCATTATCGACAACTATATCAAGCAGGGCGGTAATTTGTTGTTGCTGACCGATCCGGATAATCAGTGGCTGTCGGCTTTGGAGCAACCGTTAGGTATACGTCAGCTTCAGGGAACGATTGTTGACAGCAGTTCCAAACTTTACGGCATTAATGACCCGAGCTTCATACTCGCCAGTGAATATCTCCATCATCCGGTTACCCAGGGTTTTCAAACCATCACGCTTTATCCGACCGTCAGCGCGCTTGAAGTTGACAAGGTTCCGGAATATCGGGCCGAGGTGTTGTTCAGTAGCGGTAAGCAGTCATGGACGGAAACCGGCGTCTTAAGCGGTGACATCCATTTTGATGCGACCGCCAACGAAAAACAGGGACCGCTTGCTTTTGCCGTCGCGTTGACCAGCAATAGGGGAGAAACCGAGCAGCGTATTATCGTTGTCGGTGACGGCGATTTCCTGTCCAATACCTATATCGGTAATGTCGGTAATCTGGACATGGGGCTGAGAATGGTCAACTGGCTGGTTCATGATGACCGCTTTATCGAAATTCCCGCCAGGACCGCCACCGACAACAAGCTGCAATTAACGCAAACGGCTGTTGCTGTTATGGGTTTCGGCTTCCTGCTGGCTTTACCTGTAACATTGATAGGCACAGGATTTTTTATCTGGCGTAAACGTAAGCAACGTTAATAAAAGTATTATCCAAAATAAGGCTAAAAGCATTTTCACCACGAAGGCACGAAGCACACGAAGTTTTAAAATATTGAATTATCGCTGGTTCCCAAGTTCCGCTTGGGAACTCAAATCCGAGAAGCTCTAGCTTCGAGAATTCTGGAAGCTAGAGCTTCCAAGACCGCATTCCCAAGCTAGAGAGGCTGTGAAAGTATTCGCTTTTAGGTCTGATTAAAGACATAACCACGAAGACACGAAGATCACGAAGTTTTCAATATATTGAATTAAATAGATATTTTTCTTCGTGTTCTTCGTGCCTTCGTGGTGAAAAT
>SXIP01000111.1 GCA_005772825.1 Methylococcaceae bacterium | reverse complement strand
TGTCGGCGCCTTGCAGAACCTCTTTGATGCGTTCTTTGTTTTCTTCCGCAGCATGTCTGCCGATTTCAGGATTAGTACCGGCGCCCAAACCCTTGGTCAATTCAACGCCCAATTGAATGATCGTATCGATATTCAATTTCCTTAGCGCCTGAGCATCCGTATTGGCACAGATAAACTCAACGCCTTCAATATTGCTGCCAACCATGTGATTGACCGCATTACCACCACCACCACCCACACCAATAACCTTGATGACGGCAGTCTCACTATACATATCTACCAACTCATACTTCATTTTCGCTGCCCCTTAAATATACAATACAAAGCTATTAAGCTTAATTTACTAGAAATTGCCCTGAAACCAGTTTTTCATTTTAGATAACCATCCGGCACTTTCAGAATCAAGACTTCTGCCCAGACCCTGGTGCTCTTTTCCATACATTAACAAACCGACACCTGTGGAGTGAACCGGATTTTTCACTACTTCCGTTAACCCCGTAACATTTTCCGGTCCCCCCATGCGCACCGGCATATGAAAAATTTCTTCCGCCAGTTCGATCAATCCCATCACCTTTGAACTGCCACCGGTCAATACGATGCCGGCAGCGATCAATTCTTCGTAGCCGCTGCGTCTGAGTTCTGATTGAACCAGTAAAATCAGTTCTTCATAACGCGGCTCTATAATCTCTGCCAAATTTTGTACCGAAATCTTGCGCGGCGCCCGGTCTCCTATACTGGGCACCTCAATGGTTCCTTCCGCACTCGCCAGTTGCGTTAAGGCACAGGCGTATTTGCGCTTGATCTCTTCGGCATTGATCGTTGGCGTGCGCAAGGCGACCGCAATATCATTCGTTACCTGATCGCCTGCTATCGGTATAACCGCCGTATGCTTGATCGCTCCTTCGACGAAAACGGCAATATCGGTAGTCCCGCCGCCAATATCGATTAAACAGACACCCAATTCTTTTTCATCTTCCGTCAGTACGGAATTACAGGACGCCAATTGCTCCAGCACTATATCTTCAACCTCCAGTCCGCAGCGGCGAATGCATTTGATGATATTCTGCGATGCGCTGACACTGCTGGTCACCATGTGTACCTTGGCCTCCAGGCGAATACCCGACATCCCTATAGGCTCTTTAATGCCGTCCTGAAGATCGATCACAAATTCCTGCGGCAAAATATGCAGGATTTTCTGGTCGGCAGGAATAGCGACGGCACGGGCGGAATCGATCACTCGATCTATATCGTACTGGGTCACTTCCTTGTCCTTAATGGCGACAATACCATGGGAATTAAGGCTTCGGATATGGCTGCCGGCAATACCTGCAAATACCGATTTTATTTGGCAGCCCGCCATGAGTTCGGCTTCTTCAACAGCCCGTTGTATGGATTGCACCGTCGATTCCAGGTTAACGACCACACCTTTTTTAAGGCCACGCGACGGCGTAGTGCCTATGCCTATTATCTCTATACTGCCGTCGCTGTTGAGCTCCCCCACAATAGCCGCGACTTTCGACGTTCCTATGTCCAGCCCGACTATTAAATTACGCTCTGTTTTTTTCGCCATTTTATTTACTCTGTATTGCCTTTTTGTGTAACTATCGGTTTGTTCTCGGGATTTGCAATTGCTTTCCAGTCAATTTCTTCGGTACCGGGTTTCCATGAAATCGCGAACCCGTTCGGATATCTCAAATCAACGATGGCGATTTGTTCCACCTGTTCAGGTCCTAACACTGGCAGCGATTTCAAAAAACGCTGTAATTTTTTTAATTGTTCATTGCGTCCCAAAAGTATTTCCAGGCCCGTTGCCAACCTGATTTTCCATGCCCAACGGTCATTAACATTAAATTCGGCCAATTCCATAGACTGGTCCGCCAAGGTTGTTTTAATCCCCTTCATCATTTCCAGTACCTTTAGCTGTTGCCGGTCAGGACCGGTCAGCACAGTTAAATTCTGAAACTGGTTTATATTTTTCGGGGTAAATATCACACCCTGTTCAGTCATCAGGCTGTGCTCACCCCAACGCACATAGGGTTTTTTTTCACGCACTTTAATATCTATCGTATCCGGCCATATTCGCTTAACCGCCACCGAGTCTACCCACGGTAATGTCGAAACAGCATCATGTATAACCTGCATGTCGGCATCAAAAAAACCCGTTGTTACCAATGGCTGTAAAATTGCTCTTATTTCATCCTTGACCAAGTATTGGAAAACACCTTCCACCCGTACATATTTAACAGGCGGTTGTGCAACTACCGGTAATCGCGCCTTTACTTCATGTCCAACTATCCAGACCAAGCCGATGAACAGCAATGCCATCACCAGGAATTTTGCTGCTCGCATTGATCGTTACCCGATACTGTTTTCCAAATTGGTTTCCAAGCTTGTCTCCAGGATGCGCCAAACTAATTCGTCAAATTCAATGCCTGCCTGTTTCGCCGCCATCGGCACCAAACTGTGGTCGGTCATGCCGGGCACCGTATTTATTTCAATCAATTGGTATTGGCCTGAAGCATCAACAAAGACATCCAATCGTGCCCAACCCTTAACCCCGACTACTTGCGCAGCGGTAACGGCGATATCTTGTAACTGTTGCTCTTCGGCCTGATTGAGGCCGCAAGGGCAGTGATACTGGGTCGTTGTTGCATTGTATTTGGCTTCGTAGTCATAAAATACATTGGGCGTTTCCAGACGAATTACCGGTAATGCTACACCATCCAGTATGGCAACGGTATATTCCTTGCCGGTAACCCAGCTTTCTGCATAAACATCACAACCGAAGCCGGCTGCAAGTGCCAATGCCTTCTGCAATTCATCCCGATTATGCGCCTTGCTCATGCCGATACTGGAGCCTTCCTGGGCGGGTTTGACGATGACCGGAAAGCCCAGTTTTTCAATACAGCCGTCAATGTCCTGTTCATTTTTTAATAAATACCATTCCGGCGTAACCAGACCGAAGCCCCGCCAACACAGTTTGGTGCGAAGCTTGTCCATGGTCAGCGCAGAGGTCATCACACCACTTCCGGTATAAGGGATCTCCTGCACTTCCAGTACCGCCTGAAGTACGCCGTCTTCGCCGCCGCGTCCATGGATAATATTAAACACCCTGTCGATCTCAAGTCCCGCCAGTGCCGCAATCGGGCTTCCGGTCACGTCAACGGCAATTGCATCGACGCCTTTGCGTTTTAAGGCCTCATAAACGGCTGCACCGCTTCGCAGTGAAACGGGTCGTTCCGCGGCTGATCCGCCCATCAACACGGCGACACGGCCGAATTTTTCCGGATTTTGCACAGACGCAAGATTTTGCGTGCCTGTGGCATTTTCACCTACCATACAAACCTCAGTCTGCAAGACGACACCATGATTGTCCTCAATTTTAAGTTGAACATATTTGATTAAAGCTTCAATTTCTGCGGCCGTGGCATTGCCCGTATTGACAATGAAATTAGCATGCTTTTCCGATACGCAGGCGCCGCCGATCGCATAGCCCTTCAGGCCGGTTTGTTCTATCAGCCTTGCCGCGTAATCACCTGTCGGGTTTTTAAACACCGATCCGCAACTAGGTTGATTGGTTGGTTGCGTCTTTGCTCTTTTTTCCAATAAGCCTTTGATTTTGTTCTGGCTGGCTGTGGTATCACCGGGCTCCAACGTCAACGTGGCGGCAAGAAACCATTCATTTTCAAAACCCTGCACGGACCGGTAACTCACTTTGAAATCACCGGGATTGCGCACGCTGACTTGACCTTCCGTATTGATCATTTCTACATTTTTTACGATCGGCCAGGTTTCGCCGTCAAAAGCGCCCGCGTTCATTTTTAATGCGCCGCCCATCGTACCGGGAATGCCTGCCAGGAATTCCGCACCGGTTAAACCTTGCTCGGCGCAAAACCGCGCGACATGGGCGCAGGGAACGCCGACTTCGACATACACCAGCCCGTTTCCCAGCAGTCGCATTTCTTTCAAGCGTCCTTTGGTATTAATCACCGTACCGCGTATGCCGCCATCCCTGACTAACAAGTTACTGCCCAATCCCATCCAGAACACGGGTTCATTAGCCGGTAACGACTTGATGAATTCGCACAAATCCTGACGGTCATGCGGAATATACAGTCGATCGGCCGGGCCGCCCACTCGCCAACTGGTGTATTTGGCGAGTGCTTCATTATGTAACAACCGACCTTTCATCGCAGAGCCGATGATGGCTGCGTAACCCGGCATGCCAAGGCCTCGGTTAACAATTGCGGTAATTGGGTGGCTATGTGTCCGACATTGCCTGCGCCCATGGTCAGAATGACGTCGTCGGCTTTGACTATGCCCGCCAATATGGTCGGTAATTCCTGCCAATCATCGACAAATACCGGATCAACACGCCCGCGCAAGCGGATGGCCCGGCTTAATGTCCTGCCGTCCGCTCCCGGAATGACTGTTTCGCCGGCTGAATAAACATCCATCAAAACCAGTACATCGACACCGGACAGCACATGCACAAAATCTTCAAACAAATCCCGCGTGCGGGTATAGCGGTGCGGCTGGAAAACAATCACCGAGCGTCTGTCCGGCCAAGCCTGACGCAGCGCTTCAAGCGTTGCCGCTATCTCTCTGGGATGGTGTCCGTAATCGTCAACCAGCGTCAGCTTACCGTTATCCAGTGTCAGATCGCCCTGAATCTGGAAACGCCTGCCTATGCCTTTAAATGCGCCCAGGCTTTTTGTAATAGCTTTATCATCGATCGAGAGCCTGGTTGCAACCGCGATGGCGGCAAGCGCGTTGAGCATGTTATGCCAACCGGGCATATTTAATATCACCTGCAAGGGCGGGTAATCGCCCCGGCGCAGCACACGGAAAGTCGTATGCATGCCTTCCTGTTTAATATCCACCGCACGAATATCGGCATCTTCATGGACGCCATAGGTCGTTACCGGCTTGGATATACGCGGCAGGATTTCCCTGACGCCTTCATCATCGAGGCATAACACCGCCAAACCATAAAAGGGCAGGTGATGTAAAAACTCTATGAAGGTGTCTTTCAATCGTTGATAACTGTTCTGGTAAGTCGCCATGTGATCTTGATCGATATTGGTGACTATCGCTATCATCGGTTGCAAATATAAAAATGACGCATCGCTTTCATCGGCTTCGGCAACCAGGTAATTCCCCAAACCCAATTTGGCATTACTGCCGGCGCTGTTCAAACGTCCGCCGATGACGAAGGTCGGATCAAGGCCGCCTTCGGCCAATAGGCTCGCCGTCAGGCTGGTTGTTGTGGTCTTGCCGTGGGTTCCGGCAACGGCTATACCGAAGCGGAAACGCATCAGTTCAGCCAG
>SXIP01000110.1 GCA_005772825.1 Methylococcaceae bacterium | reverse complement strand
GAATTCATGACGACAACCTCCGGTTCCGGTCTGCTCTACCACGTATTCGACCATTACGGCCCGATGAAGAAAGGCGAAATCGGTGTGCGTAAGCGCGGCGTACTGGTGTCGATGGTGCAGGGAAAGGCTTTGGCTTATGCGCTGTTCGCCTTGCAGGAACGCGGCGAATTATTCCTGGTACATGCCGATGAAGTCTATGAAGGCATGCTGGTAGGCATACACTCCCGCTCCAATGATCTGGTGGTAAATCCTACCAAAGCCAAGCAATTGACCAACATCCGCGCTGCGGGCACCGATGAAAACCTGATCCTGACAGCGATTCAAAAAATGACGCTGGAACAGGCGCTGGAATTTATCGGTGAAGATGAACTGGTCGAAGTCACACCGAAATCCATCCGTTTGCGCAAGAAGTTGTTGACGGAAAATGAGCGGAAGAGGGCGGCTAAGGGCTAGATTTGGAAGGGGCAACCCCTAGTGGTTGCCCTTAATCAAATTAAGAGAGAAATGTGAACGAAATTATATTTTTAGTCGAAGATGCGCCCGAAGGTGGTTATATAGCGAGAGCTTTACAAACTGCTATATTTACCGAAGCAGATGATATAGAGGATTTGTACAATAAAGTACGCGATGCGCTTGACTGCCATTTCGAACCTGCAAATAAGCCTAAAATAATACGTTTGCATTTTGTCAGGGAAGAAGTGATTGCTGCATGAAATTGCCGCGCAGTTATTCAGGATTCGATATTAACTATGGGAGTAAGATTATGAGCAACGTTCAAGAGCTCGAAATAGCTGTTTCGCAACTGTCTATCAACGAGCTTCTACAATTTTCAGAATGGTTTGAAGAATTTTTGGCGGATCAGTGGGATAAAAAAATTGAGGCTGATATATTGGCCGGTCATCTGGATGCCGCAGGCAAGCGAGCGGATGATGACTTTCTCGCTGGTCGCGCAAGTCCACTTTGAATCATTTTGCCACGCCGGAGTTTTGGTTTCACTATCGCCAACTACCTGATGAAATTCGTGCTTTGGCTGACAAGAATTTTGAATTGCTACGTATCAATCCACGACATCCTTCCTTATGCTTGAAAAAGATCGGTATTTTTTGGTCAGCCCGTGTCGGATTACGTTACCGGGCGTTAGCAAAAGAACGGGAGGAAGGTCTCGTATGGTTCTGGATTGGTTCACATGATCGTTACGATCAGATGATTGTTTCATGAAGCCAAGCAGAGTCGATAGGGCAACAGTTTTATGTCCATTGTTTGTATTCGCCAATGAGGGGCAAGAAACATTGCCCACCCACACTATTTAAAAAAACCATGACCCAAAGAACCGCCGAAGTCGAGCGCAATACCCTCGAAACCCAAATTAAAATTAAAATCAACCTGGACGGAACCGGCAACGCCGTGTTTGTAACCGGTGTGCCTTTTCTCGATCACATGCTCGATCAAATCGCCCGGCATGGGTTAATAGATATGGACATTGAAGCGCACGGCGATTTGCATATCGATGCGCATCATACCGTGGAGGATATCGGTATTACTCTGGGTCAGGCGTTTGCCAAAGCCATCGGTGACAAAAAAGGTATTTATCGCTATGGGCATGCTTATGTTCCGCTGGATGAAGCGCTATCCAGGGTCGTGATCGATTTTTCCGGTCGCCCCGGCTTGTTCTATGACGTTAAATACCCGAAAGCGATGATCGGTAGTTTTGATGTCGATTTATTCAGGGAATTCTTTCAGGGCTTTGTCAATCATGCCGGCGTAACCTTGCATATCGATAACCTGAAGGGTGCGAACGCTCATCATGTTGCCGAAACCATTTTTAAAGCACTGGGCCGCGCCATACGCATGGCAATTACCGCCGATGTCCGAATGGCGGGTATAATGCCGTCCACCAAAGGCAGTCTGTAGCCTTGAATTTTGAACTTTGAACTTGTCTTATGTCTTCTGTCGCTGTTATTGATTACGGAATGGGTAATTTGCATTCCATTGCAAAAGCCCTGCAACATGCTGCCCCTGAGGTAGATGTGCAGATCGTTTCTGATGTCGATGCTATTTTGCAGGCGGATCGCGTGGTTTTTCCCGGTGTCGGGGCCATACGCGATTGCATGCAGGCGCTCAATCAGTCGGGATTGTCTGCGGTTATACATGCTGTTGCCAAAACCAAGCCGCTGCTAGGTATTTGTCTAGGGATGCAGGCCTTGCTGACCGATAGTGAAGAAAACGGCCATACCGAAAGCCTGGGCGTTATTTCGGGACATGTCGTTCATTTTCCCGATGCGTTAACCGATAGCGCGGGAAACAGCCTGAAAATTCCGCACATGGGTTGGAACCAGGTTCATCAACTGCCGCATCCGCTATGGGCTGATATCCCCCAGGATAGCCGCTTTTATTTTGTGCATAGTTATTATGCGCGCCCTGATGATGCATCTGTGGTGGCGGCGACCACGGAATATCCCGATGCCTTTGCCTGTGCCTTGGCTCAAGATAATGTTTTTGCCGTACAATTTCACCCGGAAAAAAGCCAAGCGGTTGGATTACAACTGCTAAAGAACTTTTTGCACTGGAATGGTAAAGTTTAAATTTTCGAGGTTTCATTATTCATGTTGTTAATACCCGCTATCGATTTAAAAGAAGGCAAATGTGTGCGTTTACGTCAGGGGCGCATGGAAGATGACACGGTTTTTTCCGATGATCCTGTTGCAGTCGCAGGCAAGTGGGTTGCCGCCGGTGCTAAACGCATACATCTGGTTGATCTGGATGGCGCGTTTGCCGGCAAACCGGTTAATGCCGATATCATTAAAGCCATCGTTACAGCTTTCCCTGATGTCCCGGTCCAGATAGGCGGCGGTATTCGTGATGAAGAGACTATTCAGGCCTACCTGAATGCAGGTGTCGAATACGTTATTATCGGCACCAAGGCGGTTAATGAACCGCATTTTGTCAGTAATATGGCTTTGGAATATCCCCGGCATATTATCGTCGGCCTGGATGCCAAAGACGGTAAAGTGGCGATTGACGGCTGGTCGAAACTGTCTAAGCATGATGTGATAGACTTGGCGCAACACTTTGAAGCCGACGGCGTAGAGGCGATTATTTATACGGATATTTCCCGCGACGGCATGATGCAGGGTGTCAATGTCGAAGCGACGGCGCGATTGGCGCGGGCGATTACCATTCCCGTGATAGCATCGGGCGGCATCACCAATATTGATGATATAAAAGCCCTGGGCGCTGTGGCGCATGAAGGCATCATGGGCGCAATTACCGGGCGTGCGATTTATGAGGGTACACTGGATTTTGCTGAAGCGCAGCAACTGGCGTCGCAGTTTTAAGTTTTATGAAAAACCCGCAGCAAATACGGATATTGGCTAATGAGCGTTTGAGTGAAGCCAAAATACTGTGTGAGAACGGCAAATATGATGGCGCATTTTATTTGGCGGGATATAGTAATGAGTTGATGCTCAAGGCTAAAATCTGCGGTCAACTGGATGTTGACGATTTATTTGATGAGGCTTGCAAGATGCCTGGTATTGGCGAAGTCAGAAAAGCCATCAAGACGCATGATATTTCTGTGTTACTTATTTTTAGCGGCTTAAGGAAAAAATTTGAAATCGCCAAAAGCGAAAGCTGGGTTTTGGCGCAAACCAATATAAGACTTTTCAATACAGCCGGACATTGTGTCTGGAGTGAACAAAGCCGATATCAATCGGTAGGTTCACAACATGTCGGCAACGTGCAAGAACTGATTGAATTATTGACTCATGAAGAAGGGTTGTTGCAATGGATAGACAAGAATTAATAGGTAAGCTGCAAGACTTCAAACAGGCTTGCCTCAACAGAGGCTATATTGAGGGCGATTTCTTTCTTACTGAAGCCTATCCAGGATTGATTCCTACCTCGTTTGTAGTCAACATGGTTGTCAAAAAAGCATGGCTGGATTCGGTTATTTCCAGGGGAGAGGCGCTAGATAAGTTGCTTGATGTGCTTTGGGAAACTACCACAGCCAAAACTCGTGAAGACATTTTTACCTTGGGTGTTTATGACGAAGATGAACGCCACCTATTTGAACAGCTAAAAACCAAAGAAGCAGCATGAGCCTAGCCAAACGCATTATTCCCTGTCTCGATGTCGATAATGGACGTGTCGTCAAGGGCGTGAAATTTGTTGATATTCGCGATGCCGGTGACCCTGTAGAAATCGCCCGAAGGTATGACCGCGAAGGCGCGGATGAGATTACTTTCCTGGATATTACCGCAACGCATGATAACCGCGATACGATTGTGCATGTTGTCGAGCAAGTGGCCAGCGAAGTCTTTATTCCGCTGACGGTAGGCGGCGGCATCAGGACGCTGGATGATATTCGCCGCATGCTCAATGCCGGCGCGGATAAAGTCGGTGTCAACAGCGCCGCGGTGTTTAATCCTGAATTCGTTCGTGAAGCCGCACAGCGTTTTGGATCTCAATGTATTGTTGTCGCCATCGACGCTAAAAAAGTCAGCCAACCGGGCAAGGCCAATCGCTGGGAAATTTTTACCCACGGCGGGCGTAAAGGCACTGGCATTGATGCGATTGCCTGGGCCGAAAAAATGGTTGATTACGGCGCCGGGGAAATTCTGCTGACCAGCATGGATAGGGACGGCACCCGCGAAGGTTTTGACTTGCCGTTGACTCGCGCCATCAGCGAAGCGGTCACGGTGCCGGTCATTGCGTCAGGCGGCGTCGGTAACCTGGATCATTTGGCCGACGGCGTGCTTGAAGGCAAAGCCGATGCGGTATTGGCGGCCAGTATTTTTCATTTTGCCGAATACACCATCCAGCAGGCTAAAGAACAGATGGCAAGGCGCGGTATCGAGGTGCGTTTATGAGTTCATCATGGCTGGATGACATACGCTGGACTGACGACGGCTTGATTCCGGTTATCGCTCAACAGGCCGACAGCGGAAAAATACTGATGTTTGCTTGGATGAATCGTGAATCGCTGGGCTTGACCGTCGCCGAAGGCTATGCGGTTTATTGGTCCAGATCACGCGGAAGATTATGGCGCAAAGGGGAAGAATCCGGGCATCGGCAGAAAGTGCTGGGCTTGTTCCTGGATTGTGATGAGGATGTGATCCTGCTCAAAATTGAACAGGAAGGCGGTATTGCCTGCCACACAGGGCGTGAAAGCTGTTTTTACCGGCAATTGCTTGATGGGCAATGGCAAAGTGTTGAGCCTGTGTTGAAAGGCCCCGAGGCCATTTATAGCAAATTGAAATAATCATTGGACGGTCACAGGTGCAATGCAATTTGAAATTGTTGGGGAAATTAAGGAAATAGAAACATTTGCTACGGGTAACGGAATTCGCGAGATTGATCGATTAAGAAAAACTTACGGTAATGGCCGATGGCGTAAATGCAAGGGTATCGCATGGATTAAACTGAATGATGAAAATCAGCTTTGTTCGGTTGAATTACATTGGTATGAAGCTTCGGGCATTGGTCGACGGGAATTCAAAATCAAATACTTCTTGGATTAAAACATGAATTTAAATACAAAGAATGCCGAACATTATTTTGTCGTCTGTATTGATAACTCGGATTACCCTGTTGCGCTGGAAAAACGTAAAATTTACGAATTGATACCGGATCCTGGTGCAGAAAAACATAATCAGGTCAGGATCATTGATGAATCTGGAGAAGATTATCTTTATCCGGCAAATTGTTTTATACCCATAAATCTGAGTAAAGGTGTAGAAAATGCAATTCTTAGAGTGGCATAGATGAGCAACGTATTACAACAATTAGCGCAAATCCTGGAACAGCGTAAACAGGAGTCCGCCGACAAATCCTATGTTGCCAGCCTGTATGCAAAAGGCCTGGACACTATTTTGAAAAAAATCGGCGAGGAAGCGACGGAAACCGTGATTGCGGCCAAAAACGGCGACAAACAACAAATTATTTATGAAACCGCCGACTTGTGGTTTCATTGCATGGTATTGCTTGCCGATCAGGGCCTGGGGCCGGATGATGTCTTGCAGGAATTGCAGCGTCGCTTCGGTTTGTCCGGCCTGGAAGAAAAAGCGCAACGTAGTAAATAACACACATCGATTAACCGGAGTTAAACCAATTGGAGTTAAAACATGGGCATAAGCGTCACTAAACTGTTAATTGTATTGGTCATTATTATTATTGTTTTCGGCACCAAACGCCTGCGTAATATAGGCACCGATTTGGGCGGCGCCATCAAGAGTTTCCGTGACGCCATTAAGGACGGCGAAGATGGGAAGCCCGCTGACGATAAAGATGCCGACGATAAGGATAACGTTATCGAAGGCGAAGTCACCACGAAAAAGCCTGATTAACAGGTTCGGAAGAGTCAGATGTTTGATATAGGATTTTCCGAGCTGGTCATGGTGGGCTTGATCGCCTTGCTGGTGATCGGTCCTGAGCGTTTGCCTAAAGTGGCCCGTATTGCCGGGTTCTGGATAGGTAAAACACGCAATATGATGGCTTCCGTGAAAGCGGAAATTGCCCAGGAACTGCAAGCCGAAGAAATGCGCCAGCTGTTTAAAGAACAGACCGGAATGCAGGAGTTTCAGGACATCATTGATGAAACCTCCGATTCTATCAACAATTCGATAAAGTCTTCGCTTGGACAAGTGCCGGAAGACACAGCACAAAAAATTAAGCGGCAGCATGAGCCAAAATAACAGCGACGAGTTAGAGCTACCCTTTATCAGCCACCTGATCGAACTGCGCGATCGCCTGTTAAAGGTGATTTTATGCGTGTTGCTGGTATTCCTGGCCTTGGCTTCTTATGCCAATGAAATCTATAGCTTCCTTGCCGGTCCGTTGATGAAGCACATGCCCAAAAATAGCACGATGATCGCTATTGATGTGGCTTCACCTTTTTTTACCCCGTTTAAGCTGGCGCTGGTCGTCGCTATTTTTATTTCCGTCCCGTTTATTCTTTACCAGTTTTGGGCCTTTGTTGCGCCGGGTTTGTACAAGCGCGAGAGACGGATGATTTTCCCGTTGCTGATTGCCAGCACCCTGCTGTTTTATCTGGGTGTGGTATTTGCCTATTTTGTGGTTTTTCCGCTGGTTTTTACCTTCTTGACCACCGCCGCTCCCGAAGGCGTGGCGGTAATGACCGATATTACCAAATACCTGGATTTTGTCTTGACGATGTTCTTTGCTTTCGGCGTGTGTTTTGAAGTGCCGATAGTGACTGTCGTTTTGGTCTGGACCGGGCTGGTCACCCCCGCCGACCTGAGCGCCAAGCGACCATATGTGTTTCTTGCTGCGTTCATTATAGCCATGCCGCTGACACCTCCCGATGTCTTGTCACAAACCCTGTTAGCGATACCCATGTGGCTGTTATTTGAGATTGGCTTGCTGTTTTCCCGCTTGTTTGTACGCAAGGATGACAGTGATTATAGTTATCCCGATACCATCGAAATGGATGATGAGTCTGACAGGTAAAACAATCAGGCTGATTACCAGCGCTTGACTCAAGCAGGGCGTCATACCGGCATACCCACCGTGGCATAAGTGGATTGCCGGTATTTAACCTGATATGAGGAGTTTGTGACGGCGGCTCTTGAATTGCAGGTTGGTCCCTGAATGCCCGCCTATGCAGTGATCCTATTGACTTTCTTTTTCCTTCGTCTTGCCGTCAGTTTCCGATATAACCGCTGTATAACATTCCATCAGGCTTTCCGTATAGTTATTGTGCGCGTCGCTCAGTTCTTTGGCTGAACCGAAGTCGGTACGTAGTTCCTCAAGCGTTTTTTTAGGATCTTTTGAAGAAGACAAGGTCAGCATTTTTGCATAGTTGCGATAAGCGGTCATGCGTTTGGTATCCAGCGCAAAAATACCGGGCATCTTTGACGAGGATGTATCCACGACACATTTGGCCATGTATTCCGGGTCGATTTTGTAGTCTTTGACATCCTGTTCTTTTTGCATTTCTGCCAATACAGCCTGTTCATACTGTTCTTTATCTGCACAAGCGGGAAGTAATAATGCGGATAAGATAATCAGCAGTAGTTTTTTCATGTAAGAGTACCGTTTTTAATGAATGTAGTGAAAAGTGGACGTTGCGTCATTATACGCGTAACCCGTCGGGACAAACCAAAAGCTTGAAAGTCTCAGGATTCCGGTTCCATCTCCTTCATGGCCTGCGCTATCCACTGGCTTGCTTCAAGATTAATATCCGCCGCTTTACGCCCCTTGGTTTCATGAGGCGGGCTAATCTTGACCTTAATGGTGCCCGGATATTTTAAAAAGCTGTAACGCGGCCAATAATGGCCTGCATTATGCGCGATGAAAATAACCGGATAGCCTGAGTTTTGCGCCAATAACGCGCCGCCGGCGCTGAATTTTCTGATCTCTCCCGGCGCTGTCCGCGTACCTTCAGGAAAAACAACCAGCCATAGACCTTCATTCAGGAATGCGGTTCCCTGGTCCAGTAATTTCCGTAACGCGGCGCGTTGATTCTCGCGGTCTATGGCAATCGGTTTTAATGTCGCCATCGCCCAACCCCAAACCGGCAGCCACAATAATGAGCGTTTCAACAAGACCGCCTGCATCGGCAATATATGCCTGAAGGCAATGGTTTCCCAGGCAGACTGATGCTTGCTGAGCACAATAGTGGCTTGATTGGGATTGATGTGCTCCAGGCCCTCGACTTCGTAGTCGAGTCCGCAGCAAGCTTTGGATAGCCATAGTACAAACCTTACCCATATCCCTGCGATTTTATAGCGCACTGAAAAAGATAAGGGTATGGCCAAAAGAATTAATGGGCTGACAATAAAAAGGGATAGAGTCATGCCCGTGAATAACAGCGCTGAGCCAAGGTAAAGCCTGATTTTATTGCCCTGATAGGAGGTGTTCTGCTGCGTCATAGAGATTTTCAAAAACAGGAATAGTAAGTTCGGGGTTATCTGTCTGGGTTTTTAGGCCTTTGCCGGTTTTGACCAATATCGGCTTTGCACCCGCGGCTTGTGCGGCCTGTATGTCACGTAGCGAGTCGCCGATAAAAGCAATCTCTTTTAGGTCAACATGGTTCTCGGCTGCAAAGGCCTGAAGTAAACCGGGCTTGGGTTTTCGACAAGTACAATCGCAGTCGGGGCCGTGCGGACAAACATAAATCGCATCGATTTTGCCGCCTTTTTCGCTGCACAATTGCTGCATTTTGGCATGAATGCTTTCCAGCATGGCCTCATCGAATAAGCCGCGCGCCAACCCGGACTGGTTGGTAATGACAGCAACCCGATAACCGGCACGGTTGAGTAAGGCAATCGCTTCAAGACTGCCTTCTATAGCTTGCCATTGTTCCGGGGTTTTAATGAATTCATCGGAATCGTGATTAATCACGCCGTCCCGATCCAGTAAAACATAGCGCTTTTCGCTCATATCAGTCGATTAAGCCGGTATTGTTGAGCACTCAGGATTGTAATCTGGAAATGTCGGCGCAGGTCAGGAACTGCTCGGATAACATATTCAGCAAGGCGAGGCGGCTCGCGCGCAACTCAAGATCATCGGTCATCACCATGACGTGATCAAAAAACGCGTCCACATCATTTCTCAATTGCGCCAAACGGTTAAGCGTCGCCTGGTAATCACGGCGCGCCAATAGCGGCTGGATGTCCTCGGCGGATTGCCGGGCGGCGATTAATAATTGCTGTTCCTGTGGCTCAAGCAATGCGCCAATGCTTTCGGCAGGCGCGGTGTCCGATTTTTTCAGGATGTTGCGAATGCGTTTATTGGCGGCGGCCAGGCTTTCCGCTTCGGGTAATTGACGGAAGGCTTTCACAGCGGCGATACGCTGCATAAAATCCAGCGGGTCGGGAGGGTTCAAAGTCATTACGGCATCGAACTCATCGGCGCTGTAGCCCTTGTCCAGGCAATAACCTTTCAGGCGATCAAAAATAAAATCGACCACGGCGCTGTGGGTAGCGTCTTTATCGAAACTGTGCGGGAATTGCGTCAGGGCAAATTCGCACAATTCGGGGATGTTCAGGCTCAAACCGTTTTCGATCATCGTACGGAGTGCGCCTAAAGCCGCGCGGCGCAGGGCATACGGGTCTTTATCGCCGGTCGGGATGAGGCCTGCGCTGAAAATGCCCGTTAACGTGTCCAGTTTTTCGGCAATCGCAAGGATTTGTCCGGTCGTACTGGGCGCGGTAGGGCTGCCGGATTGTTTGGGGAAATATTGTTCTTCCAAAGCCCAGGCGACTTCCGGCGCTTCGCCTTCCACCAGCGCATAATAGCGGCCCATAATGCCTTGCAAATTGCCGAATTCGCCGACCATATTGGTCATCAAATCGGTTTTTCCCAGTAAGGCGGCGCGTTTGGCGTGATCAACATTAGTGTTTAATTGGCCGGCGATGCGTTCCGCCAGTTTACCGACCCGCTCGGATTTTTCGTAGACCGTGCCGAGTTTTTCCTGGAAAACAATCGTTTTCAAGCTGTCAACGCGGTCTGCCAGCGTTTGTTTCCTATCCTGGTTCCAGAAAAATTCCGCATCGGCAAGACGTGGGGTGACCACGCGCTCGTTACCGTGCTGGATGGATTCCGGGCGGCTGCTTTCGATATTGCTGAAGGTGATAAAGTGCGGCAGCAAGCCACCGGCCGCATTTTCAACCGGAAAATATTTCTGGTTGGTCTGCATCGTGGTAATCAGCACTTCGGCAGGCAATTCCAGAAAGCGCGGGTCGAAATTACCGGTAACCGGCACGGGCCATTCGTTCAGCGCGGCGATTTCTTCCAGCAAGTCTTCTTCGATATGAGCGATGCCGCCGACTTTTGCAGCCGCTTGTTCGGCTTTTGCGCGGATGATGGTTTTGCGCTGTTCCACATCGGCAATGACCTTGCCTTGATTGAATAACGCCGCTTCATAATCAGTCGGCTTGCTCAGCGTAATGGCTTGCGGAGCATGGAAGCGGTGGCCCAGCGTGGTGTTGCCGGTGGTCAGGCCGAGAATTTCCGTGGCGATCACCTGATCGCCGAACAGCAACACCGCCCAATGCACGGGCCTGACGAATTCGGTGTTGAAACTGCCCCAGCGCATGCGCTTGGCTATCGGCAAATCGGCAATGCTTTGGCGGATGATGTCCGGGATAAGCTGCTCGGTGGCCTGACCTTTGATGGCCTGCGTATACGACAACCACTCGCCTTTGTCGGTCTTCAATCGCTCAAGCCGGTCAAACGTCGTGCCGCAACTGAGCGCAAAACCCAAAGCGGCTTTGCTGGGGCTGCCATCGGATGCAAATGCAGCCTGTATCGCCGGGCCGCGTTTTTCAACGGTTTTATCCGGCTGCGCCGTCGCCAGGTTTTCAATCAAAACAGCCAGACGACGCGGCGTAGCGTAAGCCTTGCTGCCGGTAAAGGTCAATTCAGCGGCGTTCAGGCCACTGACGATATTATTCAGCAAGGCATTGCTGAGTTTCAGCAGGGTTTTAGGCGGCAATTCTTCGGAGCCTAATTCGAAAAGTAAATGTTGTTGTTCTGACACAGGGCGACCTTTGTTAATTTATTTGATTACAGGTTTTGTAAGGTATTCATGTCGGCGTTACGCGCATGTTCTTTTAAGTACGCCGTCCATTTTTTTAATACGCCAATTCCCTCGGCATTTTGGTTTTTTAAATCCCGAAACAAGCGTTTAAAACGCTCAGCATCTTTTCTGTTGGGAACTTTGATTTTTCTCCAGCCTTTCAAATCTGTTGGAAGCTCATAATCGGTTAATGCCAAGTTGTGTTCTTTCGCTTGTTTTATCAGCCAGCTTTCGATGGGTGGATGCAGAATTAGGTAATGGTGTTTTTCTGTATGTTTGTAAAGTTGCACAAGATGCTTTTCGGTAACGAACCTGAATTCTTTTTTCAGATAATACGGTCTTCTTCTGTCTCCATCGTCATCCAAAATGCCCAGCGCGAAACTATCCTTTAATTCTTCCCGCATAACTTTGCATACCGTATTGCAACCTTTTTGATGGTTGTAAGCTTTCGTCGGAAAAATTAAGGTTTCAACCAACAGCGTATCAAGAAAACATTCGGGAATAATCAAGTCATCCATGCGCGGTAAACCGCTCATAATTGAAAAATACGTCTATGCCGTAGCTGTAAACCTCGTCCAATTCCTCGTCTGATAAGCGATAAACCACCGTTTGCCCATCTTGGAAATCTACCATATAAATGGCTAAATCTATTTTGGTATCTTCCAAAAAATCGTTCAGTACATACGGACTGTGCGTGGCGATAAAGAATTGATTCGTTTCAGCGTCGATAACATCTTGCGTGAAATGGGCGATGTAAGGCGGAAAGCAATGGGCTTCGGGTTCTTCGAAAAGTAAGATTGAATTTGTATTGGAAGCAATAGCTGCTTTAAAAAATATCAATCTCTGTAAAGTGTCGGCTATAGAACTAAAAGGAAATGAAGCTGCATTTTCCTTCAATGGCTTATCTATTCTTAATGTTTGGCTTGTCTTATCAAAAAGAAGCTTTAGTCCATATTCTTTAAACAATGCGGACAATTCATTTTCTAGTAATCTGTCGTGTTCAATAACTTCAAGCAAGTTAGCTCCACTAGGTGGTAGCAAATGATGAAGAAAGATGCTTGGTTTTTTGAATGCAAAAGTCTGAGGAAATTTATAGAAACTTACCTTAGGTGTACTTGAATATGATTGTCCTCGGCCACGATTTGTAAAAGTTAAATTGAGTCGATTATCCAAGTTTATTGACACTGGAAAAGACCAAATACCAGCATCTAACTTATCAAGTTCCGCTTTGATTTGATCTTCAATTTCTTGTGGATCGTCTAACCCAATAATAGAATCTTCAACCTTTTTCTTAATACCTTCAAGATAGGACTCACGCAACGCATTGTTAGACAGTTTTGAAAAGTCAATATTAAAAGACTCTTTCACCGTTTGGTCAGGAGCTTCAATGCTGATAGCTACATTGGCTAATTTTTCTCCGTCACTAAGGGGCGTTGCTTTGATTTTTATCCGCCCTAAGTTTGAAGCATGGCCGTATTGATTTCGTAAGTCTATTTGAAATTGTGCCAAACCTTTTTGTTTAAAATAGTCAACAGTGCAAGAGCTGTCGTCATCCGTATTTATTGTGATTTTTTCGTCAATATTTCCATCAAAAAACAACTCCGCAATATTCTCCACTCTGACGAACTGAGTTAATTTTTTACTTTTGTTGTATTTAAAATAAGGCAAACTAAATAACCCAATAGCCTCCAAAATATTAGACTTCCCCACATTCGGCTTACCAATCAGCAAATTAATCCGCTTGCAATCGCTTAAAGTGACGTCCTTAAGCGATTTGAAATTGGTAATCCGTACTGTGTTGAAAAAGTTTGCCATCTTACTCGGCGGGCGTATTGCACATCGGAAAACCCAACGACTCACGCCGTGCGTAATAAGCCTCTGCGACCGCACGCGACAAAGTTCTTACCCGCAAGATATAACGTTGCCGTTCGGTAACCGAAATCGCATGACGCGCATCCAGCAAGTTGAAGGTATGCGAGGCTTTCAAAACCATTTCATAAGCGGGCAAGGGCAAGCCCAACTCTATCAGTTTTTGGCATTCCTGTTCGTAAGTGTCGAAACAGGAGAACAGGAAGGGCACGTTGGCGTGGTCGAAGTTGAAAGCTGACATCTCCACTTCGTTTTGATGGAACACATCTCCGTAAGTGACTGTGCCGAAAGGGCCGTTGGTCCAGACCAGATCATAAACGCTTTTTACGCCCTGCAAATACATAGCCAGACGCTCCAGGCCGTAGGTG
>SXIP01000109.1 GCA_005772825.1 Methylococcaceae bacterium | reverse complement strand
GGGCTGCGATGTCTGTTACACCAATCACGCCGAAGCCGACCAAGATGATATGGATATGCTGCTGACCCAGTTCGCGGTGGCCGGTGGTAATTTCATCATGGGCATTCCGGGCGCCGATGATGTCATGCTCAATTACCAGTCCACGTCATTCCATGATGCGCTGTATGTGCGCGAGGTGCTGGACCTTAAGCCTGCCCCTGAATTCGAAACGTGGCTGCACGAACAGCGGATTTTTGATGCAGGCCATCTTTTGTCCCGGCGCGAGGTGCCGGATTTATTCAAGGCGTCTTTACAGAGGATAGCAAAGCAATGACAGATTCTCTCCCGCTGACTATTGAAGACCCCTGGCCTGCTTTAAAACAGTTTACGCCTGCCCGTATCGCATTGGGGCATACCGGGGTGAGTTTGCCGACTCAAGCCTACCTGGATTTCCAATTGGCGCATGCGCTGGCGAGGGATGCGGTTAGTATCCCGCTGGACTTTGACCGGCTGGAGCAACGATTAAACGGGCGGGGTTATCAAACGCTACTGCTGCAAACACAGGCCGAGAGTCATCAGTCTTATTTACAGCGCCCGGATTTGGGACGGCGGTTGAATTCGGCAGCCGTTATTAAAGTGCAACAAGCTGCTCAATACAGCAAACAGCCGGATATTGCCGTCATTGTTGCAGACGGTTTGTCTTCGACGGCGATTGAAAACCATGCGGAAGCGTTTCTGGATTTATTACTGCCGCAGTTGCTTGAAAAAGGCTATTCCCGGACGCCGGTCTGTCTGGTAAAGCACGGGCGCGTGTCTTGCGGCGATCCGGTTGCCGAGATTTTTGCCGCCCTTATGTGCATTGTTTTAATCGGTGAGCGTCCGGGCTTAAGTTCGCCCGACAGTATGGGAATTTATTTCACGTACCGGGCCAAATCGGGTTGTACCGATGCCGATCGCAATTGTATTTCCAATATCCATAAAAACGGCTTGAGTTATCAACAGGCTTTGCATAAATTGCTGTTCTTGATCGGCAAGGCGGATCAATCAGGATTTTCCGGTGTATTGCTCAAGGATGAATCAACGGATAGCTCTGTTGACCGGTTGGAAAGGCGTAGCAACTTTTTACTGGAATAACCACTAGCGTAATGTCTAATTTGCCATTTTCTTACACCCTGAGGCGCAGTCAACGCGCCGTCAAAGTACGCATTATTGTCACTGCCGACAAAGTGGAAGTCGTCGCTCCGATCAAGGTCCCCGAACGGCGGATTCAACAATTTGTTCAGGACAAGCAGCAGTGGATAATCCAGGCCCTGGCTAAAACTGCCGAAAGAAGCCGTCATCATCAAAGCCTGAGGCCTGCTGTTTACAGTGACGGTGCGACAATTCCCTATCTCGGGAATTCTTATCATTTGACCGTCAGACCGTCAAAATTAAAAAAAATAAAAATCGAACTTGCCGACGGGTTTTTGGCGCATGTCCCGGAAGCGTGGCTGGAGAAGGAACACAGTGAGGATGTTAAAGCGGCGCTAACGCTTTGGATGAAAAAGCAGGCCGTGTTACATGTGCAGCAATTGGTCAACCGCCATGCAGTAAAAAATCGGCTATTTCCCAGAACCGTTAGCATTAAAACGCAAAAAAGCCGCTGGGGCAGTTGCGGCATTCATAATGACATTCATATCAACTGGCTGTTGATCATGGCGCCGCCTGAGGTACTGGAATATGTCGTCGTGCATGAGCTTTGCCATATTCAGGTCAGGAATCATTCGGCGCAGTTCTGGAATTTGGTGGGCGAGCATTTGCCGGACTACCAAAACCAGAGGCGTTGGTTGAAACAGCATGGCGGTAATTTGATGCGGGGGTGATGGAAAGGATCATATCGTTCCCTCGCCGTAACAGTTACCTATCGTTCCCACGCTCCGGCGTGGGAACGCAGGCGCAAACGCTCCAGCGTTGTGTAACATTAGAAAAACAAGGATTTAGCCCGTTTTGTGTTTCGCGACGCTGGAGCGTCTATTACCGCATTCCCACGCCGGAGCGTGGGAACGATAAGTAAGCTATAGCTTCCAAGACCGCATTCCCGAGCCAGAACTTGGGAACGAGAGTAATGTATTTTTCTTCGTATTGACTTCGTGGTAATACTTTAACCTGACCTACTCATCCATCTCTTCAGCAAGCAGCTTACCTTTACGGGTGTAATTCGGCGCAATACTGATTAACAGCGTGACTAAGGCGGCCACATAAGGTACGGCTTGAACCGACAAGATGGCGACCCATAAATGGCCGCTCAAGTTATCGAAATGTTCTATTGAACTCATCGCTACAATTGCCGAAATTAATAAAATCAACAGTATTAGCTCTTGCCTGATGGTCATTAAACCGGCGAACAAGGGGCCTTGCTTTTCGTATTTTGGTGTGCGCATAAACGGCTTGCCCGATGTGAACAGGCCTTGGACCGTACCTCTGGCAACGGTATGGGTCAATGACAAACCCGACAGCGCCGCACCTAATGATTGCCATACCGAACACGGAACACGCGCCTGGTAAAGCCATAAGCCGCGCAGTATCTTGAAACTGAACAGGCCGATGGTCGGCAATAAAAACACATTGGCCGGTAATTCGCTGTGTATCGGGTCGGTCAGGATCAGGCCCGTCAAAATCAGGCTGGTGGTGGTGAATAACAAGGCCAGCGCATCGGAAAACCACGGCAGCCAACCGGCAATAAAATAATAGCGTTGCGCTGCGGTTAACGGTGATTTTTTGGTCGGCAGGAAGCTGCGCCAATGGCCTTTAATGATTTGCATCGCGCCGTAAACCCAGCGGAAACGCTGCGTCATATAACCGGACATCGTGTCGGGCATCAAGCCGCGGCCAAACGAATCCTTGACATAGACCGAATCATAGCCTGCTTCATACAGACGCAAGCCCAATTCACTGTCTTCACAAATACACCATTCCGCCCAGTTGCCGACTTCCAGCAATGCCGATTTCCTGATCATGGTCATCGTGCCGTGCTGGATAATCGCGTTGTATTCGTTACGCTGCACCATGCCGATATTAAAAAATCCGGCATATTCCCAATAACAAAAGGATTTGAAAGTGCTTTGGTCGCGGTCGCGATAATCCTGCGGCGACTGTACAAAGCCGACATTTTCATTATCAAAATACGGCACCATACATTTGAGCCAGTCCGGTGACAAAATGTAGTCGCTGTCGATAACGGCGATAATCTCGGCATCCGGCGCCGTTTGTTCCAGCGCATGATTAATCGCTCCGGCCTTGAATCCCGGCCAGTTTTCCAGGTGGAAAAACCGGAACATCGGCCCCAGGCGTTCGCAATCCTCACGCACCGGTTCCCAGACAGCCGGGTCTTTGGTGTTGTTATCCATGACCAGCACTTCCAGATTCGGGTAATCCACTTTCGCCAGTGCTTCCAGTGTCTTCCGTACCATCATCGGCGGTTCATTATGAATCGGCAAATGCAGCGATACCTTCGGGTATTTAAAGTCGGCACCGGGAGTCAGCGGCGTGAATGTCCTGGCGCTTTTTCGATGCCAGATGACTTCGGCGATCTCCAGACTTTCTATCAGTAAGATGACCACGGCCATAATCTGCATCAATATCATGATGCCCCAAAATACCACGCTGATTTTGGTCTGGTATTGTTGCGCCCCGATGGATGCCGACCAGAAAATGACGGAAGCAGCAAGGTTGGCCATCAGGCCGAAAAATACCACGCCGGGCAGTTTCAGACTGCTGCGGGTAAATAAAAACAAACCCATCAACACCATGCTGAAAATAGTCGCACCGACAGCCCAATGTTCCCAACCGGGCAAGGTCAGCACATCGCCGTCCATCGGGTATTTGGGTTTTCTATCGGCATCGAAGATACCCCAATACGCCCCTGCCGAGCCTTCAATCGATTTTTTCCACGGCTGGTCGAAAGCCTCAACAATATAGTAGGTAATCTTTTCCTTGTCGGCGCGATTAAGGAACTCACGCAGAAACTTTGCCTGATTACCTCGTGATGCCGTGGCGTGCTTGAAAGGCTGTCCGTCTGAAGGCCAGCCTACTTCGGTAATAATGATCGGCTTGTTGGGGTAAGCTTTTTGTACGTCATGGAAACGATCGAATACATAATCGACAGCATCATCGGCTGAAATACCTTCCCAATAAGGCAGAATATGCACCGCTATAAAATCGACTTCATCGACCAGTTTCGGATGTTTAATCCAGACATCCCAGGTTTCCGAGGTGCTAACAGGACGCCAGTTACGTTTTTTTACCTCGCGGATATACTCAATAAGGGCTGCCTCAGGGATGTCATTACGCAACAACACCTCGTTACCGACCATAACGCGGATGATTTTCGGGTTATCCTGGCGGCTGACATTGATCAGGGTTTCTATTTCCTGGCGATTCTTTTCAAGATTACCGTCAATCCAGGCGCCCAACGTAACATTGAGATTGCGCTTGGCCGCCAGTTCGGGAATTTTATGCTGGCCTTTCAACACGCTGTAGGTTCGTACCGCGTGAACTTTATCCTGAAGCAGCGCAAGGTCGTTATCCATGTCCTGTTCGCTGGGATAGGTGTTGCTGGTTTGAGTGTCCTGCTTACGCATGGGGTCGTAGGTAACCCCCATCGTGGTTTTGGTCCACGGCTGCAATTGCAGCGGGTTGTTAATATAGCTCCAAATGCTGAAATTAATCATTACCAGCAATGCGAGTGCAATCAGAGTAGCTATCTTTGTTTTCATTTGGGATGTTTCACTTAGCGCGAAAAAGAGGTGATTGGAGGTATAGCCCCCATTTGTCTATTAATATCGTCTGTCAATAATAACCGTGGGAATGGCGCAGTTTTTAACGGATGATCACCGAATGGATATAAAACCCGTGATCACCCGTATCACCTGCGAGTTTGTTAAACTCAGGATTTGTCCTTTTTGATATAAAGATCGGTAATCGTGCCGGTGATCATTTCGGCGGCGAAACCAAACGTCTCGGATAAGGTGGGATGCGGATGTATCGATAAGCTGATGTCTTCCGCATCGGCGCCCATTTCCAACGCCACAACGGCCTCGGCAATAAGTTCACCGGCATTCGGACCGACCATACCGGCGCCGAGAATCCGACCCGTTTCCTTGTCGCACAGTATTTTTGTCAAGCCTTCCTTACGGCCCATGCTTAATGAACGACCGCTGGCCGCCCACGGAAATACGGCTTTATCGTAAACAATGCCCTGCTCTTTCGCTGCGTTTTCAGTCAAGCCCATCCAGGCGATTTCAGGATCGGTATAAGCAACCGACGGGATAGTCAAGGCGTCAAATCCGGCCTTGTGTCCGGCAACAACTTCGGCGGCCACCTTGCCTTCATGCACGGCTTTGTGGGCCAGCATCGGATTGCCGACAATATCCCCGATGGCAAAGATATGCCCGACGTTAGTGCGTTGCTGCTTGTCTACCGGAATGAAACCCTGCTCATTGACATGAATACCGGCCTGCTCGGCGGCGATTTTTTTACCGTTGGGCCTGCGACCGACTGCAACCAGCACCGCATCGAACAACTCCGATTCCGGCGCGCCTTTGCCTTCAAAAGAGACCTTCAAGCCGTCCTGTTGCGCTTCAATTGCAGTCACACGGGTTTCCAGCCAGATATTGTTGTATTGTTTTTTAATGCGACGCATCAACGGCGTCACCAGGTCTTTGTCACAACCCGGAATAATTTGATCCATGAGTTCAACAACGCTGATTTCCGAACCGAAGGCATGATAAACCGTCGCCATTTCCAG
>SXIP01000108.1 GCA_005772825.1 Methylococcaceae bacterium | reverse complement strand
GTAAATATGTTTCACTGAAAGATACGATAGCCGGCTTTAAAGGTATTATCAATGGCGAATATGACAGTATTCCCGAGCAGGCTTTTTACATGACCGGTACGATAGACGAAGTGCTGGAAAAAGCCAAGGCGATGAAAGGCTAATTGGTATTTCTCCCTGACTAGCGGGAGTGGATTGAAATAAACACACAGGTAAAGAGATGACCATGACCATACATGTAGACATCGTCAGTGCTGAAAAGGAAATATTCTCCGGATTGGCGGAAATGGTGTTTGCGCCTGCCGAATTGGGCGAAGTAGGCATTGCTCCTCGCCACGCACCGTTAATATCAAAACTTAAGCCGGGTGAAGTTCGAGTTAAAATTAGTGATAAGGAAAGCCATCCGTTTTATATTTCTGGAGGGCTTCTGGAGGTGCAGCCGCATTTGGTGACCATTTTGGCCGATACCGCCATCAGAGCGAAAGATATTGATGAGGCGGCGGCATTGGAGGCTAAAGCCAGAGCGGAAGAAATCCTGGCCGATAAATCCGGCAAGATTGATTATGCAACAGCGCAAGCCCAATTAGCGCAGGCCGTTATGCAATTGAGAACACTGGATAGGCTGAGAAAGCGCGGCGGCTAAAGACGCACGGTTGCGTAGATACGCTTTATTAAGAAAGCCTGATAACGTATATGCGCTATCGGGCTTTTTTGTTAGAAGCATTATTCACTCCCTTCTTCCACCGGGAGAGGGGTAGGGGAGAGAAGATGAACATTACCACTATTATTCTTGCAGCCGGTAAAGGCACGCGTATGCGTTCCGAACTACCGAAAATTCTGCACAAGATTGCCGACAAACCGTTACTACGCCATGTGTACGACATGAGCCATCATTTGGATAACAATCATATCAAGATTGTCGTCGGCCACGGAGCGGAACTGGTTATAGAGACCCTGAAGGATTTGAATGTCAGCTGGATTGAACAAAAACAGCAGTTAGGTACGGGTCATGCCGTACAACAGGTCAGCGATCAAATTACAGACGATGATACCGTTTTAATCCTGTACGGTGATGTGCCTTTGTTAAAACTGGCAACGGTAAAGCAGTTACTTGCCAACGTCGGCCAACAATCGCTAGCCTTGCTTACCGTGGATCTTAAAGACCCAACGGGTTACGGCAGAATCGTTAGGAACACCGAAGGTCAGGTTATTAAAATTGTCGAAGAAAAAGACTCGACAGCGGCTGAAAAGAGTATTCAGGAAGTCAACACCGGCATTATGGCATTACAAGGTCGGAAGTTAAAAAAATGGCTCAATCAGTTAGGTAACAATAATGCCCAGGGTGAATACTACCTGACCGATGTGATAGAAATGGCGGTTGCCGACGGCTTTACCGTAGCTACCAATCAGCCGGAAACGGTCGATGAAGTACTTGGCGTCAATAATCGAATACAGTTGAGTCATCTTGAACGCGTTTACCAGCAAGAGCAGGCCAATCGCTTGATGGAACTGGGCGTTACTTTGAAAGATCCGCTAAGGTTTGATCTTAGAGGTTCGATAGAAAGTCTGGGTCAGGACATCATTTGTGATATTAATGTCATACTTGAAGGTAAAATCAGTATCGGCAACCATGTCAATATAGGCGCCAACACCCATATCAAAAATTCCGTCATCGGTGATCATGTCGAAATTCTGGCAAATTGTGTCATAGAAGATGCCGTTATAGGGCAGGGTAGCCGGATCGGGCCTTATGCAAGATTGCGACCGGAAAGCGTTTTGGCCGAAGAGGTGCATATCGGTAATTTTGTTGAAATCAAGAAGTCATCGGTAGGCAAGGGCAGCAAAATAAACCACTTAAGCTATGTCGGCGATACCAGCGTAGGCAGCCGGGTCAATATCGGTGCTGGTACCATTACCTGCAATTATGACGGTGTCAACAAGTTCAGAACCGTCATTGAAGACGGCGCTTTTATCGGCTCGGATACGCAATTGGTCGCGCCGGTAACCATCGGTAAAAATGCAACGATAGGCGCAGGATCAACCATCACCAAAGACAGTCCCGAGAATCAGTTAACCTTGAGCCGGTCAAAACAGATTTCTCTGGCCGGTTGGCAACGACCCGTTAAAAAGGAGAAATCATAATGTGTGGCATTGTCGGTGGTATCGCTCAACGCAATGTAGTACCCATTTTACTCGAGGGCTTGAAACGGCTGGAATATCGCGGCTATGATTCGGCGGGTCTGGCCGTTATCAACAATCAGACAATATACCGAAAAAGAGAACTGGGCAAAGTCAAAGGCCTGGAACTCCTGCTGCAAGCCGACCCTGTTTCCGGCAATGTCGGCATAGCGCACACTCGATGGGCGACTCACGGTAAACCGAGTATTGCCAATGCGCATCCGCATGTCAGCCGCCATAAAGTCGCTGTCGTCCATAACGGCATCATCGAAAACCATGAGCAGTTACGGGAAGTGCATATACACAATGGCTACGAGTTCACTTCGGAAACAGATACCGAAGTGATTGTGCATGAAATATATCACGCACTGGAATCTGCAAACGGACTGTTAAACGCCGTTAAGAAAACCGTCAAAAAGCTCGAGGGCGCTTATGCACTGGGCGTCATCAGTTGCGATGATCCCAATATCCTGGTGGCATGCAGGAAAGGCAGCCCTTTGGTGATCGGTGTTGGCATCGGAGAATATTTTATTGCATCAGATGTGGCCGCCTTATTACCGGTTACGCAACGCTTTATTTTTCTGGAAGACGGTGACATAGCGGCAATCAGCATCAATGAACTGCAGATATATGATGTGCATGACAAGCTGGTCAATCGTCCGATCAAAGAAAGCCAATTGACTGCCGATGCGGTTGATAAAGGCGACTACCGGCATTACATGCTCAAGGAAATTTATGAGCAGCCTTTTGCTGTTGCACAGGCACTGGAAGGCCGGTTCATCAATAACCGCCTGCAGGAATGCGCATTCGGCTACGATGCCGCGAGCGTATTCGACAAAATCAAAGCCGTGCAAATTTTGGCTTGTGGCACCAGTTTTCATGCCGGATTAGTAGCCCGCTACTGGTTTGAAGAACTGGCCCGCGTTCCATGCAACATCGAAGTGGCCAGTGAGTTTCGCTACCGCTGCCCGGTCTTGGACCCCGATACCCTGATTGTGACTATCTCGCAATCCGGTGAAACAGCCGATACGCTGGCCGCATTACAAGAGGCCAAAAAGCTGGGCGCAAGATATTCATTGAGCATTTGTAATGTCCCGGAAAGTTCGCTGGTCAGGGAATCCGACTTGGTGCTAATGACTCGAGCGGGCCCTGAAATCGGCGTTGCCTCCACCAAGGCGTTTACAACACAGCTGGTCAGTTTGATGTTGCTGGTAATCGCGGTTGGCAGGCGCTTTCAGTTAAGCGAAACAACAGAGCATAAAATCACCTCGGAATTATTCGCCCTGCCGGGGAAAATTGAAAAAGTATTGCAGCTCGATGATGAAATCAAAACCTTGGCGGAACAATTTGCCGAAAAACAGCATACCCTGTTTTTAGGTCGGGGAACGCATTACCCGATAGCGATGGAAGGTGCGCTGAAACTTAAGGAAATCTCTTATATTCATGCGGAAGCTTACCCCGCGGGCG
>SXIP01000107.1 GCA_005772825.1 Methylococcaceae bacterium | reverse complement strand
GCGGGAGAGGGTCGGGGTGAGGGGAATCAAAAAGGAAAAAATACCTTTTAAATCTTCCCGTTTTAAAAGGGGGGAAGTTGAATAGTTACTAAAATAGTATGATCACCATGACTTGCCACTTCGAATCGCGCCAATGAAAAAACGTTACCTGATAACCGCCCTTATCCTTGCCGGATTGACAGCGGGTTATTTTTACAAGAAGCAGCCCAAACCCATCGAGGTTGACGTCTATACCGTCGATAAAGGCGAGGTCAAATCGACAGTATCGAATACGCGCGTCGGCACGGTCAAGGCGTGCAGACGGGCGTTTCTGGCTCCGGCGACGGGCGGCCAGGTAGAAAAGCTGCATGTTAGGGAAGGCGACCAGGTCAAGCAAAGCCAGTTGTTGCTGGAAGTGTGGAATGACGATTTAAAAGACCAAGTCAAATTACAACAAGCGCAAATCCGCGCGAACCGGGCTTCCGCCGAACAAGCCTGCCAGCTCGGCGCCAGTGCGGGTCGTGAAGTCGAACGGATCAACAAGCTTTATAAATACGATCATTTTGTTTCCGAGGAAATGGTCGATAACAAAGTGTCCACCGCCAAGTCCAAGCAAGCCGCCTGCAACGCCGCACGGGAAAATATCAACGTTAGCGAACGAAGCCTGGAAGCGGCGCAAGCGGCGGTTGAGCGCACCCTGCTGTTGGCTCCGTTTGACGGCACCGTGGCCGAGATTAATGCCGAGCTCGGCGAATATGTCACGCCTTCACCGCCGGGAATACCCACGCTGCCGGCGATTGACCTGATGGATGTCAGTTGCCTGTACGTATCCGCGCCCATTGATGAAGTCGATGCGCCGCAGATAAAAACCGGCATGACCGCTTGCGTCTCGCTGGATGCCTTTCCTGAAAAACGCTGCTCCGGCACAGTATCGCGGATCGCCCCCTATGTATTGGAAAAAGAAAAACAGGCGCGCACGGTCGAAGTGGAAGTGAAACTGACCGACCCGAAAGACCTTAAGGAACTGCTGCCGGGTTACAGCGCCGATATTGAAGTCTTGCTGACCAGCAAAGCGGAAGCCATCCGCATTCCGGCGGAAGCGGTCATGGAAAATAATCGGGTATTGCAGATTAAAGAAAATGGCCTACTTGAGGAGCGCCCCTTCAAACCCGGCTTAAGCAACTGGAATACCGTCGAAGTCTTATCCGGCTTGGCTGTCGGCGACAAAATAGTCAAATCAATCGGCCAGGACGGCGTCACGGCAGGCGCGTATGTCGTGGAACGCCCATGATTCGCCTGGAACATATCCACCGCTATTTCCAGGTTGGCGAACACAGCGTCCACGCCCTGAACGACATCAATCTCACGATCAACAAGGGTGAATACGTCTCGGTGATGGGGCCGTCGGGCTCCGGCAAATCCACCTTATTAAATATTGTCGCCCTGCTTGACCGGCCTTCTTCGGGCCGCTATGTATTGAACGACCTGGATGTAATTCAGCGTAGCGACGATGAGCTGGCCCGGATACGCCGGGAAAATATCGGTTTTGTGTTCCAGTTTTTCCACGTCATTCCCCGCCTGACCGCCGCAGAAAACGTCGAAATGCCGATGATCTTGGCAGGGATAAACCCGAAGGAACGCAAGCAACGCGTTCAGGAAGCGCTGGCCGCCGTCAGCTTGCAAGACCGCATCCACCATAAACCGAACCAGTTGTCCGGCGGCCAACTGCAACGGGTGGCGATTGCCCGGGCCATGATTATGCGCCCTGAAGTCGTTTTGGCCGACGAACCAACGGGCAACCTCGACAGTAAAGCCGGTTTGGAAATCATGGAATTACTGGAAAACCTGAACGGGCAGGGCGTCACGCTGATTATGATCACTCACGATCAGGCACTGGGAAACCGTGCGCCGCGGCGAATCAGGATTGTGGATGGGCAGATTGAATAATTGGCAATGACTTTCCTGATGAGGGAGTATATTGTGGTTCATGTGAGCTACAATAAATCCTTAATTGCAAAGGAGCATGACTATGGCCGCTACTGCTTTTGTAAGAGCAAAAATAGACGAAAAACTTAAACAGGGAGCTACCGCTGTGCTGGCGGATATGGGGCTTACCGTATCCGATGTGATGCGTATTGTTTTAACCAAGGTCGCCACAGAAAAAGCGTTACCTTTCGATATGTGCGTCCCCAATAAATTGACTGCTGAAACGCTCGCCAAGAGCGAACGCGGTGAAGATGTTCATCACGCCAAAGATGCCAATGATCTTTTTGATCAGCTTGGCATCTGATGCGGCAACCTGACTACTCAGGCCAATTCAAGCGTGATGTAACCATATCAATAACCGCCCAGGATATTCATGACCCGTCGATTCAAAAAAAAGCCCACACCCTTCATTTCGTTGCCTCGGCATAAACGCAGCGATGAGGTGATCCGTCTCAAAGGACGAATCAAGCGCGATTCTGACGAATATGGCGGGATGTTTACAAGTCACCTGGTTCTTGATGAGCCGGACAGGCCCGACTTATACAAGCAATGGTTTGACTTCTATTTCCCCGCTCAAGACCGGTTTACTTTCTGGAATGCGGAAATCGTGACAGCACGCAAGGCATTTTGGGAGGAGGCCCATGATCTTGCTTACCAGCGCACGGCAGCCATGTTGACGCCGGAAGAACACGCTGCCGAGTCCAAAATGGAGTTTGAGCCTGCGAGCTTTTCCAGCACCGGTAAAATTTTGAGTTACAAACTGATTGAGCGCAAGCAGATGCAGTACGAAAAGTTCAATGGACTGACTTTTTACGAGCAGTGGGAAAAGCTGGAATCCGAGATCGTCCGTGAATCGCCACCCATTATTTATGAATCTTTCCGGCTTGATCGTAGCTATGCCTACGGTATCGGGTTATTCATCATTCTTGATGTAGACGTGATCAACCGCGCAGCAATTGAGCAAGCTATCACCCAGTTTCGCTTGATCGGTGAAACTGATTGGCAGGCAGCTATTCCGGTACCGCGTGAGCGACTGCCGGTTGTGAGTGAAAAAGAGGCCTTGGCGGCTATTTAGGAGTAGTTAAAAAGGAATGAGGTGCAAAAAGCGTTTGTATAACGGTTTATTAATAACCTGTTTTACGGAGTCAATGACAAGCAGGTGGGGCTTAGGGCAATCCCTGCCGGAATGACGAGCAAGAACAACATAGCGCGATTGCCTGAGGTGGGGCTATAAAGCGTCATTCGCTAATCGGTAGCCACGTTACCCAGAGCGGCTATTTAAAGCTACTTTAAGAGTTAGCGAACCTTCAATGAT
The DNA here is from genome assembly GCA_005772825.1 of Methylococcaceae bacterium. Classification (GTDB taxonomy): domain Bacteria; phylum Pseudomonadota; class Gammaproteobacteria; order Methylococcales; family Methylomonadaceae; genus SXIP01. Next base: position 2,223 of record SXIP01000107.1, on the reverse strand, counting down.
GCCTTGCTCGATTTCCTCCAGCGAAGCTGAAACGGGTGTTTTAATTAAGCCAAAGGCAGAAGTAATATCGTAGGGTTTAGCGACTGTTTTTAATGGTTGCGGTGGTTCAATAATATGACATTGCTGCTCAGGCAATAGCTTCAAAAAATCGGTTACTTGCGTGTAGATGGATTCATCAATTTCCAATAACAAAGTTTTCATCTTGGGCAGCTTCCACGTAAAGAATTGTTTTAATTATACACATCACAAAATAAACAACGTAGCCCGTATGCAGCTTGCGGAATACGGGGCTTTCGCAGCTCCGATTTTCCCGCATTTCGCAAGCTGCATACGGGCTACGCTACTTAGGCTCGATAGTACCAATTCAAACCACACCCCCACTTTCCTTCCAGCTTGCGAACCACTCAGTCAATTCGCGAGTGTCGCCCAAACCGGAGAGACGGCGGTCGATGGTGTCCTGGTTGCCCCAGACCACCTCGGCCCAGTCGCCATCAGCTACGCGCGATTCGATGTCTTTGCAATAAAGCCCCTGGTCGCGCTGGACATAGAATCCGTAGGTGCGGCAAGCTACCGGTCGGTGGGCGTAGACCAGACAGGCGCCCGCCGACCGGTCCAGCATCGGACAGACGATGGGGCGTGATGTCTGTTCGGCTAGCGCGGCGATGCCGTGGCCGATTTCCTGACGTTGATCGCTTGGCAACGCGGCGAGTCCTTCCCGCAGCCAATCCCATTCCACCGCAGTGAGTAGAGGAATTTCGGCGAGCCGTCTGCAACAACCGTCGCAGCCCTGGCGGCACAGCCAATCGGGATGGTTGTCGCGGATCGCTTTTACGCGGGCATCAATGTCGGTATGGAGTGGGTCGAGTGTGTTCATTTTGGTATTCGGCCTTTGTAGCCATGATTTGAAAAAAAGGAGTGGTGAGTAGTCCGTATCGAGCTTGTGTCATTCGGGATTGAGACGCTCCGATTTTCCGGTATTTCGAAATGCTTCATGCGGGCTACGTCAATGCTTAACCTTTAACAATGATAAGAAGAGAAGTGTTCCATTTTTCTGGGAACAAGGTGAACGTTTGTTGGCAGGAGCGGCTAAAACCGCTTCTGCCGTTTTATGGAGTTCTTTAGTTGTTTAGTACAATAACCATGGTTCGGGTGCTGTCATTGTGACCGTATCGCCGCCTTGACCGCTGAATGTTATCACTCTGGTCGCGGGGTTCACCGAGATGGCGTATAAGTAACGAGCGCCGGTTTTTTCGGTTTGGGAGGCGATGCTGTTATCCACATCACGGTAGGCAACGATGTTCATCGAGCTTCTGTTATCGTCATAGCTGTACGCCCAATAGGTGTAACCCGCCCACTTGACTACCGGACAAGTGGTACTGGGTTGTGAAGGCGAGGGTGAATCCGGCCCGTCGTAACAGACAACCTTTAACCCATCAGGAATAGCCGGATGACTGTTTTCCGGTACTAAAACAACCTTGGGTAGCGGATCAAACTGCCCTGCGGCACCTTGAGCTCCCGTAGCGCCCTTTGGTCCCTGGAGACCGCGCAGTCCGCGCTGACCCTGTGCTCCCTGCAAGCCTTGCTCTCCCTGGATACCTTGGGGGCCTTGCAAACCTTGAGCGCCCTGGATGCCTTGGGGGCCGGGCAAGCCTTGAACGCCCTGGATACCTTGAGGCCCAACTGCGCCAACGGTCAGATCATAGTCATCGTTTTGGTGTTCATCGGCGCCCCTTGAAACAGTCAGAAGATAATCGCCATCGAGAATATCCGGCGGCAGTTCAGTCACGATCTTGCTGAAATTTGCAGTTACGACCGGTAGAGCCAGATTGCTGAGATTAACAACGGTTGGCCCAGGACCGAATAGTAAATCCTTACCCTTGATGACCAGTTTATTGTTATCGAAGTCTACAAATACTCCGGTTATTTTGAGGTCTCTGGTAACGGTGGCGCCGAACAGTGTTGGCGGGGTCAACATAAATACCCCCGCCAACAAGATGCCGCCCCATTGCGGGTATGTCTTGTTTAGGTTTCTCATTTTATATTCCTTGCAAGTATTAATTTTAAAAAAACTGAGATACATGGTAAGGAATGAGCATAAAATAATTTAGGCAACTTATAAACTTGTTGCCTCAGGTATGACGACATAATTCCATTGCCCCAGATGCTGATCAAATACGATTCGCATTGATTTTTTAAAACCTTCCACAACTTTTCTGCCGGTTT
>SXIP01000011.1 GCA_005772825.1 Methylococcaceae bacterium | reverse complement strand
TTATCCGCTTGAATGGCGAAATAGTCACCGATGCCAACAGGGATGCTTACCTGCAAAATTTTTCAGTGGTTTTTTCCGATTTCTATTTGTTTGATGAATTGTTCGGTTTCAATGCCGATAAGGTGAATGCCCAAGTCATCGATTTCCTGGAGCGCCTGCATTTAAACCACAAAGTCACTATCAAGAACGGCAAATTCTCGACGCTGGACTTGTCTCAAGGCCAGCGCAAACGCCTGGCGTTGTTAATCGCCTATCTGGAAGACCGGCCATTTTATGTTTTTGACGAATGGGCGGCCGATCAGGACCCCGAGTTTAAAGACCTGTTTTACACCGAGTTGTTGCCGGCATTAAAAGCCCAACGGAAAACCGTGCTGGCGATTACCCATGACGACCGCTATTTTCATCTGGCCGATCGCTGTATCAAGCTTGAAGAAGGACAGATTAAAGCCATTGACTATCCGGCAGCGGCTTTAAAAAACAACAAGCCGGTTCGGCAAGAAATGGCAGCGGTGGATCAGGATTGTTTTTAACAGGTCGCTGGGTACCAAACTTTGCTTTATTGCCATTAAGTTAAGCATTATGTATTTATTTTCAATAAGATAGGGGGCTGGTTCCCAAGCTCCGGCTCTCATCGTTATCCACATCTCGATGTAGGCCGGAATAAGTCTGTCCGCGCATTAGCGCAGGACAGGCGTTTCCGGCGCTTCGAAGCTCCGTAATGCCGGAAACACACGCCCTTGCTACCGCCGGGCGTGCTTATTCCGGCCTACATTCAAGTCTTGAACAGACTTGTGTATAACGATGAGAGTTCCGGCTTGGGAACCCAAATTCGAGAACCTTCAGCTTCGTTATTAACTTAATGGCAATGACGCCGGAGCGTGGGAACGATATGTAAAAAATTTACCGACAAGATACCATGCAGTCTATGCGCCGTTTTATAGTTTACCCGCTCATTATCCTGACCGTTTTGCTGTTGCTCGGCATCGGCATGGTGTTCCTGCTCTGGCGGCAATCGATACCGCCGTTGAGCGGTGAACAGGTGCTTAATACCCTGTCCGCCCCGGTGACGGTGACTACCGATCGGCACGCTATTCCGGTCATTCATGCGCAAAGTCGTATTGATGCCATGCGCGCCCTGGGCTATATCCATGCGCGCGACCGCCTGTTCCAGATGGACCTGATGCGCCGCAAGAATGCCGGGAAACTGGCGGAATTGTTCGGCCAGATTGCCGTTAATAGTGACATCAGGGCCAGAACCTACGGTTTTCATCGAGTCGCCAAGGTCGCCCTGGCAAAGCTCCCGGACGAGCATCGGCGTTATCTTGACGCTTATGCGGAAGGCGTCAACAGTTACATTGATCAGGCAAAAACGCTGCCTTTTGAATTTACCGTCCTGGATTACCGACCGGCGGCGTGGCAGGCTGAAGACAGTCTGTTGGTCGTGCTGGGGATGTTCGATGTGCTGACCGGCTGGGCGGAACAGGAAGAGCGCATGCTCAGCGTCATGGAAAAAACCCTGCCTGCGGACATGGTGTCTTTTCTGACGCCGGATACGGATAGTTTTACTGATAGTCTGCACGGACCCGGTCAGGGGCTCCGGCCAGCCAGCGCCATTCCTGTGGCGGCGCTGCGACAGCAATTGGCGGCCCGGAGTCCGATCAAGCTTGGCGACGCCGTGCAGATTCGCGACTTTGTTGTCGGCTCCAATGCCTGGGCGGTCGGCGGAGCAAGAACACGGGACGGGCGTGCCATTCTCGCTAACGATATGCACCTCGGCATTGCCGTGCCGAACCTCTGGTACCGGGCGGAAATGTATTACGGAAACGTACATGCCGCCGGTGTGACGCTGCCCGGCACACCGTTACTGGTGGTCGGCAGTAACCGGCATCTGGCCTGGGGAGGCACCAACCTGTCCGGCGACTTTCTGGATTTGGTCAGTCTTGAGATCAATCCGGCTAACCCGTATGAATACCGGGTTAAGAATCAGTGGCGGCGTTTTGATCAAATCAGGGAAGTGATCGACGTCAAGGACGCCAAGCCGCAACAAGTGTTGGTGAAGCGCACACTCTGGGGACCGGTCGCAACAGCGCCTTTACTGGGCAAGCCGGTTGCCGTGCATTGGACGGCGCTGGATGAAAATGCGGTCAATCTCGGCTTGATGGCTATGGAGCAGGCGGAAACGCTGGAGCAAGCGCTGGCTATCGTTAATCATACCGGCGGGCCGCAATTGAATTTCCTGGTGGCGGATGACAAGGGCGGTATCGCCTGGACCATTATGGGCGCCATTCCCAAACGCTTTGGCGGTGACGGTTCGGTCAGTCGCTCCTGGGCTGATGGGTCGGTGGGCTGGGACGGCTATGTCGAGGCACGGAAACTACCGCGTCAAATCAATCCCGTGGACGGCATCCTGGTATCGGCCAATGAGCGCCGCTTAGGAAAAACCTATCCCTATATCATCGGACGGCAGTTTGCCAATGGCTACCGCGCTTACCGCATCAGTCAGCGGCTTAAACAGATGCAGGACAGCAATGAATGGTCGCTGTTTGCGTTGCAACTCGATACGGAAAGCGAATTTTATGGATTCTATCAACAACTGGCGTTAACTATCCTGTCGCCCAAACGAATCGCGCAACAAGCGGAATTGATTGAATTGCGCGATTACCTGTTGGCCTGGAACGGCAGGGCGGATACCGACAGCTTAGGCTTTGCCCTGTTGCAGCGCTTTCAGGAGCGCTTGGCGGCAACGGTGTTCGCTCCCTTTGTCGCTGCATGTCGCGACGCCGATAAAGACTTTGTCTATGGTTGGTCCTATATCGACACGCCGCTGCAAGCCCTGCTGACGCAAAAACCGCCGGAATTGCTGCCCGACCCCATGCACTATAAAAGTTGGGATGATTTCATCCTCGGCCAATTGCAACAAAGCGCGCAAGCGTTGCAAGCCGAGAACCCGGATATAAAACTGTCGGAGCTGACCTGGGGCAAGGTCAACAAGGCAAAATTTGCGCATCCCTTCGCCGGTGCCTTGTCCTTGCTTGGCGGCTTGCTGAATATGCCGGAAGATCAATTGGCCGGATGCAGCAACTGTGTGCGTGTCGCAGGGCCGGATTTCGGTGCCGGTGAGCGACTGGTGGTGTCGCCGGCGCATCTTGACGAAGGCATTCTGCATATGCCCGGCGGTCAGTCGGCCCACCCCTTGTCGCCTTACTATAGCGATCAGCAACCGTATTGGGTGGCGGGATTGCCGATCGGATTGCTGGCCGGTAAAACCGAACATAAGTTGATCTTGAAACCCGCAGGCAAATAGGTATAAGGTGCAGGGTAGAACGAGAACGGCTCAACACAGCAGATTGACCCCTTACACTTTGCATCTTGAGCCTTTTGCCTTGCACCTTAATTTTATTGACCGTTATGAAGCATACCGATGAGCAGCAGGCCGACGAAAGCGGTCTTGAAGAATTAATTGACGAGCAAGCGGTGGCCTGGTTTACCCGGTTGCGGGCGGATAACGTCAGCCGCGCCGAGAAGGCGGCGTTTGCCGATTGGCTGCAACAATCCCCCGACCATCAAAAAGCCTTTGATGAAATCTGCCTGCTTTGGGGTGATACCGCATTGAAACAGGCGCTTGGCGAAACCGAAAGAACAGTGTTTGGTCAACGGCATAAACCGGCGCATCAGCGCTTTCAATTACCGGCGATCCTTGCCGTCTGTGTGGCGTTGGCATTTGTGTTTCGTACCGAGCTGGCTGTTCTGGCCTGGTCCGACTATTCAACCGGGATCGGCCATCGGCAAACGGTCAATCTCGCAGACGGTTCTTCGGTGATGCTGAATACCGACAGCGCCATTACGGTTACCATGAAGCAGCAGCAAAGGACGGTCAGGTTGTTGCAGGGAGAAGCTTTTTTTGATGTGGCGCACGATGCCTCACGTCCTTTTATTGTTTACGCAAATCATTCGGCAATCCACGTGGTTGGTACCCGGTTTTTCGTTCATGAAACAAAATACAGCGACAACGTTAATGTGCTGTCCGGCAAGGTGCAGGTGACACACAAAGATAAGGCGGAGGAGTCGGTGCTTTTGCATGACCAGGACAGCGTATCGGTCAATCGCGAAGGCCTGGATCGCACGCATGTCATGAACGCCCGGCTGACCACATCCTGGATAGACGGTTACCTGGTCTTTCAGAATGTCGCCTTGGCCGATGTCATTGAACAAGTCCAGCGCTACCGAAACGGCGTTGTTATCTTCAAGGACGACAGCCTGCGACAATTCAGGATCAACGGCCGCATCAGTTTACAGGACCCCCGGCATATCCTGGATACACTGGAAAAGACCTTATCGGTTAAAGTCACGCATCTGACCGATTGGCTGGTGATCATCGGCTGACGGGATTTTTGACCCCAGCAGAAACCGCCCGAGCGCGCTTACCAAGGCTTCTCCCCGAGTGGCAACAACTATTCTGACGCAGGGGGGATGATTTGCGAATCTCTTTAGACGGCTTTAAATTGCACCCCTACTTCGCAACGGTCTGATTGGGGGCAATGTACACACTTCTCTTTTGCCTCGGGCAAGAGATCGGTCTGAGTGGTTTTCGTAATTTCCTGCACTAATTGTGCTGTGAATGTAATGTCAGCGGCCTTCTGGGTAAAGCGTGGATAACCGAGTCCGTATAGCAAGGCGCCTGCTAACTCAGCTTTGAGGCACCTCCCATTAAACATCGACTTAGACATCGACGCTTCTTTCAAATATAGCGTAAGTGGGCAATGTAGCCCGAATTCAATCTCGGCCATTTTCAACAACTTGTGGCATATAAACGCCCCAGTGTAATCTAATGAAACAAAAATCTAATCCCCCATATATGGTAAATTTTTAGGTTATATATGCTAATTATAGGTATTCGACAGGCTTGGAGGCTCTATTTGGTTGTAAGCAGGCCATGATCAATCGCATAATGAGTGACTTCCGCTGTGCTATGAAGATTTAGTTTCGCCATCAGGTTCCGGCGGTGCGAGATGACTGTCGGCGTGGCCAGGTGCAACCGCTTCCCGATTTCCGCCGAAGTCATCCCCATAGCAATCATTCCGAGAATCTGGCGCTGCCGCTTGGTCAGGCTTTCGGCAGCGTTGCCTGCTTCTGCTTTGACAGGCGAGCGCGATGAACTCTCGCATATCAGCAATTCGATCCGCTTTAGCAAGTCCATGCCTTCTTCATTCAGGCGCTTGCGCTGGGTAATATCCAATAACGTGCCGACCATGCGTAGCGGGGTGTTGTCTTTGTCCCGGCGAGTAACCCTGCCTTTTGCTTCGACCCAAACCCAATGACCATTTTTGTGCCTCAACCGGTGTTCGCTTTCAAAATTGGCGGTTTCACCCTGTAAATGAAATGAAATTTTCTGTTTGTATCGTTCAAGATCCTTTGGATTAATCAAATTCATCCAGTCATCTTCATCGGTACCGAGTTCCTCGTTGGTATAACCGAGCAATTCGAACCAGCGATTGCCTGCCGTGACTTTACGTTCAGGAATGTTCCAGTCCCATAAGACCAGTCCCGATCCCGCCAGCGCCATTTCGAGCCGCTCATCACTGTCGCGAAGGTCTAACTCGATTTGCTTGAGCTTTGTGATGTCGCGACCAACAGACTGAATTTCCTTGAGTGTTCCGTGAGCGTCGTAGAACCCCCTATTGACGAATTGCATCCAGCGCAGCTCGCCCCCGGCGGCAAACACCCGGTTTTCAATGGTGACGACGGGGTGGTCGGGCATCATCTCGCGCAGTCTGGCCTCGATCATCGGAATATCGTCGGGATGAGCCACGGGCTCCCACTTTTGGCCGATCAACTCGTCATAATTCTTACCGAACAACCGACAAAAGACGTCATTGACGAACACCAAAGTGCCGTCCGGCAAAAACCGGCTGATGATCTCGGTCTGGTCTTCAACGACCGACCGATAACGTAACTCGCTCGCTTGCAGTTGCTGAGCATTTTGGTGGCTTGAGGTTCTGTCGACGATTGCGCCGACTGTAATATCAGGGTAACCCGCAAGAATTGAAATGCTGAACTCATACCAGCCGGTCGTGCCATTCTTGCGTTTCTGCGGGATAGTTCCGCTATAGGTTCGGTTTTCCGCGATGACCGAATAAGCTTCACGTTCGAACGCCTCATAGCTTTCCCGGTCGAGAAATAGCTTGCGGGTAGGTTGCCCGACCAATTTATCCGGCTCGTAACCGAAAATACGATGCATGGCCGCGTTGGCCCAGACGATATGCCTATCCTTGACCAACACGATGGCGATGAAGTTGCTATTCACGATTGCGGCTGATTGGCCAATGGATTTTTTAAGCATCGAACGACTTCAACTTATGGAGAACTTGGCATTTTAACAAATATGATTCGCTGATTGAGGGCGAACGTTACGATTGCTATAAAAAATTTTCGATAACAGGTGAGGGATAGTTACATGAGAATCGTCTTTAGTTATTGAACACGGTACATCGAATATTTTGACCTATCTGACTCGGCGATTTCGTGCAACAGGCACGGATGATTCAGCCGGTCGAATCGTCAATACAATGGAACATAACGTTATGACTGTAACTAATCGACAGCTTCAGAATATCCGCAATACTTTTGCCGGCGAAGCCGACAAACCCGGCTTTTTGCCGCGTCGGTTTTGCCGCAATCATTTCCGGTGCAGTGTGTTGCAGCTTGGTCCGACCGGCGGCTTTGATCTCGCCAAAACCGGGAAATGAAGTTCTTTTTTGTTAAACCGGCGCAGCCGGATTATAGCCGCTTACCTTTTGAAGATATTGCGGTGCCGGTAAATTGGCAACGTTCGCTTGTTGTTGCGATAACGGCGGCGTTGACCGCTTTGCTGCACGGCGTGGTGTTAACCTGGTACTTGAACCGTCCCGCCCCCGAGGCGGTGACGGAAGCGATACCTTTGCCGTCGATCGATATTGCCCTGGCGGCGCCCAATGCCGGTGTGCCTGACAAGCCGGTGGCGCCGCCCTCGCCGCCGAAACCGGCTGTCAAGCCGCCGGAGAAAAAAATCAAGCCCAAGGCGAAACCCAAGCCCAAGCCCAAGCCTGTTAAACAAGCGAAAGCCAACAGCGAAATTAAAAAACCGGTAGCAAAACCTGAGCCCAAACCGGCAGAAACCGTGCAACAGTCAGTATCACCGGCACCGACAGCGGCCATTCAGCCGGCGCCCGTTACACCGGTGGCAAATGCGTACGCGAACAGTCATGCGCAACGCAGTCCGGTGGGAAGTGATACGCCTGCTCACGCTAATGCCGACTATCTGAGCAATCCTAAACCCGCTTATCCCAGGATAGCCCGGCAAAGGCATTGGGAGGGAAGGGTGGTGTTGCGGGTATTTGTCACGGCTGATGGCCGTTGCGGCGATTTATCGATTTATCGCAGCAGCGGTCACGATACCCTTGATGAATCAGCGATGGCGGCGGTCAGGAATTGGCGGTTTGTACCCGGCAAACGCGGCGGTACCGCTGTCGCCAGTTGGGTCAATGTACCGATCGAATTCGCGCTGGAGTGATGCGGGACTCATCTAAGGAATGTGCATGAAATACTTGATCATTTGATTCCCCTCTCCCCGGCGGGAGAGGGAATAAGTTGTCGAAGTTATTCCATGTACGTTCCTAAAGCGGTGGTTGCATTACGCTTCCTCTCTTGGGGAGAGGGAAAGCAAACAAAGGTTTATTTCCTGCTTCCGCTATAAACATACAATCATTATTTTAAGGAGACTCCTTTGGACATGTCAGAAACCAGTATCGTCAACGGCACGCTTTGTTTACTGGGATGTTTTTCCCTGTTGACCTGGAGTGTCATATTGCTCAAGGCGGGTGAAGCCGTCTGGAATGCATTTCGTAATCACCGTTTTATTAAACGGTTCGATAACGAAAAACACCCTGCATTCGCGGATTTACAGTTCAACTCTCAGGCGAGTCGGGTTTATAAGGCCGGTTTGAGTACGCTGAGCCGCCTGCCCAATCACCCGCTATTGTCCACGGAACAGTACAAGGCTTGGCACGACCTGCTTGAACGCACGATGCGCCAGCAATTACAAAAAGAAAAAGCCAGGATGGAATCCGGTTTGGGTTGGCTGGCGAGTTTCGGCAGCACCTCGCCTTTTGTCGGCTTGTTCGGTACGGTCTGGGGTATCATGCACGCACTGAAGGACATCGGCACTAAAGGGTCGGCGAGTCTGGAAGTGGTTGCAGGTCCGATCGGTGAAGCCTTGATTGCAACAGGGCTGGGCATCGCCGTGGCGATTCCCGCCGTGCTCGCCTACAATTTTTTCCTGCGCCAGAACCGCGCCACACTGGCGACCCTGGATCATTTCGCCAGCGATTTTCTGCACAGCACCATGCAAAACCATTTGCTCCAAGATCATTTTATCGAACACAGGGTAAACGACGATGTCCATGCAAACGTCTAATGACGGAGATGACGGCGAACTGAGCGAAATCAACGTCACGCCGCTGGTTGACGTGATGTTGGTGTTGCTGGTGGTGTTCATCGTTACCGCGCCGCTGCTGACTCAGGTCGTGCGCGTCAAATTGCCGAAAACCGAGCAAACCGAACCTGCGCCGGATCAGCATATCGCCATTCTGAGCGTTAATGCGGCTGGTCAGGCCTTGCTGGATGACAGGACCGTGCCGCTGGAGTCGCTGGAAATGGAACTGAAAACCTTGCAGGACAAGGACCCTGAAATCAGCCTGCAATTACAGGCGGATCGCGCCGCAGTGTTTGAGTCTGTGGCGAAAGTGATGGCCAGTGCGCAGCGTTCCGGTATCGGTAAATTATCGTTTGTGACGGTGCAGCAATAAAGTGACGCGTCGGTTTTGCTGTCTTTCGGGAACGCTGTATTGTTTGTTCGCGTTACTCCTTGTCGGTTGTAAAACCTTACCGGAACGGCAGGCAGGTAATGCCGGTATCGCCACGCCTGCGCGCTGGCAGGCCGGAAGCCGTGTCGATCCCTGCGCTGTTGAGCATTGGGCCGCCGCGTTTGCCGACCCGACGCTGACTACATTGATACACGCCGCGCTGAACCATAATTTCGATTTGCAAGCGGCGGCGGCCAGGGTCAACGCGGCCCGTGAGACGGCGGTCATTGCAGGCGCAGGGCGTTTGCCGCAATTGTCGTTTGTGCCGGGCTACCAACGGTCTCGGGTGCGTGACGGCGGCTTTGCGGCAACCGAGTCCGGCGCTTTCGAAGCACTGTTTAATGTCAGTTGGGAAATTGATTTATGGGGGCGCATACGCTCTCTACAGCAAGCCGCACAGCAGGAAGCCGACGCCGTCGCCGCTGATTTTTACGGCGCGCGCCTGTCGTTGGCGGCGCGCACCGCACAAAGCTATTTCGAATTAATCGAGGCCAATCTCCAGATCCAGGTCGCCGAACAGTCCGTTAAGGATCGACGAGCCATTGTTGAATTGGTGCGTGGGCGATTTAATCGAGGCCTGACCCGTGGCCTGGATTTACGCCTGGTGCTGACTGACCTTGCCAATGCCGAAGCGGGGCTCGCCGATGCGCGCAACCAATTGCAACTGATTACGCGCAGACTGGAGGTTTTGCTGGGCGGTTACCCGCACGGAACCTTGACCCAAACCAAACAATTACCGGCGCCGCCTGCGAGCCTTGCCGCCGGTTTACCGTCTCAGTTAATGACGCGGCGGCCCGATCTGAATGCCGCGATCAGGCGCTTGCGCTCGGCGGATGCCGGGCTGAACAGCGCACAGATGGCATTATTGCCGCGCATTACCTTGACTGCGAACGGCGGGACGGCCAGCTCGGCATTGGCGGATATTATCGACCCGCGCGCGGCAATCTGGAATCTCACGATGGGGCTGGTGCAACCGATTTTCAGGGGAGGGCAGCTACAGGCCGACATCCGCTTGAATAAAGCTCTGGTCGATGAAGCCCTTAACAGCTATCGAGGCGCGGCGCTTAACGCTTTCCGCGAAGTCGAGCAGGCGTTGGCCGCGGAACAGTGGTTGCGCATCCGGGAACAGGCACTCCGTGAGGCGGTCGCGCAAACCGAGGCGAGCCGCAAGCTGGCCGTCTACTCTTACGGACAGGGGCTGATTGAAATTTTAACCTTGCTCGACAGCTACCGCAGCACCTTGGAGACGCAAAGCGCACACCTCGCCGTGCGTCGGCAATTGCTGAATAACCGTATTAATCTTTACCTGGCCTTGGGAGGCGATGTTGTTGCTGACTAAGCCACTGAAAATCATATTACCGTTTGCCGTGCTGTTGTTGAGTTTTACGGCGGCCTGGGGACTGATCGCCTTCAAGCCGCAACTCGAAGAACAACAACCCGAGACGGAATTGCCGCCGCTGGTGACGGTGATCGACGTCGAACCGCAAACGCTGCGCCTGGATGTGTATTCGCAGGGCGTCGTTACCCCCCGAACCGAAATTGACTTGGTGCCGGAAGTCGCGGGCAAGATTACGTTTGTTCATCCGGGTTTTTTCTCCGGCGGCTTCTTTGCCAAGAATGACTTGTTGATGACGATAGACACGCGTGATTACGATTATGCGATTGCCGAAGCGCAGGCCCGAATTGCCGAAGCCGGTCGGTTATTGATTTCGGAACAGGCGCAGGCCGAGCAAGCCCATAACGAATGGCAAACGCTCGGCAGCGGCAAGCCGACGCCGCTGGCGATGCGCGAGCCGCAACTGGCCGAGGCGCGCGCAAAACTGAAAGCCGCGGAAGCGGAGCTGGCCAAAGCCAGACTCAAACGCAGTCGCTGCGAATTGCGCGCGCCGTTTGCCGGCAGAGTGCATGAAAAACACATGGGCTTGGGTCAATATGTGCAGCCGGGTGAAAAACTGGCGCTGATTTATTCGATTGATGCTGCTGAAATTCGCTTGCCGCTGGCGGTCGATCAATTGGCTTTTCTCGATTTACCGTTGGGAATACCTGACAGCAAAAGCAGCCAATGGCCCAAGGTCACGTTAACGGCTGAATTTGCCGGTGAGCCGGTTCGCTGGGAGGGACGTATTGTGCGTACCGAAGGCGTCATGGATGAAGCCAGCGCGCAATTGTTTGTCGTTGCCGAAGTCGCCGAGCCGTATAATCAACAGGACCGTCACCCGCCCTTGCTGGCGGGCTTGTTCGTCAAGGCCGTCATCCACGGTAAAAACCGGCACGATCTGTTTGCCTTGCCGCCAAGCGCTGTCGATGCCTCCCAAAACACGCTATTGGTAGACGGTGAGCAACGGCTGCGGATCAGGCGACTGGATGTATTACGGCATGAAGCGGACCGCGTGCTGGTGAAAGGGGGCTTAAGGGCAGGGGATCGCATTGTTACCGCCGGTGTCCAGGTGCCGGTTGACGGCGTCAAGGTCAGGATTGATAACGGTCTTTCAGTGCCGAAGCATGTCGGCCAATGATTGAATCTACAGAGCATCATTCAGGCTTGCTGGCCTGGTTTGCCGCCAACCCGGTCGCCGCCAATCTGTTGATGCTGTTGATCCTGATCGGCGGCGTGTCCAGCTACAGCATCATTGATACGGAAGTGTTCCCGCGTTTTAGTCCGCATATTATCGAGGTCAACGCGACTTATCCGGGTGCAGGGCCTCTGGAAATTGAAGAGGCGGTCTGCGTCCGTATTGAAGAAGCCCTTTTTGATGTATCCGGGGTCAAGCGCCTGAACACCGACATTACTCAAGGCCAGTGCCTGGTTAGTGTCGCCGTGCTGCCTGATTATGACAAGGAACAGGTCATGAGCGCCGTGCGCAGCCGGGTTCAGGCTATCCAACGGCTACCGAAGGGGGTGGATAAAATTGACGTACGCCCGGCCGTCCGTAACGGTGATGACGGCGTTATCTGGCTAGCCTTGCATGGCCCGACCGACGCGTTGACGCTAAAACGATACGGCGAGCAAATCCAGCAGCAACTGACGGCGATACCCGGCGTTACCAGAGCTGTTAATTACGGCGATATTCCTTATGAAATCGCCATTGAAGTGGCGTCGGAAAAATTGCGTCAGTATCGTTTATCGTTACATGATGTCGCCGAAGCGATGCGCCGGGCCTCCATCGATTTGCCCGCCGGGTTGGTGAAAAGTACGGACGGGGAATTGTTGCTGAAAGTTAACGGCAAGGCCGGCGAAGCCTCCGCGATAGGCGCGTTGGTGTTGCGTACCGACAGCAACGGTACGCGCGTGTTGCTGGGCGATGTCGCCGTCATCAAGGACGGTCTGGAGGAGCGCCTGTCCGAGTGGCATCACAACGGCGAAACTGCGCAAGGCTGGGAAATTCACGCCGATCATAATACCGTTGCAGTAGCTCGGCGGGTCAACGACTATGTCAGGGACATGCAGTCACAATTACCGGCAGGCTTGACGCTGAAAACCTGGTGGGATGATTCGCAAGCCTATCAAGAGCGGGTGCGGACCTTAATCGAAGACGGCTTGAGCGGTTTTGTCCTGGTCTGCCTGGTGTTGACGTTGTTTTTGCGCCTGCGCGTCGCTGTCTGGGCGGGGGCGGGTATTTTAACCTCGCTGTTCGGCGCGCTGTGGCTGATGCCGTTGCTGGATGTATCGCTCAATATGTTGTCGTTATTCGGTTTCCTGCTGGCGATGGGCATATTGGTCGATGACGCCATTATCATCGGCGAAAGCATCCATAGCCATCAAGTCCGTGGTGATGTCTCCAATCTCACTGCGGCTATTCGCGGTGTGCAGGAGGTGGCGGTGCCGGTGACGATTGCCGTTCTGGTGGCCTTGACCGCTTTTCTGCCGGGCCTGTTCCTGTCCGGCTGGGTGGGGCAAATGATGCGGCCCATTTGCCTGGTGATGATCTTGACGCTGGTGTTTTCACTGGTCGAAGCCATGCTGATTTTGCCCGCCCATCTGGCGGGCGCAGCAAAAGAGCAGGCCGCGCCGTCCCGTTTGGACCAAGTGCGAACCCGGCTTAATCAGGGGCTGGATGCATTGGTGCATCGCTATTACCGTCCTTTCCTGAAGGCAGCCCTGGAATGGCGTTATCTTACCGTCGCCTGCTTTATACTCTTGCTGGTTGTTAGCGGAGCGCTGGTGATCAGCGACCGGGTTCGTCAGTCGCTGCAAGCGGATGTCATCAAAGATAGTTTCTGGGTGAATCTGAGTGTGCCTGAAAGCGCGCCGTACAGCGAAATCACCACGCTCGCCAAGCAAGTGGAACGGGCTTTTTTTGAGCTGCGCGATGAGCTGGATGCCGGGCAGCCTGCAACCGAGGGCGAGCTGTTTGGGAAAAAGTACGAAAAAAACAGTGTTGTTGTCGGCCTGGAAACGATGGTCTGGGAGCATGGTGCGGGACTTTGGACCGAGTTTTCGCCGGAAGGGCGTCGGCGCATTGTGGTCGAAGATTTTATCCGTGAATGGCGCGAGCGTATCGGCGATATTGGCCGCGGTAAAATTGATTTTTTGTATAAAGAAGGCGATATGCCTTATGACCTGGAATTTGATTTGGGTTCCTCCGATCCTGAACTACTGGGTGTCGCCGTCGAACAGTTCAAACTGAAGATTGCCGCTTACTCAGGCGTCTACGATGTCGTCGATTCCGCCGAACCGGGCAAGCCGGAAGTACGCCTGAGCCTGAAACCGGAAGCCGAACGCCTAGGGCTTCGTCTGGAAGACTTGGCCGAACAGGTGCGCTACGGCTATTACGGTGAAGAAGTGCATCGTTTGCAACGAGGCCCCAGTGAAGTCAAGGTCATGGTGCGCTTGCCCCTCGCGGAACGGCGTTCGCTCGATAGCTTGCGGACATTGCCGGTTCGGCTTGACGACGGCGTGTTTGCGCCGCTGGGCTCTCTCGCCGAGGTCAAACAGGTACCGGGTTTCGCCAAATTGATTCGCCAGGATCGTCATCGTGTCTTGAAGGTTCAGGCGCGCGTTGATTCCAGACAAGCCGATGTCAATGCGATTTATGCCGACCTGAAAACCAACGTCCTGAATAATTTTAAACAACGTTTCCCCGGCCTTAGCGTCGAAGTGGGTCAAAGCCGACAGGAACAGGAAGCAACGACCGCATCGCTGGGCCGCAACACGCTGATTGCGCTGATCATCATCTATGCACTGATCGCGGTGCCGTTTCGTTCTTATGTAAAGCCGCTGATTTTCCTGCTGGCCGCACCGGTGGCCTGGAGTGGCGGAGTACTTGCGCATTGGCTGCTCGGTCTGCCCTTGTCGATGGAGTCTTTGGTCGGCATGATTGCCGCCAGCGGTGTCGTCATCAATGACAGCCTGGTGTTGCTGGACGCCATCAGGGAACGCGGCGATTCCGACCAGCCGGTAACCGAGCTGATCGCGGAAGCCTGCACCTCGCGCTTTCGGCCCATCCTGCTGGCCTTCCTGACCAACTTTGCCGGTTTCCTGCCGACCTTGCTGGAAACCAGCCCGCAAGCGCAATTCTTGATTCCGATGACGCTGTCGTTGTCCGCAGGCCTGCTGTTGGGCATGGCCGCCAGTCTGATTTTGACGCCGGTTTGCTATGCGATTGCAGGCAAGGTTTGAAACGATGTTTTCATGAAAAGCTAAAATTATTATTCTTCAATTGTTTATCCGCAAATGTTTATACACAGATTCATTTTAATCAGCTAAAACACCGACTAAGCCCGGAGCAAGCATTGGCAATGTCGGTGCATTTGTTTCAAGTAATTGATTAATAGACATAATAATTTTCTGTATAAAAACTCTACAATTTAACGGCAGCACAGGTATCCTCTAGTCTGATCGAGGTTATCCAGCGCTTATCAACAGAGTTATCCACAGATTCTGTGGAAAAGAACGTATTTTTAAGGTTTTTTATTGAGAGAAGTTTAAACTATTGGTCAAGGCGAACTCATGCCCATCATTTTCAATAATCCGGGTTTATACTTTAAATAAGGAGAGATCTATGTCCAATCAAGCTTTGTCCAAACAGGCTATGTCCAATCAGGTCAATTACATTCGCTGGTTTAATGAATTAACTATCGAAGATGTACCGCTGGTCGGCGGTAAAAACGCTTCTCTGGGTGAGATGTACAGGGAATTGACGCCACAGGGTATCCAGATTCCCAACGGCTTCGCCGTGACTGCCGAAGCCTACCGATATGTACTGGATCAGGCTGATGGCTGGCAAGCGCTGCATCAGGCGCTGGACGATCTGAGGCCTGACGATGTCGCCGATCTTGCCAGGCGTGCGCGTAAGGCCAGGGAAATTATTTATGCTGCGCCATTGCCTGCCGATCTTGAACAGCAGATTATCGCCGCCTATGCACAATTGCAGCAGCAATACGGCGACGATTTAAGCGTTGCCGTGCGCAGTTCCGCCACTGCTGAGGATTTACCGACGGCCAGTTTTGCCGGGCAGCAGGATACTTACCTGAATATACGCGGCGAACAGGCTTTGCTGGAAGCCTGTAAACGCTGCTTTGCCAGTTTGTTTACCGACCGTGCCATTCATTATCGCGTCGATCAGGGCTTCGACCATTTCAAGCTGGCGTTATCGATAGGCATTATGAAAATGGTGCGCTCCGACCTGGACGCCAGCGGCGTGATGTTCTCGCTGGATACCGAATCGGGTTTCAGCGATGTGGTATTTATTACCGGTGCCTACGGCTTGGGTGAAAATGTTGTGCAGGGCGCGGTAGACCCGGACGAGTTTTATGTCCATAAACCGACCTATGCACAGGGACATCGTGCGGTATTAAGACGCACGCTGGGTGCGAAAAAAATAAAAATGGTCTACAGCGACGGCAGCACTCGCG
>SXIP01000106.1 GCA_005772825.1 Methylococcaceae bacterium | reverse complement strand
GGCGACGCAATAATGCAGCACGCCGTCGATTTCATAGGTGGGATGGCTGTGTGTCGTGGGCCGGGTCGTTTCCACGCAGCCGCCCTGATCGACGGCGACATCGACAATGACTGAATTCTTGCGCATGGAAGGCAACATGTTCCGGGTAATCAACCACGGTGCGCGTCCGCCCGGAATTAAAACGGCGCCGATGACCAAATCGGCTTCGTAAACGATTTCTTCGATGTTGTGCTCGGTGCTTATCCGTGTTTGTAATTGCCCACGGTAAATATCATCCAGTTGTTTCAAGCGGTCATGGCTAATATCCAGCACCGTTACGTGTGCGCCCATGCCTACTGCGACCCGTGCGGCATTGGTGCCGACAATGCCCGCGCCCAAGATAGCGACATTGGCGGGTGCGACACCGGGAACGCCGCTCATCAGCACACCGCGCCCGCCATTCGGTTTTTGCAAATAAGTGGCGCCGATTTGTGTCGCCATGCGTCCGGCAACCTCGCTCATCGGCACCAGCAAAGGTAATTTGCCGTCGTCGGTTTGCACGGTTTCGTAGGCAATTCCGGTTGTTCCGTTTGTCAGCAGGGCATCGGTCAGCGCTTTATTGGAGGCCAGGTGCAGGTAGGTAAAGAGCGTCAAATCTTCACGCAGATATTGATATTCCGGGGCGATAGGTTCTTTCACCTTGATGACCAGTTGCGCCGCCCAGGCTTTTTCAGCATGGTCTACGATTTCAGCGCCTACCGCCTGATAGTCGCGGTCGGCAAGCGAACTGCCTTCCCCTGCGCCGGTTTCCACCAGCACACGATGCCCGCGCCGGGTCAATGCGCTGACGGTGCCCGGCGTCATGCCGACGCGGCTTTCGTTATCCTTGATTTCTTTGGGTAATCCGATGATCATGGTTCAGCACTTGAGGGTTGATGAATAAGAGGCGCTGGCTGCGCAACAGGGTTGTATTTATTGAGCCCTAGGGGGTTTAAGACCGTGAGTCGGCTTTATAACTAAAGACTTCGCGAACTCCAGGTTGTTACGCTCCAGTTCGGCAAGTTTTTGATCCATTTCCGCCAGGAACTCCGGGGTCTCGACTTTTATGTCAATTACCGGGCTGCGCTGCAATGCAACAGGTTGCCATTTATCCGAATACAGCTTGGCGACCAGGTGTTTAAACCATAAAGGCCGCCTTCTGACGACAAACAAAGCGGTAGGGATAATAACCGGTACGATCAGATCAACCACAAACAGGCCCACCAGGGTTATCGTACACTTTTTGCGCACTGCCATGGGATCATGGCCGATAGGTAGGTAGGGTTCAGGCTTGTCACCTGCTTTAGCAGGCCTGTCGACATAGAGATTATCGACAACGCGCGGCAGCCAGTCGGGCCGTTTGCGGATGGCATACAGGCTGTAAACGGCGGAAAACGGTACAGGAAGGATTTCAATGATAAATAATCCACAGATAGCAAGCGTGCATTTTGTTTGGGTTTTCATATTTTTACTTGTTTGCTTGGACCAAAATGTTGCAGGAGGTGTTATCCGAATCATTTGTCCAATCTTGTTGGCGTATATGGCATGCTTTGTCTGGTTTAGATGATATAAATACTAATACCGTCCTGCTTGACATCTATTCTATCGTTATTTTTAGCCAAGTAGAGCATTTATCCCGTAGCCTTTTAGGGTTTGGCTTCATCTGAGAACTCTTTACAATTGGTATTCGATACCCAATATGTTAACGCCAGCTATACCAATTATCATCATGTAACCAATAGTAGGTCAGTGGTATGTCATCCCACTCGAAGCTGCCAACTTCTTCACATTCAAAACAAATGCAATAACCCAAAGGTAATTGCTTCCAATATGTCGCTTGCCAGGGGCGCAATTCCTCACGAACCACCGTTGCCGGATCACATTGCTGCTTAAGATAGTGAATGCCTTGGAAATAACGTTCAAGCCGCCTTTGATTTGCGCAAATGAACTCTCCCCGTTGTCTTGTGGGTGATAAGCGTTCATAGGACACATGTAGAAAATTCTCCCACCTAGGTCGGGCGAATGCTTCCCATTGTTTTCCTCCTTCTGCGGTAAGTCCGTAGTAAGTGAGGTTTTGATGACCTTTTTCCTGAAGAGCATCCTGTATTTGTTCTCTTGTTGGCACGAAAAAATGTTCGCTTTCCCATCCTTGACAGGCCTGTAGCAAGCCGGTTGAAAAAAGACGGTCAAGTGCTTCGAGCAATGCCGGTTGAGCAAGTCCATGTCCGGTTTTGTTGAGGAGTTCTTCAAGGTTTTCGGCAACCAGCAAAGACAGGGGCATAAGCGATTCGACAACTGTTTCAAGTACCCAATATTCACCACGAGTAAACCTTGGCTCAAAATCAAGAAAAAAAGAGTTCTCGTGCATAAAAATAAATACTCTCTTGAAATAAACACCCAAGTAAATCTTTGGACTCAGGCCTAGGAATAAAGTCATAAATCAGAGACATGAGTCTTTCAACACATTTTGTGCTGAAATTATTTATAACCAATAGTCATCTTCTTTCATGGACATTCCTCGTACTCACCTTTTCACCTTAACAAAAAATTCTTCAGCAAATCATGACCATGCTCAGTCAAAATCGACTCAGGATGAAACTGTACGCCTTCAATCTCGAGCTGTTTATGGCGCACGCCCATGATTTCATCGAGATTGCCGGCTTCATCCTGTGTCCAGGCGGTGATTTCCAGACAATCGGGGAGGCTTGACTGCTCTATGACCAGCGAGTGATAACGCGTCGCCGTGAACGGGTTGGTGAGGCCTTCAAACACGCCGAGATTATGGTGATATATCAGCGAAGTTTTGCCATGCATGATGCTTTTGGCATGAATGATATTGCCGCCGAAGGCATAGCCGATACTTTGATGACCGAGGCAGACGCCCAGAATCGGGTATTTTCCGGCAAGTTTTACAATCGCATCCACCGATACACCGGCTTCCTTGGGCGTGCAAGGGCCGGGAGAAATGACGATTTTATCGGGTGACAGGCTCTCTATATCGTCGACGGTCACCTGGTCATTACGCACCACCGTTACATCGGCACCCAACTCGCCCAAATACTGCACTAGGTTGTAGGTAAAGGAGTCGTAATTATCGACCATGACTACTTTTATTGTGCTCATGCCTGCTCTCCTTCCAGTCCGGCTTCCGCCATGGTTACGGCGCGGAATATGGCGCGTCCTTTGTTCATGGTTTCATCCCATTCGCTTTGCGGTACGGAATCGTAGACGATACCGGCACCGGCCTGTATATGTAAAAGATTATCTTTAATCACGGCGGTCCGTATGGCAATGGCGGTGTCGAGATTGCCCGACCAGGCGATATAACCGACCGCGCCTGCATAAATGCCGCGCGTGACCGGTTCCAGTTCATCGATGATTTCCATCGCGCGTATTTTCGGCGCACCGCTTACGGTGCCTGCCGGGAAGGTGGCGGCCAGGACATCAAAGGCGCTGAGGCCTTGTTTTAATTGCGCATTGACATTGGAGACGATGTGCATGACGTGCGAATAGCGTT
>SXIP01000105.1 GCA_005772825.1 Methylococcaceae bacterium | reverse complement strand
CCTGCCGATGGCGATATAGAGGTTAAGTATATTGCTCAGGGTACTCCCGGTTTTTCCGGTGCGGATTTGGCAAACCTGATTAATGAAGCCGCTTTACTTGCCGCTAGAATGAATAAACGCGTCGTCAATATGGCGGATCTGGAAAAAGCCAAGGATAAGCTGATCATGGGTGCTGAAAGACATACCATGGTTATGGGTGAGAAAGAAAAGAGAATGACGGCCTATCACGAAGCCGGCCATGCCATTGTCGGCAAGCTGGTTCCCGAGCATGATCCTGTTTATAAAGTCAGTATCATGCCCAGAGGGCGTGCGCTGGGTGTCACCATGTTTTTGCCCGAGAAAGATCAATACAGCGCCAGTAAGCAAAAACTTGATAGCATGATTTCCAGTTTATACGGCGGACGTATCGCCGAAGAATTAATCTTCGGCTGGGAACAGGTCAGTACCGGCGCTTCCAACGATATTGAGCGTGCTACTGAATTGGCCAGAAATATGGTGACTAAATGGGGCTTATCGCAACGTTTGGGGCCATTAACCTACAGTGAAGAAGAGGGCGAAGTGT
The DNA here is from genome assembly GCA_005772825.1 of Methylococcaceae bacterium. GTDB lineage: Bacteria > Pseudomonadota > Gammaproteobacteria > Methylococcales > Methylomonadaceae > SXIP01. The sequence continues at coordinate 11,574 of SXIP01000105.1, read as the reverse complement.
TTCTTGGTCGTTCGGTAACGCAACATAAAACCGTTGCTGAAGAAACCTCACATACGATTGATGAAGAAATACGTTCTTTTATTGACAGGAACTATGAGCGGGCGGAAAGAATTCTCAAAGAAAATATAGATATTCTGCATGCCATGGCCGAAGCTTTGATGAAATATGAGACCATTGATAAATATCAAATCGACGATTTGATGGCCCGCGTACCGGTAAGAGATCCTCAAGGTTGGGATGATACGCCTCCTCGTGGAGATGTTAGCGTTGATGAAGTCAAGAGCAAGGATGAGAAAAAAACTGAAAAATCAATTGGTGGAACGGCAGAGCAAAATTAAAAATTCACCGGTTTGACAAAAAGAGAGGTATTTTTATACCTCTCTTTTTTTATGTGCCGTGTAAAAAAGCCGAGCGAAAGATATAAATGGCAAAAATGACAAATTTGCCTGTTTTTCGTATATTACTTTTAGCCCATTTTTAAAATTTACAGCCATGACAAGAAAATATTTTGGAACCGACGGCATCAGGGGTCGGGTAGGGGAGCCGCCAATAACCGCAGACTTTTTATTGAAGCTGGGTTGGGCTGCGGGCCGGGTGTTTGCAAACGAAGGCAATGACTTTGTCCTGGTCGGTAAAGACACACGGATTTCCGGCTATATGTTTGAATCCGCGATGGAAGCCGGACTCACTGCGGCAGGCGTCGATACTCGCTTGTTGGGACCTATGCCTACACCGGGTATAGCGTATTTAACCCGGACTTTAAGAGCACAAGCAGGCATCGTGATTAGCGCCTCTCATAATCCTTACTATGATAATGGGGTAAAGTTTTTTTCCGTACAGGGCACCAAACTCCCTGATGATATAGAGCGGAAAATAGAACACTATATTGATTCCCCGATGACGACGGTAGAATCCTCGAAGTTAGGTAAAGCGAAACGTCTGGTTGATGCGGCGGGCCGGTATATCGAGTTTTGCAAGGCCAGTGTGCCGACCCGGCTTGATTTTGCCGATATGAGAATAGTCATCGACTGCGCCAACGGGGCAACTTATCACATTGCTCCGCATGTGTTTAGTGAAGTCGGCGCCGAAGTCGTAACGATAGGGGCTGAACCCAACGGACTTAATATCAATGACGAATGCGGTGCGACCAAACCTGAAAAATTGGCGGCAACCGTCTTGGCTTATCGGGCAGATCTGGGCATTGCATTGGATGGTGATGGTGATCGTTTGATTATGGTTGACCATAAAGGTGAAATCGTCGATGGTGACGAGCTTATTTACATTATCGCCAAATCAAGGCTGGATGCGGGGCAAATGACAGGTCCGGTCGTCGGTACATTAATGACCAATCTGGGTATGGAGCATGGACTCAAACAATGGGGAATTCATTTAGTCAGGGCTAAAGTGGGCGACCGCTATGTGATGGAAATGCTGAGCGAGCATAAAGGAATTTTGGGTGGTGAGAGTTCCGGTCATATTATCTGTCTGGATAAAACCACAACCGGTGACGGCATTATTGCCGCGCTACAAATTATGGCCGAAATGCAAAGCAGCGGAAAAAGTTTGCATGAACTGAAATCCGGTATGCAGAAATATCCGCAGGTTTTGATAAACATCAAAACCAATAAAAAAATCCGCCCTGATACCGATGAAGGCATACAAAAAGCTGTGCAAGCGGTTGAGAAAAAGCTGGGTGATAAAGGCAGAGTGTTGCTGAGAGCATCAGGCACAGAGCCCTTAGTTCGTGTGATGGTAGAGGGCGAGAATGAAGAACTTGTCAAGAATTACGCCAATCAATTGGCAGAAGATGTTAAGAAAGCAATAGGTGCTTGATCTAAAAGCTTTTAGCCTATATCATACACGGTTTTATTCTAAGTGGGGGTAATGATCATGCGTCGGTCTCTGGTTGTCGGTAATTGGAAAATGAATGGAAATCTTGCGAGTGCTGAGTTACTTGCCAAAGGCATCATTGCCGGCTTGGGTTCCAATAATGCGGAAATAGCAGTCTGTGTGCCATACGTTTATATCCCAAGCATTAGCGAAGTAGTTAAAGGCAGCGGATTGGCGTTAGGATCACAAAATGTCGCGGATAAAGCTTCAGGTGCTTTTACCGGAGAAATTTCGGCAGCCATGTTGAGTGAATTTAATTGCAAATACGCGATTGTAGGACACTCTGAAAGACGTAGCTATTACGGCGACACCAACGAATCTGTGGCCGCACGTTTTTGTCAGGCGCAAGAACAGGGAATTATCCCTATCCTGTGCGTAGGCGAAACGCTGGAACAACGCGAACAGGATCAAACCTTTGATGTGATCAATACCCAGCTTGATGCCGTTATTAATCTGGCAGGCATCAATGCTTTTAACAATGCAGTGATTGCTTATGAACCTGTCTGGGCTATTGGCACAGGCAAGACAGCAAGTGATGAGCAGGCTCAGGAAGTGCATCGCTATATTCGTCAATATATTGCGGCTAAAGATCAAACAGTTGCCGATAAAATACAAATTTTATATGGCGGCAGCGCCAAGCCTGACAATGCAAAGGGTTTGTTTGCCATGCCGGATATTGATGGCGGCTTAATAGGTGGGGCTTCGTTGGATGCGGAATCCTTTTTAAAGATTTATCATTCGATTTAGAGCAGTATAGATTTTTTATGTATCAGGTAATTATTGTTATTCATGTATTGTTAGGCTTAGGCGTTATTGGCTTGGTGTTGATGCAACAAGGCAAAGGAGCTGATGCAGGCGCTGCTTTCGGTACCGGTTCTTCAGGATCGGTTTTTGGCGCTCAAGGTGCAGCATCATTTTTGTCCAGAACGACAGCCATTCTGGCGGCTTTGTTTTTTACAACTAGCTTAGGACTTGCTATATTAAACGGCAATAAGGGCGCGGCTTATGATTTGATGGCCCCGGCTGCTGTTGAACAGGATAAGTTGGCTATTCCTAATGTAGAAGGCGCCAAACCTGCAGCAAGCGTCCCGGTAGTTCCTGATACAAAGCCCCAAGCAACAACTGAAGGCGCGGCCACTGTCAAGCCAGTTGAGGAGCCAGTTAAAACTGCCCCAGCGCCCAGTGCCGAGATAAAAGAAACGGTAGTGCCCAAAGCAGACGACATCAAACCTGCAGAACAAAGCAAAAAAGATGTTCCTGAAAAAGCTCAAGACCCAGTAAAAAAATAATTATCGTAAGGTAAGGTTTATATGATATTTATGCCGATGTGGTGAAATTGGTAGACACGCCATCTTGAGGGGGTGGTGACGCAAGTCGTGCCGGTTCAAATCCGGCCATCGGTACCAAACAAGGATTTAAAGAAATCCAACAAAGTATAAGAACCCGCAAGTTATCTGGCTTAGCGGGTTTTTTATTGTCCAACGAAGTGCAACGAAATACCATAACATACACATTAATTTGTTACGTTTATCGTTACCTTTGCTATAGTGCCTCAAAAAAAGGTAACAATTGAGGTAACAAAATGGCGCAGAACATCAATAAAGACACGGTTTACAGGGCGCTTAAATCCAAAGATAAGGATTACACAAAAAACGACGGCGGCGGCCTGTATTTACTCGTTAAAGCCAACGGTTCTAAACTGTGGCAATTCGTTTACACCATAGAAGGCAAGCGTAAAAAATTGGCTCTTGGAATTTACCCAAACGTCACTTTGGAGGCGGCCAGACGCAAAGCAGAAGAAGCCCGCGACCATATCGCCAACGGCATAGACCCCAGTGCAATCAAAAAACAAGCCAAACAAGTTGCACAGGTTGACACTGAGAACGCAAAACGCAAGGCGGCAGGCTTGCCAATCCTTAACAGCTTTGAATATGTGGCGCGCGCCTGGCTGGATTCAATCGAGCATTTAACCGGCGCAACGACACACATTAAAAAAACCAGCCGACTTGAAAGGCTGGCGTTTCCGATTCTTGGGGATATGGCTATCACTGCAATTAAATCGGCAGATGTGCTAATAACGCTCAAACCCTTAATTGATAAATCCCAGCTCGAAACAGCGCACCGGCTCCATAGTGAGATCAGCGCCATTTTTGCCTATGCGATAGTCCATAATTTCACCGACTACGACCCGGCGCAACCCGTCACCAAACAAATACCGGCGCAGAAGGTCAAGCATCGGGCGGCGGTCATTGATCCTAAGCAGGTCGGCCAGTTACTCAGGGATATAAGCAATTACCGGGGAACCTTTGTTGTGCAATTGGCTTTTCGGTTATCGCCGCTCTTGTTTCAAAGACCCGGTGAAATACGGCAAATGCTTTGGGATGATGTTGACTTGGCGGCGGGTGAATGGCGGCCTTATGTGTCAAAAACAGACTTTCACCATATTGTGCCTTTATCAACTCAAGCAATCGCCATACTGGAAGAAATCAGACCGCTAACGGGTAACGGGCGTTATGTGTTTCCGTCAAGCCGGGGCGATGGGCGCCCAATGTCGGATAACACCATAAGAACCGCCCTTAAATCGTTAGGCTATGATAGCGATGTCATGACCGCCCACGGTTTCAGAACAACAGCATCAACACTGCTTAATGAACAGGGCTGGAGTCCAGACGCCATAGAACGCCAATTAGCACACGCGCCACGAGATCAGGTGAGAGCGGCTTATAACCGGGCGCAGTATCTTGAAGAGCGCCGGCGTATGATGCAATCCTGGGCGGATTACCTGGACAGTTTAAAGAATGGGGCGCAGGTTTTACCATTTAAACAAGCAGGATGATTGCTTGATATAATTAAATTTAACCGGATAGCTTTAGCGGGCAATAAGCGGGAGTCGTTAGCCTTCTGGTTATCTTATTGACCGCAACAAGTGCGGCGAAAAAATGCTTCTAATAATCGTTTAATAATAGCTGAATATCGTTTAAAAATAGCTCAAAAACATTTAATTATTTTTATATTCACAAATACGGCTTTATGTGAATAATACATAACCTTGTTAACCAACAAGGTTCTATTATGTCACTACAGTTTTTTAAGATTCAAATTAGTAAAACGGTACAAAATGCCGTATTTAACCGCTTTATCATTTGTGCTTTCTTAATTGGAGATCACAAATGACTCCAGTAGTACATCAATTACAGTTCGGGAAAGTGCAGGACAAATCTGTATTACCTATTCATCGTCAATTACCGGAAACAGGATTTTTACGGTTAAATCAAATCGTGAAGGTGCCGGGTAAAACAGAACCGCCCATTATCCCGATTAGCCGGACAAGTTTTTTAAACGGCATTAAAGCTGGTAAATATCCACCTGGGATTTTAATTAGCGAACGAACCAGAGTCTGGCCCGTAGAAGACATCAGGAAATTGATTGTTGAGTTGGGCGGTGCGTTATGATCGCTCGACCATTGACACCCAGCACCGAGGCGGCTATCCTGTACCCGCTTTCGCAAAAAACGAAAGCCGGGATTGAGACCCCGCGCGAGGCCGCAATAGGCCACTTAAATCAGTGGTTTTTTTGTACCCATCAAAAACACAGGCGGCATTGTGTCGTGTGTATTCTGTTATGGTGGGGTGTATTGAGCAGCCCTTTAAAAGGCTGGCCGGACCTTGCCGGTAGTCTCAACTTGATACATTCCACCGCCCAACGATTGAGACCAATGGGCGGCGGCTTAACCTTTCTACAAGGAGCACCGCTATGAAATTGCAAGATACCCACGCTCAATCCGAGCAAACCACCCAAGAAGAAGCTACAACCATTGGCGCACCCGCGACCAGCACAGCACTATCAACATTATTCGAGGCAGCAGCCGACAATTTAACGCAAGGCGAGCTTAAATATCTGGCCGGAATGGATGAATGCGCACAGCTTGAAGCCGAAAACCTGTCTAAAAGCCTAATGACGATCGGCTGCTTGATTTACGACGTAGACCGCCTTCATGAGCCGAGTTTTAGCGCAATCGGGCAAATGTTCTGGAGCCTTTCAAGCCAACTAGACAGCATAGCCGGACTGATTGATTTATCAAGCAATGCCGCCTACCGTCTGGCGAACCCTAAGACTAAAGCCAATGGCAAGGCGGACGAATGAATCAGGACGCGATTAACCAACTCAATGCGGACTTCATAAATATCAGCTCTTGGCTCCACAGTATAAGCAATTTGCCGGATGACTTGGCGCTGCCTTATTTGTTGACCCTCAAAACCGCGGTTTCTCAAATGCAGAAGCGTGTAGAAGCTGTCGAGGTCGAACTCAGAACAGCGGGCGAAAAAAAACCGACGATCTAATTTAATAAATCGCCGGTTCTTTGCAACACTTGCCACCAACACGCAACGGCATTATAACCCGTGGTTGCAAGTGTTGCTATATCCGGCCAAGGATATTTGCATGAAAAGAAAATTACAAAAACGCCGCGCGTCGTGGTGGTGGCTGTGTAAACGACAACGCCTAACGCCTATAGCGAGGGTAGAGCTAAACAAAATAAAGGAAATCCTGGCGGGAGGCAACGATGGCTAACATCGATAACCTATTGGCAGCTTTGGATAAGGTACGACGAACCGGCGACAATCGCTGGATTGCGTGCTGCTCTGCTCACCCGGACAAATCGCCAAGCCTATCAATTCGATATATTGAGGGCAAAATTCTCATTCACTGCCACGGCGGCTGTAGTGTTGACGAGATCGTGGAATCCTTGGGGATGTCGTTAGCCGACCTAATGCCGGAAAACCCCACGCCTTCAAAACCGATTAAGTCACGGATTCCGGCGTCCGACTTGCTCCAGTTTATCGCTAGTGAGGCGACAATTATCTGGATCGCAGCCGGCGACATTGTGGCCGGAAAACGATTGACTGATGCAGACCTAGCGCGGGTGCAGATAGCACGGCAACGGCTTTTTGATGCCGTTCAGGAGTGCGTCCGATGAAGTGGCCGAGCCCTGAAAAACATAACGAAACCGCCGAGAAGTTAAAAAATTCTAATAAAGCAAAGCCTGCTAATTTTGCTAATTTGCTAATTTTGGAACCAGAGCCACTACGAGCACCGATGCTAAATTCAAAGCCCTACCCAATTGAGGAGCTAGGCAAAGTCTTAGGCGCGGCGGCAAAAGCATTACATGACACTATAAAAGCACCGCTGACACTATGCTGTCAAAGCGTCCTGGCTAGCGCGTCCTTGGCGGCGCAGGCTCATTATGATGTCATGCTTCCTTGGGGTGAAAAAAAGCCCTTGTCTCTATTTTTGCTAACCATTGCCGAATCAGGCGAGCGTAAAAGCGGGGTTGATGATGTCGTCTTGGGTGCGGCAAAGGCTCAAGAACGGCAGGATATGGAGGTATACGCTACTGAGGCGAAACTATACGAGGCCGAACTATCGCAATGGAAAGATATTGTGGACGCAGCAAATAAGGCGGCGGCAAAAGCCAAGAATCAGGCCGCAAGCGACCAAGCAGCAGAAAACAAGTATTCCTGCCCGGAAAAGCCAGAGCCGCCTATCTTGCCACTAAGATTTGTGAGTGAGCCAACAGTAGAGGGACTTTATAAGCTGATGGCTATAGCACAGCCTAGCCTAGGATTGTTTAGTGATGAAGGGGGGTTATTGATCGGAGGCCATGCCTTAAACTCTGAAAATGCACTAAAAACTATGGCGCGATTCTGTAAGCTATGGGATGGCGCAGCCTTTGACCGGGTGCGTGCAGGCGATGGTAGCGGCGTATTATATGGCCGCAGGTTAGCTATGCACCAACAGGCGCAACCTGATGTTATGGCTCAATTGTTAAATGATCGAATGGCTAACGGACAGGGTTTTTTAGCTCGTTGTTTGGTTGCATGGCCTGAGTCCACTATAGGCAGCCGACACATTAATATTTTCGAGCAACCGAGGGATAGGAATGAGGTTAAGCTATTTTTCGCTAAACTAAAAAACCTAACTGAGGCAGAGCTACGCACTGGTAAGAGTAAACAGGAACTTGACCCGGTAGCCCTGCCCTTAAACGATGAAGCGCAGCAAATGGCGATTGCCGCAATTAATCAATTCGAGACTTTAATGCAATCCGGTAACGACCTGTCGGAGCTGCGAGATAGAGCATCAAAAGCCCTTGAGAACGCCTGTCGTATTGCTGGCGTATTAACAGCAATTGAGAATGGTATAGGGGCAAGGATGATTGATGCCGACCGACTAGGCCGGGCGCTGGTAATAGTTCAATGGTATCTGGCTGAAACGCTACGAATCAAAGGCGCGGCAATGATTCCACAATCCGTATCAGACGCCGAATCGTTGTCAAAATGGCTGAATGATCGCGACTATAATGCTTTCAGAACAGCCGTAGTGCTCACTCATGGGCCTAGTCATTTACGAAATAAAAAACGCCTTGATTCAGCAATAACTGAACTGGTGGAGCATGGCTACTTAACCGAAAATACACCTGGCATGGTTATAGATGGCGTAGCCGCACGGAAGTCATGGAGTATTAAGCATGTGGTTTAATCCCGGCGAATTATCAAAAACCAAAACAGAATCTCAAATTAGCAAATTAGCAGAATTAGCAGAGCCTGAAAAAGCAGAAAATTTGATTGTCAAATGCTACACACCGGCAGGAAATCCGATTGAAGTTCAGGCACGGAATGCGGATCATGCCGCCTGGTTATTGCGGATGAACCCTGAACCGAAACCAAAGGATACACAGCCATGATAGACGCTTTAATCAACGGTAAATTAATCAGAGACCCCGCGTTAAAAACATCCACAAACGGAACCCTATATTGTCAGTTCATGTTATCGGTATCGGTCAACGAGCCGCAACCCATTGTAGTGAGTGGGATCGCTTTCAATGAATCGGCTGAAAGGATCGCCAAGTTAAAAAAAGGTGATGCCTTAGCGGTCACCGGATCATTAAAGCCGAGTGAGTGGATCGACAAAGCAACAGGTGAAACAAAACACGGGCTTAATGTTACGGTGTCGGATTGTTTAACCGCTTATGACGTGAAAAAACGAAGGGCAGCGGTCTAATTGATTATAGTTACAATAATCAATATGAATTATGTTGCAAAAAACAATTTGATTTAAGTTTCGGTATTCAATATGATAATTGTTACATTAATCAAGTAACTATGAAGGTATATTATGAATTACGACGGCACGGGTAAACTGAGTGAAGCGATAGCGGAACTGTACGGCTGTTCACCCAACAGCCATAACGACATTGCCAAGCTTACTAAACAGGCTAAAGAGGCGTTAGGCATTACCAGCAAAGCCAAGCTATTACCCGATGAGGTAAAACAGGCTATTTATCAATGGCACTATGACCGCCTGAATGCTGACAAAGCCGTACCCACGCCGATAATCAGCGAACCTATAGACAATACGCTCATACCGGACATTGAACCGATAACGGCAATCATGGCGGTTCAGACGATAGCCGATACAGTAGAACTTCAGCCGGTGCAGTTGGCAAGCAATTGGGGCGGTATTAGGCCGGGCGCAGGCCGTAAATCCACAGGTAAGCAAACGGTAACTGTGCGCGTTCCCGTTGAACTGTTGCCCATGATCGAGGAAGCCAAGCGTACCGGCTTGATTCCTGTAACGAATAATCAAGATGTAGAGCTGTTGGCAAAGATACAGCAGCTTGAAAAGGAGTTACACGATTCAAGGTTAGAGCTTAAGGCTTTAGTGGAAAACAATGACTTATCAAGTGTTATGTTATATCATCACACTGCATTAACAGTGGAATAGCAACAATGGCTTTTAAAAAGGGTGAATCGGGCAACCCATCCGGGCGACGGCCTGGAACAACGGCGGGCGCTAAGCTCAGGAAATCAATCGAGACTAAAGCGCCGGCCATTTTGAAAACCGTTATAGATGCGGCCATTGGTGGCGACTTGGCGGCTTGTAAAATCCTATTAGACCGAATAATCCCCGTATTGAAAGCACAAGCCTTGCCGGTCATCGTGGACGTTGGCGCAAGCCTTCCAGAAACCGGGGGGAACGTCATCAATGCGACTATGGCGGGACAGATACCCCCCGACATCGGGGCCGCTTTGATTGCGGCACTGTCCAATCAGTCAAAGTTAGTGGAAGTCGAAGAACTTGTTAAGCGACTGGACGCATTAGAGGCTAGGAAATGACTTTAAAAAAACGATTAAGCAAACTTGAAGGTGTTGCTAAGCGTGACGACCAGTTACGTTACGTTCTTCGACTAATCGGCGACGAATCCCTAGAAGCGGCAAAAGCGGCGAAGGGATGGCAGAACGTCCCAGACGACGAGATTTTTATCATCCACCGTGTTTTTATCAAACCAGTTCCACGCCATGAGCAACATTAAAAACAGACTCAATAAACTTGAGACATCCAGCAAAGCAAAAAACCCTTTAAAAATTCTATTCATCTTCCCTGGTGAACAGCTTGATGCCGCCAAAGCCGCTAAAGGCTGGCAGAACGTCCCGGACGATCAACTTAAGATTGTCCAATTCACTCAAATTTAGGAAAAAAACTTATGAGTTACACCGTAGAATTAAATACACTTGAAGCCCTACTCCAAAGGATGCCCCATGACGGCATTGTCGGCAGCAAGACACATCAAACCTGGGGAGGCTTCGTGCAGGCGGGTGAGCAGTTGAAAAAGCTCAATAGCTTTATTCTTAACCCGGACGATATGCTGTCAGACAAGGCTAATGCCTTGAGAATAGAAGAGCAGCGTACTAAGTTTCAAGCCGCACTTAAAACGGCTTCTGACAGGGCCTTGACTACCGTTGCCGAGCTTCGGGCAAGTCAACTGGCTAGGCAGATTACAGCGGCAAGCCTGGTTGAAAATGAACAGGCCGCCGAAATCCGCGCCGTGTTTCGTGGGCTGAACAGTTCAGAAAAAGCCGCATTCATGGCGCAGGCGTTTAAAACCGATGATAAACCCGTCATTGCCGCGCTGACAAATCCGGCGACCAGTCCCCTTTTAGTCGGCATTAGTGGTGAGCAAATGCGGCTGTATCGGACGCATTACATGGATAAGTTTCTTCCGGCTGACAGCTCCGTGATCGACAATATGCGCGTCACGTCCGAAACACTGGTGAAAGCCTTGTCGCACATCTAAGGAATCCAAAATGGACGCAAAGCAAAAAATAATCGAACTGCTAATAAATCAGCTACCTGAAACAAATGAACCCGAGAACAACCTTAGGGCGGTTTTTACAAGGGTAATCAATCTTACAACACCGAGTCGATCGGCAGAACTGGAGGCCGTTTTATTGGAGGCCAACGGCATAATCAGCGAGATCATAACCAATTCACTGGCTGCAAAAAAGGAGCTTCAAAAGCGCACAGCATTAGTCACCAACGAAGCGACAGACGATGCGAATCTAAACCGGATTCATCCTCTAAACTTGGATTATGAGCTGAACTTTAGAACGGTATCGGCAGCAATTGAAGCGGCAGCATCAGCGTAAGGCAGATTGATTTATCAAAACAGATTGAGCCGGGTAATACCGGCTTTTTTGTGCCTGGATGGTCGGCAATGGTTGCGGCGATTTTGTCGAAAACAGGGGCGGCCATCGGGGTGGCTCTGCGCTCCGGCGTCAGCCGCTTAAAGGAGGCGCTTGATCTCGCCGTGGGCGCGGTAGAAGCCGCCGCGGCCGGCCTCGCGCAGCT
>SXIP01000104.1 GCA_005772825.1 Methylococcaceae bacterium | reverse complement strand
GTTATGGGCGATCATGCGGAAAGGATGCGCCAAATCCCAGGTCGGGAAAGTATTCGTGGAGAAACGCTGATGCACCAACGCCAAGGCGCTGACCATAAGCTCATTGCTCAGATCAGGATAAAATGTCCCGACCTGGTCCGCCAGCAACATGCCTTTGTAAACCATAGTCAGAGATGATAATGACGGCACATAAAAAGAATGGCCATTATCCAGATTCGAATCGCGTACGGCATTTTCGACTTGTTTGCGAATCACGAACAGTTTGCGCTCGAAAGCATCCTGATCGGCGCAATCGGCGCCGCGGGCAATAAAAATCTGGCGAATGAAAGGTTCAACCGGTTTTACCGAATAACCCAATTCATGATTATCAACCGGCACATCGCGCCAGCCCAACAACACCGCCTTTTCACGGGCAATAATGTCGGCAAATAATGCTTCGCAGCAAGCCCGATCTTCTGCATTGCGTGGCAAAAACACCATACCCGCCGCATATTCACCTGCAACAGGCAAGGCTATACCCAATTTATCGCATTCCGAACGCAAAAAGGTATCCGGTAGCTGAATCAAAATTCCTGCACCATCACCGGCGCATGGATCAGCGCCCACTGCACCACGATGGGTCAAATTCTTAAGTAAATCCAGTCCCTGCCTTACAATCGCATGGCTTTTTTGGCCCTTTATATGAACAATGAAACCCACCCCGCATGCATCATGTTCATTGCGCGGATCATATAAACCCTGTCTGGCCGGTAGTGTATTTTGACTCATTGTCACCTCTGAAAAAGTATATTACAAAAGGGTTACATCCTTCCTTTTCGAACCCTCGCTCCGCATGCCCTCTGATGTTTTTATCGGAGGCTGCAAATGCGGCAAAACCACTAAATTATACGGATGACAAATACTATTGTCATCAATCTTTTTAATCTGTTGCCAATAACACTCTTTTAGAACCGGTATTTAAGTATTAATTGGTACGCCGTAGACATTGATAAAATTCGCATAATCTTAAAAACCAAGCAATATTTACGCCGACATAACACCCTACAGAAAGAGAGTTACTTGATTCCGGCACTTGGTAAGCACGGATTTGTCAGACGCATATACCATTAATTAGCGTAATTTCCTTATCCATTACTGTAAATATGTTATCTTTCTTCTTTTACATAGAGATGACTGAACATGCGACGTCATCTTTTTGTTTTTGACAGTCCGAAGCTATGCCCCCGGTTTTTATGATGCGGCATTGCAGTGCATTCGCTTTATTGACGATTGGTTTATTATGAAAGAAATATTTGATGTGGTAATCATAGGCGGCGGCATGGTCGGTGCTGCTGTTGCGTGTGGTCTTGGCGGCAGCTCATTAAAGGTGGCGATCATAGAAAGCTCGCCGCCACCCGCTTTTTCACCCGATCAACCCCATGATTTGAGAGTTTCCGCGCTTAGCATTGCCTCGAAACATATCCTGGAAACAGTCGGCGCCTGGAATGGTATCGTCAAGCGCCGGCTGTGCCCGTTTCGCCGGATGCGGGTATGGGAAACAGCCGGAGACACCGAATTTTGTAGTGACGATATTAATTATCCTGAACTGGGTTATATCGTTGAAAACAGAATCACCCAGATAGCCTTGCTGGAACGCGCGCAGGAGTTCGACAACATTGAATTGATGTGTCCCGCCGGCATTTCGAAAATTAATTACATTGCGGGCAAAGCCACCGAGGTGGAACTGGGAGACGGTCGACTGTTGTCTGCAAAAGTACTGGTCGCCGCCGACGGCGGACAATCCAGAGTCAGGCAAACCGTCGGCCTGGGGGTAACCAGTTGGGATTACAAACAACATGCGCTGGTCATTTATATTGAAACCGCTTATGAGCAACAGGATATAACCTGGCAACGTTTTGTTCCCAGCGGACCGCAGGCGTTTCTGCCGCTAACCGGGCATTACGGCTCCATCGTCTGGTATAACTCACCGGATGAAGTCAATCGACTGAAAGCCTTGTCGCCGCTGGAATTAAAGAATGAACTGGTCGCCGCATTCCCGGATTGCCTGGGCGAAGTAAAAGCCGTACTCGGCGTCGCGAGCTTCCCGCTCAAACGTCAGCATGCGCAGAACTACGTCAAACCAGGCGTCGCTTTGGTCGGTGATGCCGCACACATGATTAATCCGTTGGCGGGCCAAGGCGTCAACATAGGCTTACTGGATGCCGCCGCATTAAGCGAAGTGTTGGTGGAAGCCGCCAAGCAAGGCCTTGAAATTAATGAATTAAGTGTATTAAAACGCTACGAAAAAATGCGCCGCAACGAAAACCTAAAAATGATGACCGTCATGGATGTTTTTTACCAGGTATTCAGCAATGAGGTTTTACCGCTAAAGTTTATACGCAATCTGGGACTCGGCTTGGCTGAGCGAATCTTGCCTGCCAAAAACAAAGTGATGCGCGGCGCAATGGGCCTGGAAGGCAATTTGCCGAAACTTGCACGGGGCGAGCGAATTATCTGATCAAGATTGTCTGATCGATAACTACTGATATATTACCGGGACAGGCTACAACAACCTGCCATCGCTTCATAAACATAAAAGGCAAAAAGACTCACCATGAAAATAATCAGCTTATTAGGCTTGCTGGCATTGCTCGCCGGCTGTACACAAGACCAACAAAATCAGTTATCCAGAAAAGTCGTTGAACTGTTGGACGGCAATTATCTGGTGACTTACGCCAACGGCTCCACGACAAAATCCTGGACAATCACCAACGGCAAGGTAACCGCCAGCGACAAAGGCTACTACTATTTCTGGGACAACAAGAAACATTATGTGCAAACGCCCATAGAAAACACATTTATTGAAGAAATAGATTAACGCTCACATAAGACACATCCTTAAATATTAGGAATTACTATGCGTATTACAAAAATTCCGGCAGTCTTCTGCCTGGCCGCTGCAACTTTTTCAGTCTTCGCGGAAGACACTTTTAAAGTCTGCGCCGATCCCCTTAACCCACCCTATTCGACCAAAAACAGGGACGGTTTTGAAAACAAAATCGCCGAATTATTCGCCAAGGAATTGAAGCAGACCGTTGAATATACCTGGTTTCCGCAACGCATCGGTTTTGTTCGCAATACATTGAATGCCCCCATAAACGACAAAGAAGTCGACAGCAAGAACTTTAAATGCGATGTGATTATGGGCGTGCCTGCCGGCTATGATTTGACCTTGACCACTATCCCGTATTATCAGTCGACTTACGTACTTTTAATCGCCAAAGGTCGCGGCTGGGATGATATTACCGAGCCGCTGCAATTAGCCAACCTGCCCTTGCAAAGACAGGAAGCGCTTAAAATCGCCATGTTTGACCAGGGACCCGGTACCGCTTGGCTGCAAAAAACCGGCTTGCTTGACCAGGGCATCCCCTATCAGTCAATGTCGGGTGACGATGAAAATAATGTCGCCATGCAGATTGAAAAGGATCTTAAAGCCAAAAAAATCGATATGGTGATTCTATGGGGACCGATGGCTGGCTATGTCACGACGCAAAGCCCGAAAAACAGCTATACAATGATTCCGATGCAATCTAGCCCGGGAATGAAATTTGATTTTGCCATGGCCATGGGCGTCCGCAACGGCGACAAAGCCCGGAAAGAAACACTGGACAAGCTGATTAAAGCCAATGCAGACAAAATAGAACAGATTATAAAAAGCTATAACATCCCTCTATTACCAATCTCGAAAGACACCGGACGTGGGGATGACGATTAACGCGGCCTGGACAATGCGATAATTATTGCCGGCGGATTAGATGACTAATCCGCCTGTCGGCATTTAAGCGGAGCGATACGAGCATCAATTATGTAACACCTTGACTGCTTAGAAAGCCCGAATAGGCAACATCATCCACCAGAATATGATAGTTGAGCCACCCCATCAAAAACGACAATAAATCTTCACTGAAGCCGCTGTCCCCGCTTTTGTACCTTGCGTAGTATTCTTCAACCTGCACAGCCAGCTTTCTGTGATGCATCTTGTGTTCTTTCTCTTCCTGATAGCCATAGCGATCAAACAGCATTTCTTCATAGATGAAATGCATTTTCGTATAACTGACCAGATTATTCAGAACAAATCCGATAACTACTGCTGAGCTGCCGTTATTTTCCTGCGCGGCTTCAGCAAACGTATTGATATAACCGATCAGGGTTTTGTGCTGCCGGTCAATGGAAGGTATGCCGACCGATAATCGCTCAGTCCATTCGTAAAACGCCATTGCATATCTCTCTTAATTGTTACTTTGTTACAAGCTGAACAGTAAATAAGTAAATCATTATATTGTATTTAATATAATGCGTCTTAGATTATAGTGTGGAGCAATCTAAAACCAGAAAATTGTGTTGAGTTGTTTAATATACCGAATTTGATGACTGTTTAAAATTCTTGTGATCTAATTAGGTTCAGGTGAAGCCCTAGGATCGATCATGCAATGTAGATATAGCCTGCCAAGAACAATGATGCCATCAAGATACGGTATTAATCTGATTATACTCAATTCCCTGATAGTTTTTTTATTGCTCGTCACCGGAACGGTTCAAGCCCTCACCGAGGCAAACAAAACGATCATCATCGGCAGCGAGCAAGATTATCCACCATTTGCGATAGGGACTACCGACCAAACCGCGAGTGGTTTCACGGTGGATCTCTGGAAGGCGGTCGCAGCGGAAAGCGGTCTTAACTATACCATCCGGGTTCGGCCTTTTCACCAACTGCTAGAGGAATTCAAAGAAGGAAAGACTGATGTATTGATCAATCTTGCACAATCCGAGGAACGCCGCCGGTTTGCAGATTTTACAGTACCGACGTTTATTGTTCATGGCGCTATCTTTGTTCGTAAGGGGAGCTCCGTCATTAGCTCGGAAGCCGATCTGAAAAATAAAGCCATTATCGTGCTCAATGCCGATAAGGCGCACGATTATGCCTTATCCAAAGGCTGGCAACAACTCGTACCGGTCAATACAGCGGAAGAGGGATTCAAATTACTGTCAGCCGGCCAACATGATGCAATGCTGATCAGCAAGCTTGTCGGCTTGCAAACACTTAATAAATTAAACATTGCCAATATTGAAGCCGTAAAGACAAAAGCAGGTTTTTCACAAAATTTTTCATTCGCCGTCAAAAAAGGCAACTCTGAGCTGCTCGCCAAAATCAATGAAGGCCTTGCATTAACCAAATCAAGTGGCTTTTACGATAGACTGTATGAAAAATGGTTCGGTATTTATGAAGAGAAGGAGTTCTTAATACCGGAAGAAATCAAAATTACAGTCCCTCTGATTATGATTATTATAGTGCTTATTTCCGTATCCCGAATCAGGCGCGCAAAGTATCAGAAAGAAGCCACAAAAAAGCTTGAAGCATCGCATCATTTGCTTAAAACCATTATCAATACCACCCCTGCCCGCATCTTCTGGAAAGATAGCGATTCCCGTTTTCTCGGCAGCAATATGAGCTTTGCCCAAGATGCCGGCTTGACGCATCCCGATGAATTGCTCGGCAAGGACGACTATCAAATGCCATGGCGAGATCAGGCCGAGCTTTACCGTGCCGATGACCAGGTGGTAATGAGCTCAGGGATCCCCAAACTTGCTTATGACGAACCGCAGACAACGCCTGACGGCAAAAGAATCTGGCTGCGAACTTCCAAAGTACCGCTACGAAATGCTGATAACCAAACGATAGGCCTGCTCGGTATCTATCAGGATATTACCGAAGAAAAGCTGGCGGAAGACGAGCTGAGAAAACTTTCTCTGGCAGTCGAGCAAAGCCCCAACATGATAGTTATTACCGACCTCAATGCCACTATTGAATTCGTCAATGAGGCATTCGTCAGAGCAACGGGATACAGCCGTAGCGAAGCGATCGGACAAAACGCAAGACTATTCCAATCAGGAAAAACGCCGAAAGAAACCTATACGGACATGTGGGCCAAATTAACCACGGGTGAAGTTTGGAAGGGTGAATTCATTAACAAACGCAAGGACGGCAGCGAGTACATCGAATCGGCCATGATTTCCCCGGTACACCAGCCGAATGGCGGTATCACACATTACCTTGCAATCAATGAAGACATTACCGAGCGCAAACGTATCGAACAGCAGCTCCGTATTGCCGCCACCGCCTTTGAATCTGGCGAAGGCATGGTCATCACCGATATCAACCATGTCATTCTGCGCGTTAATAAAGCATTTACTACTATCACAGGTTACACGGCGGAGGATGTTGTCGGCAAAACCGCCGACATTCTGCAATCAGACCAGCAGAATAAGGATTTTTATAACGCCATGAGGGAGCACATTAACAATACAGGCGTATGGGAAGGCGAAATCATATGCCAGCGCAAGAACGGCGACATTTACCCCGAATATCTGACCATCACCGCCGTGAAAGACCAAAGCGGCATGATTACCCATTATGTTAAGACGCTTACCGATATCACCCAGAGAAAATCCGCTGCCGAAGAAATTGAGCGCCTGGCATTTTACGACCCGCTTACTAACCTGCCTAATCGAAGATTGCTACTCGATCGCTTAAATTTGGCACTGGCTTCAAGTCATACTAATAACAGAAAAGGCGCCTTGTTATTTATCGATCTGGATAATTTTAAAACACTCAACGATACCCTCGGCCATGACAGGGGCGATTTATTGTTGCAACAGGTTGCCGCGCGCCTGTCCGCCTGTGTCCGTGAAAGCGATACCGTGGCTAGACTGGGAGGCGATGAATTTGTGATCATGTTGGAAGATTTAAGTGCGCAGACCGTCGAAGCGGTTAACCAGGCTGAAGCGGTTGGCAATAAAATTATCGCCAACATCAATGCGCCATTCTTGCTTGCACAACTAGATTATCTTTGCACGTCCAGTATTGGCGCAACCTTGTTCAACGGAAACGAACAAACTGTAGACGAGCTATTAAAGCAAGCCGATATTGCCATGTACCAAGCCAAAATTTCAGGCCGCAATGCGCTGCGTTTTTTCGATCAGCAGATGCAGGACATCATCACGGCGCGGGTTTCACTAGAAAACGAATTACGCAAAGCCTTAGGAAGACAACAATTCCAGCTCTATTACCAAATCCAGGTGGATGACTCCCATCAGCCCTTGGGCGCAGAAGCTTTGCTCCGCTGGTCTCATCCTGATCGCGGCATGGTCTCTCTGCCGGATTTTATTCCTCTGGCGGAGGAAACCAGCCTGATTCAGCCTATAGGCCAGTGGGTATTGGAAACAGCGTGCGCGCAACTCAAAAAATGGCAACAAATGCCTTTCACCTCAGGCCTGATATTATCGGTGAACGTCAGCGCCCGGCAATTTTTTCAGACGGACTTCGTGGCGCTGGTGCTGGCCGCCATAAAACGGCATGACATCAATCCGATGTTGCTTAAGCTCGAGTTGACGGAGAGCACGCTTCTGGACCATATCGAAGATACTATTCATATCATGAATATTTTGAGAAAAACCGGTATCCGGTTTTCGCTGGATGACTTTGGTACGGGTTATTCGTCATTGCAATACCTCAAGGTACTGCCGCTGGATCAGCTCAAAATCGACCAGTCATTCGTCCGAGATATTGTCGTGGACAACGGCGACCAAGCCATTGTCCGCACCATCATCGCTATGGCAGCAAGCTTGAATCTAAATGTTATTGCCGAAGGCGTGGAAACGGAAGAACAACGGCAACTCCTGCTCAACAATGGCTGCACAAATTTCCAGGGCTATCTGTTCAGCGAACCGCTACCCATTGCAGAATTTGAGGCTTTGCTAAAACAAGGGATAAAGTCACGCGGGATGGATAAAAAAGAGCATCCCCAATTCTCCGTGTAAGACAAGCACGCAAGATAAACGCAAAACTAAAGCTCAAGCACAAGGAGTCCTCTTCACGCCCCTTCGTTCTTGAGGAATAAGCTATCCGACAGCTCTACCAATTAACTCACCTAATCTAACCACTTTATCTGCTTTAAATTCGCTATCCCACTGCACCTTGTCCTTGCCGAACAAAACAATAATGGTAGACCCCATGTTGAAGCGTCCCATTTCTTCGCCGATCTTCAAGACAGGCGCATTGTCCTGATAGAGTCGGCTTTGCACTGACGTTATGGTCGGCGGTGTGACAACGCCATGCCAGACCGTTTCGATGCTGGACACAAAAATAGCACCGACCAGCACCAGCGCCATAGGGCCGGCATCGGTATCGAAAATGGCGGCGACGCGTTCATTCCTGGCAAATAAACCCGGCACCGAGCGGGTCGTTGCGGTATTGACACTGAACAGGCGACCTGGGATATGCACCATTTCCCTTAACGTACCGGTCAACGGCATGTGCAAGCGGTGATAGTCCTTGGGCGACAAGTAAATCGTGGTAAATACGCCGTTTTTAAAGGGTTCGGCGCGTTCACTGCTGCCGCCCAACAAGTCGATAGCGCTAAAGCTCTTGCCTTTGGCTTGAAAGATGACGCCGTCCGTAATGGCGCCCGCCTGACTGACTGCGCCGTCGGCAGGACAAGCCACCGCATTTTTTTCTGCAGTTAACGGTCTGGCATTGGGATTGAGTTCACGGGTAAAAAACTGGTTAAAGCTTTTAAATGCGTTGATGTCCTGTTCCAGCGCCTCCGCCATATTGACGCCGTAATGCTTGATGACCTGGCTGATAAGCAGGTTCTTCAAGGCTTTGTTTTCCGAGTGCGTGAATCGGCTCATCAGGGCGGACAAGGCGTGATGGGGTAAAACGTATTGAGGTAGGGTGGTAAGAGCGTCTTTAATAGTCATGAATAATCGGGGTGATGTGAGGTTTTGGGTTAGTTTGCACAGTCATTTCGGCGAAACCTGCTTGTTTCGGTAACCCGCAAACAACATTCCGCCATCCTAATAATATTGATGCTAGCTCCCAAGCCGGAGAGACTGTGAAAGTATTATCCAAAATTAGGCTAAAAGCATTTTTCACCACGAAGGCACGAAGAACACGAAGAAAAAAATCTATTTAATTCAATATATTGAAAACTTCGTGATCTTCGTGTCTTCGTGGTTATGCCTTTAATCTGATCTAAAAGTGAAAACTTTCACAGTCTCCGGAGCTTGGGAACCAGCAGTAGGGATGCGAGTTACCTTACCACGAAGATGATCAGGTATTAGCTTTGGTTCTAATAAACAAGAAAAACATTAATTACGGCAGGTTCACCAATTCCGGCGCTTTCCAGTCGCTGTTTCTATGCTCTGCCACAACGGTTGTATAAATACCGCCGCGCACATTAAACTCGGCCCGGATACGCATGAAGTTGGGCGCTGTCGCTTTGACGATATCGTCAAGAATTTCATTGGTCACCGCTTCGTGAAACGCGCCTTGCTCACGAAATGACCACATATACAGCTTAAGCGACTTGAGTTCCACGCAAAGGGCCGCGGGTACGTATTCGATGATGATCGTTGCAAAATCCGGTTGTCCGGTCTTCGGGCACAGGCAGGTGAAGTCTGGAATGGATATGCGGATGGTGTAATCGCGGCCCGGCTGCGGGTTCTCGAAAGTTTCCAGGTCTTTGCTGGGTGAGGTTGTCGTCATAGTCTTGATGATTGATTTTAAAAGGGGGCATTCTATCAGCTCTCACGCTGTTTTAAATGCCCGTATTCAAGTTCAGTGCTTTTTCAAAGGTCGGCTACGATTCGTCGGAAGCGGTATCGAGAAATTTTCGATAATTGATGGACACCTTCAGCCCCGCAAAACGCCCGGCCATTTTAATCAGCTCCTGCGTTTTTTTATCGAAGGTAATCTTTACCTCGCTTAAGGCGCGGTCTTCATAGCCTTCATCGATGTGATGGGTTTCCAGCAGAAAATGGTAAATATACACTTCCTGCTCCGCTTCATCGCGGATTTCAAAAGGCTTGCCCAATTGCGCCAGAACCGCCGGTTTTTTAGGCAAATCGCCGGAAATCTTTTCTATCAGCGCACTATTGGCCTTAAGCTGTTTTTTCTCCTTATCGATGGTAGCGCCGCCGATTGAGCGCAAGGACACTTCTAAAAACTTCGGCGGCGCTATTTGCAAAAATAACTTGGAAAACGACCACGACGTTATCCGGTTTTCCTTATTAAAATTTAAATCGGAGTAAAACTTCACCTCCGGCTGTATGACTTTATTATTGCCGTCAACTTTCCGAAACCAGTAACGCCAGCGCCTGCCTTCAGCGGTAGCCGTATCATCGCTGGCATACAATCGGGACAGGGAGACAAAGTCGGAACTGTAAAGAATCGGCTCTTTAAATTTCAAGGTAAACTCATCGCCGGATTCAACGCTGAAGTAGCGATCAAATTCATCCATCTGCAAATAAGTCTGATAAGCCCGCACCCAATAAATGCAACCGGATAACGTAACCGCCAGCACCAGCAGACCAATGACACGAAAACAGCGTTTTAAGGGATTGGCCTTCATAATGAATTAATGCCGCGTTGCCGATCCGTTAACCAAATTATCCGGGGACATTAGGTTTTCCACATCAATAACATCAAAAAGATAGTGCTCGCCACAAAATTCGCAGCCGACTTCTATATTGCCCCGCTCCTGCAAAATACCGTCCAGCTCCGCCCTGCCCATGGCGCGTAGAGTTCTCGCGATTCTTGGCCGGGAACAGGCGCACTTAAATTCAACCGGTTCGGCTTCGAACAGCCGGACTTTTTCTTCATTAAACAAGCGGTATAACAGATGCTCGCAGTCCAGTTCCAGCAATTCCTGTTCAGTCAGCGTGCCGGCCAACATCTCGATACGCTCCCAATCGGCTTGGTCATTGTTTTGCGCCGGCAACTCCTGCAACAACAAGCCTGCGGCGCGCGTATCATCGGCAAACAACCACAAGCGGGTTTTAAGTTGCTCGGACTGCTGAAAATAGGTTTCCAGTGCGACCGCCAAATTAGCGCCTTCCAGCGGAACGATGCCCTGATAAGGATCGGCATTATCAGGTTCTATCGTTAAAACCAGGCGTCCATGTCCAAACATCGATTCCAGAGAGCCGGTAGGAACCGTTTCCTCGCTTCTAACCAAGCCTCTTATCTTGCGATCATGGGTAGCCTGTGCGACCAGCGTTTTGAAAGCGCCGTCGCCCTGCGCCTGAAGTATCATCGAGCCGTTAAACTTGATCGTCGCCGACAACATAACCACCGCCGCCAGCGCCTGACCCAATTGCTGCTGCACATGCTGCATGCCCTGCTGATGCAGCTTAGCCGCTTGCCAACTGCTTTCCAGTTTAATCCACTCGCCCCGAACGCCCAGCTCTTCAAATAAAAAACGGCGTAAAAAATCGTGCTTTATCATTACTTAATACTTGCATTTATTTGATGTAGACATTCCATACCTGTAAGCCGTTACAGCCGTCATCGCTTTCTGACGCAACCTTGACCCAGGCCTTGCCTTCGGTTAAAGGTTGAGCCAATTTACCGGTAACCAGGTAACGACCGCTGCGTTGCTTTTCATTGGTCACATTCACCAATTGATTATTTACCCAGACATTCAGCGTGGCGATATCGGTATTTTCAGAGGCGTTGAATTGAAATTCCTGGAATGATTCGACCTTCGCATCCCCGGCCGGTTTTTCGCCGAAAAATTTCGGCGCATGACATTTCATTATCATTTCGCCGTGGTGTCCGATACGGGGAGCGGCAATAACTGTCGTTGAACCGGCCAACAACATTAAAAAAAGCGCTTTTTTCATATAATGTCATCCTTTTTGTAGATATTGAAGAAAATGACCGGGCAAAGTCAAAAATATACAGCTAACATCCGGCGATACCCGATTTTCTGTAGCGGGTGCTTTTTCAATGGCGGTAAAAACACCCGCTTCACATCTTACTCCCAATACCGGCGGATTTCATATTGTTCCGTTCCGGACTTCGTTGGAAAGTTTGGAACGTGACTTAAAGACGCAAACCACTCCGCTCGTTCCCAAGCTCCGGAGGCTGTGAAAGTATTATCGCAAGCCATGCCTTATAATAGGCCCATCATCCGGTAACCGCCAGTTAACAAACACTCATGACCTCACGCCGCTATCAACCCGTATTAAACCGTCAGCAAGATATGTTGCTGCCGCCTTGTGTCGATGAATACGTCAGCCAGAACAATCCGGTGCGAGCCATTGATGCGTATGTCGATACCTTGGATTTGCAGGCGTT
>SXIP01000103.1 GCA_005772825.1 Methylococcaceae bacterium | reverse complement strand
GCAACGTCCGACGGTTATGACATGGTCCAGCCGTCCGGTGAAGGCGCCGTGCGTTGCATGCAGCAGGCGATGGCGACTATCAACGGCAGCAAGATTGATTATATCAATGCCCACGGCACCAGTACCCCGGTCGGCGACACCAAGGAATTGCAAGCCCTGCGTAACGTCTTCGGCCAGGATAATCTGCCCTGGGTCAGCTCTACAAAATCATTGACTGGTCACGCCCTGGGGGCAGCGGGCGTCAATGAAGCCATTTATTCGTTATTGATGATGGAAGAAAACTTCCTCAGTGCTTCAGCGAACATCACGCAGTTGGATTCGGATGCAACCGATATACCGATTGTGCGTGAGCGCCAGGATAACATCACACTCAATACGATTATGTCGAACAGCTTCGGGTTCGGCGGCACTAATGCAACCTTGATATTCCAGCGCTATAACGGTTAATAGCCTTTCTTTAAAAATTAAGGAGGAGTTATTGCATTCCTCCTTAATCTTCATTTTTTCAATTCAATAATCCATATGAAATAATGACCTCCACAGAAATAAGTGCATTGTGCGAACAACTTCCCCGTAATGAAAAATTACGTCTCGCCCAATTGCTGATTATGCAGGTTATGCGTGAAGAAGATATTCAAAAATCTCAAAGCTGTATCCAACCGCAAAATGAATTATCCGGAATTTGGAAAGATTCGAACACTAGCGAAGACATAATAGACTATGTTGTAAAGAGATTATTGAAGCTTAAACCAACTAAAAAGGCCTCACTAATTAACTCAATCGTCGCTATGTTTCAGTTTCAGGGTGGAATTTCAGAGCCGGATGTTGAACGAATTATTTCAGTGCTGCAAAAATTGAAATATATCCACATCGACATAAGCAACAAAGTTACTTACCGATAAATTTCCCCAATTCTGATCATGCCGGATCCAAATTTAAAATCCAGAACCCAGTTCAATAAACTACAAAAGCGCCTGCGTCATTATGTCGGAGATGCGATTGCCGATTACAACATGATCGAGAATGGCGACAAGGTCATGGTGTGCCTGTCCGGCGGCAAGGACTCTTATACGCTGCTGGATGTATTGATAGGCTTGCAGAAGACCGCGCCGGTTGACTTTGAACTGGTCGCCGTCAACCTGGACCAGAAACAGCCGGGATTTCCCGAGCATGTCTTGCCTGAATACCTTGAATCGCTGGGCGTGCCATATCATATTATCGAAAAAGACACTTACAGCATCGTCAAACGCGTTATCCCGGAAGGCAATACCACCTGCGGCTTGTGCTCGCGATTAAGGCGCGGCACCCTCTACGGCTATGCCGAAGCCAACGGTGTCACCAAAATAGCCTTGGGTCATCATCGTGACGACATACTGGAGACTTTTTTCCTGAACATTTTTTATGGCGGTAAACTCAAAGCCATGCCGCCCAAGTTGCTGAGCGACGATAAGAAAAACATCGTCATCAGGCCGCTCGCCTATTGCCGCGAGAAAGATATAGAGCGCTTTGCCGCGTTCAAGGATTTTCCGATTATTCCCTGTAATCTGTGCGGCTCGCAGGAAAACCTGCAAAGACAGGCGATGAAAGTCATGTTAAAAAGCTGGGATAAACAATTTCCGGGACGCCTGGAAACCATATTTACCAGTTTGCAGAACGTTGCGCCTTCGCAATTGGCCGATACCCGGCTGTTTGATTTTTTCGGATTGAAAGCCGGTCAGCAAAACGAGGAAATGGCTGATTCATTGAATGCCGGATTGGAATTATTAGCCTTGTAGCCTGGATGAAGCGTAAGCGGAATCCAGGTAAGCGCGGCACTGATGTCCCGCATTCCGCTTATGCTCCATGCGGGCTACTTACTGTTTATTTAATCAATCAGAGCATCAATCCTTGTAAAAGCCATCCGCCTTGTTCACGCCGGATGCAATCAGGCTTAGTTTTTCCAAGCGGCTTAAGCTTTTTATAGCGACTTCGCGTTTACCGGCGGAGCTGCGGTTGTGTTCGGTTTCCAGATACACGAGCGTTTTGGGTTGCCGACCCCGAAAATATTTGGCGCCTTTTTGATCTTTATGCTGGTTAAATCGTCTGGCTATATCGGTGGTAATGCCGGTATAAAGCGAATTATCGGTACAGAGGATGATATAAACAGACCAGTTCATGCTAAAGCGGTTGATTGAGTATAAGGCGTTAAAAAATAATGACGGCTATAAAAATAATGACAGACTCTTCAACACCCAAACAAATCCTGGGTTGGCGCGAATGGGTGGCCTTGCCGGCACTGAATATCGATCAAATCAAGGCGAAAATAGACACCGGCGCACGTTCTTCGGCATTGCATGCTTACACGATCGAGCCTTATAGAAAAGGCGGACAGCGTTGGGTCATGTTCGCCATCCACCCGAAACAGAACAGGTGCGATGTGTCGATAGAATGCCATGCCCCGATTAAGGATCGCCGTCTGGTAACCGATTCCGGCGGCCACAAACAGCGCCGTTATGTCATAGAAACCCAGTTGATCCTGGGACAATCGCTCATCACTGCGGAAATGACGCTGACCAACCGCGACAGCATGTTGTTTCGCATGCTGATCGGACGCACCGCAATGAACGGACGATTTATTATCGATCCCAGCGCATCCTATTTGCAAGGGAAACCGCTTAGATAAACAGGTTTACCGCGCTGTCAAGAGTCATGGCTTGATATTTTACAATTTCATTATATGTGAGAAAAAACTTTGAAGATACTGGTAACAGGAGCCGCTGGATTTATCGGCGCGGCGCTATGTCTGCGCTTGTTGGAACGTGGCGATGAAGTCGTCGGCATCGACAATCTTAATGACTATTACGATGTCAACTTGAAACTGGCGAGACTGGATCGGTTAAGGGATTATCAGCGATTTATGTTTGTGAAACTGGACATCGCCGACAGGGAGGCAATCGCGGCTTTTTTTGCCGCAGAAAAATTTCAGCGGGTCGCACATCTGGCGGCCCAGGCCGGGGTCAGGTATTCGCTAAGTCATCCTCATGCTTATATAGATTCCAATATCGTTGGCTTTGTCAATATCCTGGAAGGCTGTCGACATAATGCGGTAGAGCACTTGGTCTACGCATCGTCCAGCTCGGTTTACGGGGCCAACACCAACATGCCGTTTTCCATTCACGACAATGTCGATCACCCGGTTTCCCTGTATGCGGCCAGTAAAAAAGCCAATGAATTGATGGCGCATACCTACAGCCATCTTTATCGATTGCCGACCACCGGCTTGCGCTTTTTTACCGTGTACGGACCCTGGGGAAGGCCGGATATGTCGCCGTTTTTATTCGCCCGCAATATCCTGGAAGGAAAGCCGATAGACGTATTTAACTACGGCAACCATCGCCGCGATTTTACTTATATAGACGATATTATTGAAGGCGTCCTCAGGGTTATCGATAAACCGGCCCAGGCGAATGCGGAGTGGACCGGTGAAAACCCTGACCCCGGCACCAGCCGTGCGCCTTACCGGGTCTATAACATTGGCAACAACAACCCAGTACATCTGTTAACGTTCATTGAAACATTGGAACGCAGCCTGAATAAACAGGCGGTCAAGAATTTACTGCCTATGCAACCGGGAGACGTGCCGGACACTTATGCGGATGTGTCGGATCTGGTGAATGACTTGGGCTATAAACCGACTACCTCATTGGAAGAAGGCATCAAGCATTTTGTGGACTGGTATAAAGATTTTTACCGGATGGCTTGATAAAGAAAAGTCCGATGCGGGGCGGGTTATTTAACCCGCTCCTAACGTTGTTCCATACTGTTGAGCATTGCTGAAACGTTTGGGACGGGATTGCATATCCCGTCCCGCATCAGTGCTTGACCCACCTAACTTACGCTACGCCGGATTAATCGTTGTCATGATAAAATTGTCAGCATCCCCATAAACCGCGTTTGATTGCCAAAAAAACATCTACTTGGAGTAAGGCCATGTCAGCCGTAAAACCTATCGGATTAATCAGCGTTGAAGACTATTTAAAAGAGGAACTTACGAGACAAGTAAAACATGAGCTAATCGACGGCCATATTTATGCCATGGCCGGTGTAAGCGCCAACCATGAACGGATTGCAGGGAATTTGTATAGAAAATTTGGCAACCATTTGGAAAACTCCCCGTGCGAACCATTCGGTTCGGATATGAAGCTGCGTGTCAAAGATAACTTCTTTTACCCCGATGTGATGGTCGATTGCCGGTTTGATGAGTCCGAGCCTTATTACACCGAAACGCCGGTGCTGATCGTTGAAGTCTTGTCCCGGTCAACTCGGAAAAAGGATGAGACGCTTAAAATGATGTCCTACATCAATCTCCCCGGTTTGCAGGAATATGTCCTGATCGAACAGGATATTGCCGATGTCACGGTTTTGAGAAGACGCGAAGGCTGGTTGCCAAACCATTATTTTTTAGGCGATGACATCACCTTTGAATCGATTGATTTGACCCTGCCGGTTGAAGACATTTATCGGCGGGTAAACAACCAGGATGTGACCGCGTTTTTGAGCGGTGGGGCTGAACAGCCGTTATAAAGGACGGGCAGTCGTGGTGGGCAACTTGGGCAAAGGGGCTTAAAACTAAACCATGCGCTGTTTTAGTTCTTGATGTGGAGCGGGTTATTCAACCTGCGCCTATCGTTTTCCCGTATTGTTGAGCATTGTTGAAACGTTTGGGACGGGAGTGCAAATCCCGTCCCGCTCGAGGCGTTATTTAGTTTTTTTCTTTATGGAAAGCGGTTGAACCAAGGCTTGGTGTACAAAACCGATACTTCGGTTATCTTTGCCGACCAAAATCCACTCGGAATTTTCAACTTGTGCGACCGCCGTAAATTTTTCGTTGGTTTGCAAATTGGTGACTACGGAAGCCTCGGGGTCAGGCGCTGACCTGACGGGAACTGCATTTTTAGTCTTATAGGTTTTGTTGATCATTATCAAAGTGGGCATCGGTGCAACTTCTATTTTTTGCACAAGCGGTACGACTGGCTGCGCCACGACGGCTTGCGGATTGTTTCGCCCCGCGCAACCGGCTAGTAAAACAGCGGCAACGGTCATGAAAAAGAAAATGCGTAAATGGCGTGTCGCTTTGCTGAAAGAGATGTGTGTTCGTAGCATAAAAAAGTCGCCTAAGAATTTTTGATGGTCCATAAAATCGATTACCGGGTTATCCCTAATGCAGCCAGTGTTTCTGCATCAAAAATACCGGACACCGCAAGGCCTTTTTTTAGCTGATATTTTTCAATAGCTATTTTGGTTTTGTTTCCGTAAACACCGTCTGCTTCACCAATATCATAACCATATTCAAGCAGCCGGATTTGTGCCTGGATTATGGTCTCGGTTGCCAGTTGCTTACTTTCCGTGGTGACTGATTTATTTGCAGTGTTATTAATTGTCGTGTCCGGTTCATTCCGAACCTTGTTTTGTACGGCATCAGAAGCCGATGATATAACCATCCGATTGGCTTCCACAAATTGCTCTGTTTTGGTATCTCCTAATGTGCCGTCCTTTCCCCTGGTAGCAACTTTTTCAACCGTGCTGCCGACCGCTTCATGAATGCTTCCGCCAAACCCCGCCATCTTGCCTATAAAACCGTCATTTTTTCGTCCATAGTCCGACATTATTTCCCCAGTTTTCCGTGTCATTGTTCCGCTCAGTTCGACCAGTGCGCATGAACCAAGCAACGCGCCCATGCCAATAGCGCCAATTATTTTTACGGTATAAACGAATCTCATAATAACCTCAATAAAGACAAAAATCGTAACGGCTTACTTCCCCTAAGGAAAAAGGGAGAGAGGTAAAACGCGGTGGCAACTCGGATGGGAACGATAGCAAACTCCGTTCCGCTTACTGAGCAGACAATACAGCGTTATGTAAGCGTTCGGCTGTTTGAATCGAAATTTCTACTGTTTCAAAATAATCGGCAGGGTAAAGATAATCTTCACTTGAGTTATCAATAACGCGTAACATTCCTTGGGCATCTTTATTTTCAAGGACTTCATATAATCGACCGATTGTTAAATCATCACTGGAAAAATCGCCGAGTTCATCTTTTTTTACACAAACGACAAATTTCATAGCCGCCTCTTGATTTTCATTTTTACTTTACCAATGCCAAGTGCTTCATAACAATGCACTTCCGCCTTGTTATTGCCACCGTTGGGTAATTCTACAACAGCAATGCCTTTTCTTTTACGCCAGTTGCCTTGACCATAACGCTGTTGCAATGAGGCTAACTCACGAATGCCTCGTCCTTCGGCAATGGTTTCAATAGCAGAAATTTCACCTAAAATTTTCATGCTTTCTTCAGTGACTGTAACGTTTTATTGAACGTGGCGTATGACTATGCGTGAGAGTAAATGCCAACTTAGGCCCATAGTAAGCACAGACGATAGGACGCACGTTTATTCGAACGATGCGCTTCTTAAATTTAACACGTCCTGTCTCCGTCATCATTGTTCCTTTTTAGTAATAATGTGTTAATAGCGCTTACTGTATTACGGATGTCCTCAAGAATCAAAAATGGGCCAAATAAAAGCACTTCTAAAATAAAAGTCCCTGTTACACCCACCGCGATTTTAATGACATCTTTATAGGCGTAAAAATCGCCTTTGAAGAGGGCATCAGGAATTAACTGATACGCTGCGGAGGCACCCGCCAGTAATAATGCAAACAAAAGTAAGTCAAGCAATGAGGAATACGCCGAAACGATTAACCGGGTCATGTTTTTTCCTTGATGTCAATTTTTAAGATAAATTGCAGTTGCTTTCAATGGCTTTAAACATACAATGGAAACTTCTCATTAAGAGTAGGTGATCTTCGCCAGATCTTTCAGGTTTTAAAAACCTGAAAGATCTAAATCCTGCAAATGTAATGAGTAGTTCTGGAAATACGGGTTTCAGAGTCCAATTAAGCAAGCCCTATCGGGACACGTACTACGCTTTTTTAATTTACAAGGAAAGCATTTGCAGGGGTTTTAGTGACATTTTGAATAACATCACTGACACTCAGTCCAAATGCCTCGGCGGTATCGGTGACTACGTTCATGAATAACGTTTGCCCTAATGGTCGCCATCCAACACCTGCTTTCATGCTGTTTATCAAGCCAATGTCCGTCGGATTTCCCACATAATAGGATAGTTCATGTTCGGTAAATGCCGCGGCATTTCTCCGGTTCTGCTCCTTTACTATGGGACTGAGTGTAATAGACGCTTCATCTTGAGCAATTTTTACTCGTCCTTTGATTTGCATATAAAAATCAAATGGGGGATCTATTCCGAATGATGCAAATTTTTTGTATTCAGTTGTTAATACGCCTGCATCTTTATTGGTAAATTTAACGTCAAAACCTCGATCAATTAAAATCCCTGTTAATTTTGATAATACTTGTTCCTCTTGAATTCCCGCCTTCTTTATTTCAAACGACTGCACATCCACTCTGGTAACAGGCATAGAGCAAGCCACAATAACCAAAAGTATTACGCTAATAAATACGACTTTAATCAAATTTTTCATTTTCATCGCCTTCTTTGCTTATTGATGTAAAGAGTGGACAACGTTTGCTTGCCCACTGTACCTGACTGAAACAATAAGTTGACTTAAAACCCGGCTGTGCCCAATACCGTGTCGGTTTTGCTGTCGCGTATTTCCGCTTTGGCTTTACCGCGACCTTTACCCAATACAAGAATTTCGCTGGAGCCGTTGCCGTTCATGTCCGGTATGACATTCACGCCTCTGGGCGTGTAGGTGCCGCCCAGGAAGTTGATCGTCCTTAGCGTAACGGCGTTGTTTTTGGCGTCTTTGATTCTTACGACGGGTCCGCCGGAGCTAAACAGCACACCGATTTCCGGTATGCCGTTGTTGTTCAGGTCGGCTAATACGACCAGCCCTTGCGGCGGATTGAAAGTAGTGGCGAAGGTCAAGGTGCTGAGCACGGTATTTCTGGACGGGTCCCTGATTTGCACGGTGTGCGCGCCGAGTTTGTAATCAACCCATAACGCGGCGATTTCATCCACACCGTTACCGTTCAGGTCGGGAACCATTGTCGTACCGACAAAGTTATTGGTACTCCATTCGCAGAGGTGGCCTTGATAGGTGTCAGCCGCAGTCACGTCATGCCATTTGTAGTTATAAGAGCTACCGTTAGAGTAATTGCCGTTAATTGCCAAGTAATCCTCACCTGCACGATTCTGCGGCTCACCGCTCTCCCAATTTGTATAAATCCACGCTTCGCCGGTGACCCATTTCCAGTCGAACTGTGCTGCGGCGTCACTACCGCCGATAAAAAATTGATAACCACCATCTTGATTCGCCAGAAAGTTATTCTGGATAAATTTCTGTTCGTCTATCGAGGTGATGGTTGACAGATGCGCGCCCAACGATTCGCAGTGTTGCTTGGCGTTGCCCCAGGTTTCCAGGCGATCAAAGCGTTGGTAATAATGCTCGTTGCCGTCCCAGGCCTGCCGCGTCGAATCGGCCTGGGCCGGGTTTGCCAGCACTAAGCCGGTTAGTGTTGCGCAGGCGCACGATATGAACTTTACAGGGGATAAAATAATTTTTTGCATGGTGTTTTCCTTATTTGACATGATGAAGATTGTTTCGTGTGTAGTGCATTACCCGAGTTTCAGGAGCAACACACCCCACATCAGATTTATGGCTGTGCGCAATTTGTACTATTCGCCAAAGATAACGGTCCGGTAATGCTCCACAGTTGGTAACCGGTTTCCCCGTTGCTGATAGTCACGATTTTTGTGTCGTCATAATAGAGTTTAACGGCTCGCTGTATAGAGGCGGCCACGTCCAGGGTGGACTTCATTGCTGTGATGGCTTCGATTGAAACCTTATAGGTAAGGCCGGGGTTGAGCACTTCAAAACCCGAACCGGAGGGACCTTCCGGCAAAATTTTTGCCGTGATTGTTTTCGTCGATGATAAAAATATCTTTAGAGTGCCTTCCTGGTTGCCGCCATAGACTACCCCTTTGCCCGGACAAATAGTGGCGGTTCGTAAAGCGGCCTGGGTGCTGCTTGAAAATCCTAGAAATAGACTTGCAGCGACGACATATAAGATTGAACGTTTCATGGTTGATTTCTCCGATTGCTGGCGTTATCGATTGAAAGCATGGTTTTTTCCTGTTGCGCCTTCATCGTAGCATCCACTATGTAAAGTTCACTTGACACCCCAGCAAAATAATTCTAACTTGCAGAGAAAGCTGCAATTTATATGGGGGGAAGTGATGCGGTCGTTTGAATTTGCTGAATATTTCGACAAGCGTATTAAAGAGCTTGGTCTGAGCCGTTGTGAAATTGCCGAACAAACCGGTGTCAGTCGGCAAATGCTCTATAATTTGACCAAGGGCTTGACCGGAGAAGCGAAGATTTCCAACGTTGTCGCTATCGCCCGGGTTTTAAAAGTGCATCCGGTTTATTTGTTCCGGTTGCTGCTCTCCCAGACAGAATTCCCTAAATACATCTCGGTGACCAGGTACAAGGGCGACGCCACCGGATTTATTGCCGATGTGACCATTAGCGATAACAGCTCGGTGCTGGTCAATCAGGTTTTTATCAAAACCTGGGAGATTCAAAATATCGGCCATGTCGATTGGGTAGGGCGGCAATTGTTATGTGTGGATAAGCCCGTTGATCATTTGCCGGCAGGAAGCTTTGTAGCTCCGAATACGCAACGCGGCTTAATGCCGACACAACGGATGATTGCCATTCCTGAAACGTTATCCGGCCAAACCGTAAGGCTTAGCGTCGAATTTACCGCGCCGCCTTATCCATGTAGCGTGTTGTCTTATTGGAAAATGGTCGATGCGCAAGGCGAGTTTTGTTTTCCGCAGTCGGAAGGTTTAAGTTGTCAGGTGCAAGTGGTGGCGCTGTGAAATCTGTCATGGGTTTTCAAATAGGCAAGAAAACCTGTGTA
Source organism: Methylococcaceae bacterium (assembly GCA_005772825.1). GTDB lineage: Bacteria > Pseudomonadota > Gammaproteobacteria > Methylococcales > Methylomonadaceae > SXIP01. Next base: position 9,755 of record SXIP01000103.1, on the reverse strand, counting down.
CATGTAAGTTATCTTTCATTCGCTTGTTTAATGAGCACCCCGCTGAATGCCGCTGAAACCGTTCAAGCCTTGGAACCCTTCACCGTGACCGCACCCGCCACTACTGAAAACAATAGCGATTACTTTAGTGAAACCGCCGATACCGCAACGCGCAACAACACGCCTTTATTGGCGACTCCGTATTCAGTCGGCGTCATCACGCAAAAGACATTAATCGACAGTCAGGCACAGCGGCTTGAAGATGCCGCTATGTTTGTCAGCGGCGTTCAGCAAAGCGAAGTGGCGGGCTCGGGCGGATTCAGCACGGATTTGATTATTCGCGGCTTTAGTACGGCCGGCAGCGCCTATTTGAACGGTGTTTTGGATAACCAAAAGTTTCTGGTTCGCGACATGGCGCTGGTCGAACGCATTGACATTTTGAAGGGCCAGTCCTCGGTGTTGTATGGGGCAGGCGCGCCGGGCGGTACGGTCAATTATGTCACTAAAAAACCGCAAAGCTTTAATCAACAGGCTGTCTCTGTTGCCTTGGGCAATGATGATTATTCGCGGTTGGTATTCGACAGTACCGGCAAGGTGAATGGCGACAGCGATTTGTTGTACCGGATGATTGCCGTTGGACAATTGGCGGATGATTTTCGTGACAATGTCAGCAACAACAAGGCTACCTTAGCACCGTCATTGACCTGGCATTATGCCGACACGGGTTCGATTAATACGGAATTTGAGTACAGCTATCAAAACCTGCCTTACCGCTTCGATAATGTTTATACGCAGAACCAAGTCATTTATGACAAATCTTATGTCGATCCGCGCGCCCAATCCGACCGCGATTATTGGCGGGTCAGCACGGCGTTGGCGCAGGATCTGTTTTCCGGCTGGTCGGCGCGTCTTTCCGGCAATTATTTCCATGTTGAACGCCATGATGTGTTGTTCGGTTTTAATACCATGATCGGCCCTACGACGCTGGCCGGGTTATACAGCGACATCCACGACCACTATGACCAGTTCAATTTGCGCGGTGAGTTGCACGGCGAGTTCAAATTATGGGGCAGCCGACACCATGTGATTGTCGGCACGGAACGCAACGAATCGGATGATAACCGTAATAGACGGCAAAGCATTGGCGGCTTTACGCTGGATGTGTTTAATCCCGTTTTTGACAGCGCCATTCCTGAAACGACATTTGCCGTACGAAAACTGGCGACTGTGGAAAACGGTTACTATATTAATGAACAGATGGACTTGACCAAACAATGGCATGTATCGGGTGGTCTGCGATACAGCACTTTCAATCCCAATACCGATTTGGAGCAGGCAGGCAGGAAAGATGCCTTTACTTACAACGCTGGATTGGCGTTTACTCCAACTGACACTATGTCCGGATATTTCGGTTACAGCCAATCGTTTCAGCCGAATACTGACTTGGATCGTAACGATCATTTTTTACCGGCAAAACGCGGTGAGTTGATCGAGCTGGGCATCAAGACGCAGGGCTTTAATCATCGTTTAGGCTGGTCTGCGGCGATTTATCAACTGGATCAGGATCATTTAAGCGCACCTGACCCGCTGAATCCTAATGAATATGTGGTCAGCACCGGGGCTGGCCGTAGTCGTGGTTTTGAAAGCGATTTATCAGGGCAATTAAGCGAGCGCTTGCAGGTCATCGCTAATTACAGTTTGCTCGAAGCCAAATTCCTGCAAGGCGGCCTACAAGGCAAGAACTTCCGCAGTGTGCCGACCCATAGCGGTAGCATCTGGGGCAATTATACGCCGTCATTGTCGACCGTGCCGGGCGCGTTGCAAGTGGGCGGCGGTCTGGTATTTGTTGCTTCGCGTCAGGGCGATGACGCGAACAGTTTTAAAGTGCCGGGTTATATCCGACCCGATTTGATGGTGAATTACCAATTGGAAAATATCGCATTGCGTTTGAAGGTGGAAAATCTGCTGGACTCACGTTATGTCAGCACCTCTGTTTTTAACGATAACGTGGTGCAGGGTAACCGGCGGCTGGTTCGGCTGATGATGTCTATGCGGTTTAATTAAAGTAGGACCGCTAACATCCCGTTTAGGAATGTTAGCGCTACAAACACGGCGCATCTGATTAAACATACAGTGTTTTCAATCCACATCGGTATTCAATGCAGCTCTGGCTTTGTTTGATTGTCAGGCAGAGTCTGACCTCCAACAGGTACAACCGAGTTTTTGTGTAATCAACCTGAAATGAAAACGCTGCAACCTGAACATCCCCGGCTTTCTCCGATATTTATGCATTGTCCTATCACCGGTTTGCGCTTTATCAGGTTAAGCTGTTAGTTCTCAAGATACTGATGAAACGGTTTGATTGGTCCCAGTGCGGCATCCCGGCCTTCCTTGCCTATCGCCGGGACATTGAGGAACCTGTCTTTCGCGAATGCCGGGTTTTGTTCGTCTGCAATTTCTTCATGCCCATGAGGTATCAGAATCTGCGGATGGTCAAATGGCGCGCGTTCCCAGCGTACCCGTTCGTCGGTGAGCGACTTCAGGAAGGCGACCAGATCGCCTTTTTGCGTTTCGGTGATCGATTGCGGAAATACCAGCGTGGCGAAATGGTGCGGATTGTTGAAATTGCCTCCGCGGAAATAAAACTCCACCACTTGCTCAAGGGTCAGCATGCTGCCGTTATGCATATAGGGACCGGTCAGTTCGATATTGCGTAGCGACGGCACTTTAAATGCGCCGTTGACAGCGGTCAGCAGGCGGCCCTGATTTCTTTTCTTCATTTCGGCTTGCATCACAGCGAGCTTGGGTATTTTTGCATAGACAGCCCGATCATAACAGCCGACACTGCCAATGGGGTCGTCAATGAGCTCGTCGGGCTTAAAGTCCTTGGCAAAAGGGTTGTCGAGGTCGCAGGACTTGATAACGACCGGATCGACCATCTCTTTCAACTCCAGCAGCCACTGTAAATATTGCGTACTAAAGGAAAGCGGGTTGCCAAAGGGGTCGGTACCGCCTAAACCGGGATCGTTATCTGTGGGTGTCACGCTGGTATTAAAAAATCCCTCATCGACCAGACCGTTAGCAATGCCGTTGCCGGTAAACGATCCGTTGACGGTTTTGCGATTGACAACCCGCACACCGAATTCATCCGACAGGGTATAAACATCGGGATGCGCCGCCGAAGATAAGGTCGGTCCTCTATGGCAAATAGCGCAATGGGCATCAAGAAAAATTTTCAGGCCTCGGGTTTGCCGTGGATTCAAGCCTGACGGTATCTGCGGACTTGCCTGGTTGCGCGGTGTATCGAAGGGGGTTTGATCGGAAATCAGCGTTTGTTCATAAAGTTGTAGCGCCAGGCCAAAGAAAAACGAAAAATTGGCTTCCATCTGGTTATAGGGCGGGCTGTTTTTATTGGCCGATGCGCCGAATTCACCAATGCCCGACCAATAACGCGGCGCGAAGGCGTTTTTAATAAACGCTTCATAAGTCCCTTTAAGGCCCTTACCGGACGCGGAGCGGACGACACCCAGGACACTGTCCTGCGGATGGACTTCCTGGTCTTGCAACGGGCGATGTTTCAATAACTTGCGGCCGATTTCAGGGAATTTTCGCTGCATACAGGACATTTCGGACGAGTTGGTAGGCGGCGCCACGGCTTGTGAAGCGAGAGCTGCATTCTCAAGCTTTATTTTATCCAGGTGTACGTTGCCGTTTTGTTCGGCTATCCAGACAGCGGCGTTAGGATCACGAACACCAAAGGGCGAGACACCGTTGAAAATATTATTGGCGCGGCCATCCCAAAAGTTGCGGAAATTATAACCGGCATTGATAACGCTCGGCGTGTGCCGGGGCTGGACCCTGCGAGTATTTAAACCACCGGTTTGAAAAATCGAATCATTACGCGGCGCACAGTCGTCATGGCCGCTGCCGTCGGGATTCAGTCCCCGAAAATGGCTCAGAAAAACGCCCGAGGAAGAGAGGACATCATCCGTGGTAAAAAGAACCGCGGAACTTTGGTCCAGCGGATTTGCCAGCTTATGAAAGGGAAAATCACCGGTCTTGAGTTTATAATTGGGTCCGCCCGCGTCGCCGGAGGCGGTGGGTTCAAACGTTGAAGACGTAGCTGCGCGCTTATGCAGCTTTCCTGTTGATAACTGATTGATAACGCGAGCGTCGGCGCCGGCATGAAAATGACAGGAGGCGCAGGCCATGCCGTCACTGCCGACATGGGTATCCCAAAATAAAGCCTTGCCTAACTGGATAGCGATCTTTTTGTTGACGACAATTGGATCGGCGCCATCCAGCAAGCCGGGCGTAGAGGGAACTTTGACCCCTTTTAAAGAGGGTGGTGTATTTCCGTGTGCAGTCACGCCGCCGGGCAGTAAGGCGCCCCATACAGAAACGGCGATCAACAAGGAAACTTTACCTGATACTGCATTCAATAGCTGGCTCATAGGTATAATTTAGTAAATATTGATTTAGCTCGTTCCCAAGCTCTAGCTTCACTGCCATTAAGTTAAGAAATAACAAATAAAAATCATAGCCTTATCGTTCCCACGCTCCGGCGTGGGAATGCAGGTGCCAACGCTCCAGCGTTGTGTAACATTAAGATAACAAAGACTTATCCCGTTTTATGTTTCGCGACGCTGGAGCGTCTGCCACTGCATTCCCACGCCGGAGCGTGGGAATGATAAGTATCTTATTGATTTTTAATACATATTCCTTAGCTTAATGGCAGTGAAGCTCTAGCTTGGGAATGCGGTCTTGGAAGCTCTAGCTTCCTGTCCGGGACAGGTTTCGGGAAGCTAGAGCTTCCCGAACCGGGTTCCCACGCTTAGAGCTTGGGAACCAGCGAATCTTCCACACCTTATCTGCCTGACGCCGCCCTAAATAATGAGGCGGTACTTTTCCTGCGAGGCATTCATGCACCGCCAGACAGACAGCAAGCTGCTAAGGATTAACGACGCTTACGTTGGTGTTGATGTCATGCTTTAACGCAGGATCTACGCTGTCGTCAGGATTAAAGCCACCCACGACGAACATGTAATGACCGGTTGAGGGCGCCTTGAAAGTCAGTTCCACTTGGCCTGGCACGCCGTCCGTTATACCGTTCATTGCTTTCGGGTTTTTATTGTTGTTGTCCTGGTCATAACCAAATGCGACGACTTTCATGACGATATTGCCGATCGGTGCGCCGGTGGTTTCATCTTTGGCGCCGAATTCAACGGTATTGGCATTTTGTGGGTAAAAGTGATCAACAACATAGTTATTCGGCGCCGTATCATCTTTTCCGCGATACCAGACAGTGATTCCGGGGTGTAAACCGACAACAGAGGATATGGCCTTGATCGTCACGGTTTGTCCTCTTTTCACCGCAAATCTGCCCCAGTCGGAACTATGCGTCCAGCCCATATCACCAAAAGCAGGGTCTCTCCAGGATGACCGTTTGGCCTTCAGGACATGGTCAGGCGTATCCGGGCTAAACTTGGCAATACTGCTTGGTATTGTCGACGCAGTGGTCACCGAAGAGACAACAAGACCGGCAACGACCAAAGAAACGGCCTTAATAGTGAATTTACGGTTTGATTTCATACGAATTTTCCAGTTTTCAGATTAGAGATTACAGACGAGGTTTGTCGATATTTTTGTTTGCTGTTAATTTTCCGACTCACTTTTTTAAAGCCGGGGTTGTTCCTATTAACAACATAAGAATATTAGCATTTGTTATGCCAACGATGGTTTGTACACGGTTAATATCGAGGTTAACCGTGCTGGTAGATATAAGTGTCTGATATTAAAAATACTTGTTTCTTTTACAGTCGTTTCGTAGTCGTTCTGAAAAATATTTTTAGAGTAACGGCGCTCAAAAAATCCGGAAAAATCTTCTTTAAGTAATCATGGGTTAATAATGCCAAGATTAAAAAATGCGGCATATGACCTGTTTTTGATTTTTTTATCGGGCTGTAGGCCTTGTCATCGCTGACTTTAGAAAAAACGTGTGAAATCACCTATAAAAATTGTGTGATATGACGCAGTTTAATTGGGTAACTCGTAAAAAATATTCCATCAGCCTTATTAATCGACACTCGTTCCCAAGCCGGAGAGGCTGTGAAAGTATTCGCTTTTAGGTCTGATTAAAGATATAACCACGAAGACACGAAGATCACGAAGTTTTCAATCTATTGAATTAAATAGATATTTTTCTTCGTGTTCTTCGTGCCTTCGTGGTGAAAAATGTTTTTAGCCTGATTTTGGATAATACTTTCACAGTCTTCGGAGCTTGGGAATGAGCCGGTGATTATTTATTGCGAGTTACCCGCGCTTCTGGAATTGGTAGTTAGAGAAGCGGATTAGAGAATATCCGGCTTGTTGATATAGAGGCAAGCAGGAAAGCGAACAGAAGGGACGGAACCGGAGAGTGGGTTATGTCGGGTATTAAAACGTTATGCTGTATATATGCGTTGAGTTGATACAAGTCGATGCTTTGAATGGCGTTCAGCTTTTGCCGCCAAAATCCATTTCAACCTTGCCGTCCACCAGCTTCAGGTTGACTTCAAACTCGGCGCCCTTGCCGGATTTAAAGCCTTTCAGCAAGCCGGTTTCACCTTTGGTCAGCAATTTTTTCGCCATCGCCGGGGTTATTTTTTTATGCGCAATGGTTTTCCAGATGACGGTTTTGCAACCGTTGCGCCATTCGCTGCAACTGTAGGCTTTCGGCGTTTCGATGATTTTGCCGTTACACAAGGGGCAGCAGTCGGCCAGCGCTTCCGCGGCGGTCGGTGCAGGGCGGTTTTGTTGTTTGCTGTAAGCGATCTCGCCCTGTTCATTCAGTGTTAATTGCGCCATAAAGACTTCATCAGCCGGTTTTATCGCATAGGTATTCAGAGTCCGGGCATTTTGCAATAGCTGGCGGGCCATTTCCAGGCTGATCGACACGCCGAAAGCCTGTTTCCAGAGTACGAATTTGCAGCCTGCTTTCCAGTCGCTGCAACCGTAGCCTTTCCTGCCTTCAATGACCGGGTGTTTGCATAAGGGGCAGTCGCCCAACCGGCTGTCATCATAAAGCGGGCGTTCCGACTGGTCTTTTAATTGTTGGGTAAAGCGGATGATCTCGTTCATGAATTGGTCGGGATCGTAGGCGTTGTGCTCTATTTTCTTGAGTCTGGCTTCCCATTCGCCGGTCATTGCAGCGGATTTTAAACGGTCATCGGTGATGATGGAAATCAGGTGTCGGCCTGATTCTGTGCTTAGTAAGGCCTTCTTTTGCCGCTGGATATAGTTGCGCTTGATTAACACCTCAATAATCGAGGCGCGGGTCGCAGGAGTCCCCAGGCCTTTTTCCTTGAGCGCTTCCTTGAGTTCTTCATCATCACAGGTTTTACCCGCCGATTCCATCATACCCAATAAGCTGGCTTCGTTATAAGGCTTGGGTGGCGTGGTTTTTCCTTGATTAATAGAAGGCTGGTGCGGGCCGGTTTCGCCTTTGCTGAAATGGGGTAATAGTTTTTGATCCTTGTCGGTTTGGCCTTTTTCATTGTTTTTATAAAGGGCTTGCCAGCCGGGCGCTTCGATGACGGTGCCGGTGGTTTTAAATTTTATGGTTGCCTGTTCACGAAGAGGTATTGCCTGCTTGGTACTTTCTTCGAGGGAGATCGTCGGTAGGTGGGAAGTTGGATGGTTAGCTATATTCTCCTCTCCCCAGCCCTCTCCAGCAGGAGAGGGTGCTTCTTCCGTTGATTTAATGACATTGAGTGATAGATGGGGATTGTGATTAGCTACGCAGCCAAGCACCGTGGTGATTTGCTTAATGCAGGGCGGATAAAATGCGGCAATAAAGCGGATGGCAATTGCGTCATAGACTTTCGCCTCGTCGCCGGCTAACGAAGTCGGCAAGCTGGTTGTCGGTATGATGGCGTGGTGATCGGTGACTTTGGCGTCATTAAAATAGCGGTTGCTTAATTGCAGCGTTTCAAGATTCAATGCCGCTATCTGCGGCCCGAAATTTCGGCGCAATTTTTCCAGCAACGGCTTAATGGCCGGCTTGATGTCGTTGCTTAAATAACGGCTGTCGGTGCGCGGGTAGGTGATGTGTTTTTTCTCGTATAATTGCTGGGCGCAGGTCAGGGTTTGATCGGCGGTCAGGCCGTAGCGTATGCTCATGTCTTTCTGCAAATCGGTCAGATCATACAGTAACGGCGGATTGACTTGCTCGCGCTTGCCTTTAACCTCGGTAATCTCGAAGTCATGGCCTTCAATGCGGCTTAACAAGACTTCGGCATCGGCTTTTTGCTCGAAGCGACCGCCGACGTACTGAAAATCCGCTGTTCTGTAGAGCGTATGCAACTCCCAAAAATCCTTGGGTATAAACTCGCTAATCTCGCGGTCTTTTTGCACAATCAGAGCAAGCACCGGCGTCTGCACCCGGCCTATCGTCCATAATCCGCCTTGTTGACCGTACTTGAGAGTATACAGCCGGGTCGCGTTCAAGCCGACTATCCAGTCCGATTCGCTACGGCATTTGGCGGCGCGATACAGGCCTTCGTATACGCTACCTTCCTGCAAACGGGCAAAGCCCTGACGGATGGCGTCGTCGGTTAGCGAGCTGATCCACAGGCGTTTAAACGGTTTTTGCAGGCACTGCGTCCACGACAGAATATATCTGAAGATCAGTTCGCCTTCTCTTCCCGCGTCAGTCGCGCAGATAATTTCGTCGGCGGCTTTGAACAGGCCTTTGATGGTATTTAACTGTTTTTGCGCGGACGCATCGCCGCGTGCTTTCAGGCCGAATTGTTCAGGAATGATCGGCAGCGATTCCAGGGTCCAGCGCTTCCATTCGGGACGGTATTCGTCGGGTTCTTTTAATTCAACCAGATGACCGAACGCCCAGGTAATTTGATAGCCGTTACCCTCAAAATAGCCGTCGCGCTTGTTGTTGATGTTCAGGCATTTGGCGATGTCGCGCGCGACTGAGGGCTTTTCGGTCAGGATGACTTTCATGATTTAATGGTTGCTTAGGGGGTAACTCTTACAGAATTTTTCTTTACCACGAAGAGCACGAAGAGCACGAAGAAAATTATTAAACTTCGTGTCCTTCGTGCCTTCGTGGTGAAAAATCAATCGCTACATCAGGCATTATTAATGATGCGATAACACGGTATATATTTTTTACCCGGCAATTTCATCCGGTGTTGCTCGACAAAAGAGGACAGCAATGAATCCATCAGTTTCATGATGCCGGCATCGCCCTGAATTTCAAAAAGGCCGTATTGTTCGATGGCGCGAATACCGGCGTCTTTGACGTTACCGGCGACGATGCCGGAAAATGCGCGGCGCAGGTTCGCGGCCAGCAGATGATTCGCCTGGTTCTTGTGCAAGGCAAGATTTTTCATGTTGTCATGGGTCGGTATAAACGGCTGTTGAAATATCGGGTCGATTTTCAGCAGCCAGTTGAAATAATAGGCATCACCGGTTTGTTTACGAAAACTGCGTACTTCACCGATACCGGCAAGCATTTCCCGGGCGACCCGTTCGGGATCGTCGATAATGATCCGGTAACGTTGCCGGGCTGCATCGCCTAAAGTTTCGGCAATAAAATGATCGATTTCCCGGAAGTAATCGGCAGCACTGTCGGGACCTGAAAATATCAGCGGGAAGGGCATGTTCTTGTTATCAGGATGCAGCAACACGCCCAACAGGTATAGAATTTCCTCTGCGGTACCGGCCCCACCGGGAAACACGACAATGCCGTGGCCGGTGCGGACAAAGGCTTCCAGGCG
>SXIP01000010.1 GCA_005772825.1 Methylococcaceae bacterium | reverse complement strand
GCGATTGGTCGAAACCGTTATCGGCCAGCTGGCTGAGCGCTTTCATGTCGAAAGGGTTCATGCGCGTGACCTTTGGCATTTAACCAACCGTTTTATTCGCAAATTGCTGGCTCACACCGTGGGCGTTTTTTTGAACAAACTGTTGGGTAATCCGCCTTTGCATTTCGACGCTTTGGTTGACGCTTAAAAGTCGAACATGGCGTAAGTTATAGAAGATCGACGTAGAGATTTGGAAATCATAGAAGATATAGGGCCGAAATTTACCGGTCTCGATGCTTTTCATCGCCGTTTATAAGCACTGTAAGTAAGGCGAAGTAGGCGTTAGCCGTGTTGAGCTTTGTTGTGGTGCAACGTACTTTCGGTTCGAATTATTAATTCTTTCGCTTGATGTTAAGTTTTTATAAACCAATTGATTTAAAAAAGACATATAAAGCCGCCGTGAAAAACAAACTGTATTTAAAAATCAATTGGTTACATTTTTGGCATCAAAGCTCGCTCAAGCTACTCAATAAAATTGACCATCGGGCAACATGTCGACATACTTGAGGCAGCAAGGGTTTACGCTGCTTGAGCTGATTGTTGTACTGTTCATAGTGGTGCTCGGTTTTGCCGCTATAGGCATCAGTATTTCATCAGGAAATGACTCGACCGAACTTAAGGCGGCTGCGAGGGATATTGTTTCCGCTCTGCGTTATGCAAGAGGGCAAGCGCTGATTTCTCATGAAGAAACCACCGTCGCTTTTGACCTTGAGAATAACACCTATACCGTCAGTAATCGGGACAAGGCATACAGCATCGCCGAGTCGATTAGCCTGACGGTGGTGACCGCACAAAGCGAATTAACCGGACAAGGACAAGGCAGCATCCGTTTTTTTGCAGACGGTTCTTCCACCGGCGGCAGAGTTACGCTGGAGCGTGGGCAAACGATTGTAGTATGCGACATTAACTGGTTAACGGGCCAAATTACACTTGAAGACAAATAAACAACAGGGCTTCTCATTACTGGAAATTCTGATCGCGTTTTCGATTTTGGCGCTGTCTTTAAGTATTTTGCTGAAGATATTTTCAGTCGGAGTAACAACCTCGTCAATTGCCGAAGAATATACCGCAGCCGTTCAAATTGCCGAAAGCCTGATGGCTCGAACGGGCGTGGAAACACCCTTGCAGGCCGGGGAAAGCAGCGGCCTGGAAAATGAAAAATATGATTGGCAGGTGACTGTCAGCCCGTTTGAGTTCAACCCTGAAAACGCCGATATTAATGCTGTGACCGCCGTGCTTTTTAAGGTCAGGGTAACTGTAACCTGGGGCGATGAAGACGCAAATATCGATGTGGATACCGACAAAAGACAAATTCAATTAGTCACTTTAAAAATCGTCAATAAAGTCTTATGAAGCAAGGCCAGGGAATCAGTACAAGGCTCAAGATGAAAAATACCGGTTTCGGTAACCGTGTTTTCGCCTTAAATTCCCCTCCGCACCTGATAGCTAAAGCAATCATACCGTTACCGCCGCATGTAAACAGGAAACAAAGAGCACACTGGTTACCGCTTAGATACCAGGGTTTTACGCTGATTGAGGTGCTCATCGCCTTGACTTTACTCAGTATTATGGTGGTATTGCTGTTCGGCAGCCTGAAAATCGGCGCTGACAGTTGGGAAAGAGGCGAAAACAAGATAGCCGAGGTTAACGAGGTCGCGGTGGTCTATAACTTTTTCCAGCGCCATTTAATCTCGGCAAAACCGCTATGGGATGATTTTTCAGGGGAAGAGCGGACGCTTTCCTTTCAAGGCGACAGCCAATCCTTACAATTTGTTTCCTCTTTTCCTGCCAGCGCCGGCAAAGCGGGATTACAACTTTTTTCGATTAAATTGCTGGAAGAAGATGACGAGCAGTTTATCAACGTGACTTTAAAACCGTTTTTTCCTGTGCCTGAAGGCGAGCAGTTTGCAAAAGAAGAAGTGACGCTGGTGAGCCATGTCAGCAACTTTAAACTGGCTTATTTCGGCTCTGAGGATGGTGTGAGCGATCCAAATTGGCAGAATCAATGGCTCGGCAAGGAAATACAGCCGCGCTTGGTTAAAATCAATATTGAACTGGAAAATCAGATTTACTGGCCGGAAATGGTTTTTGATCTTAAAGTTTCGGGCAGCCATGACAATATAGCCATTCAAGCAGAAGATGCAACCGATGCCGGAGAAGAGGAGCTGCAGGAACAGTGAAATCATCCCGAACATACAGCATCATCAAAGACATAAAGAGCCATCAGGTAAAAACAACCCAAAAAGGTATGGCGTTGGTTATTGTTTTATGGGTATTGAGTTTACTGACTATTATGGCCGGCAGTTTTGCTCTTAGTATGCGTCGGGAAGCTTCCATCGTTGCCGGCGTCAAGAATAACGCTCAGGCTATCGCTATCGCCGAGTCAGGAATTGCAATCGCGGAAATGATGCTGCTGAATACCGACCCTGCCAAACGCTGGCGCGCAGACGGCAACATCTATCAAATTGACGCCGAGGATTCCAGGGTTCGCATCCGAATTTTATCGGAAAGCGGTAAAATAGACCTCAACGCCGCCGATGAAAAAGCATTGGAAGCATTAATGATGCATGCTCCGATCAATGAAAACAGCAAAGAAGATCCGCTCGAACACGCTGCCAAACTGACCGGCGCGATTCTTGATTGGCGAGATGCCGATGATCTGATACATATAAATGGTGCGGAAAAGAAGGAATACCAGGACGCCGGCTTGAAATACCAGCCCAGAAATAGGCCTTTCCAGACAGTTGAAGAATTACAAATGGTCATGGGAATGGATGAACCGACCTTCAAGTGGATTGAGCCCTTGGTCACGGTTTATTCAGGACAGCAAAAGAGCGCGCTGCAAACAGCGTCAAAAGAGGTTTTACAGGTGGTGCCCGGGTTGGATCAAGGCGTGATAAATGACTATGTGGCGGCCCGACTGGAAAGCGCAAGAAATGGTTTACCGCCCCCGCCGTTTCCCATAGGTTCCGGACAAGCTCCGGCTGCTGTAGGTGGAGGCGAGGTATTTTCTATTGATTCTGAAGCGATGTTGGACGAAGGCTCAAAAGCCCTGATAAGCGCCGTCCTCAAAACTTCCGACGGCACCCTGCCGATACCGTTTCAGGCGCTGAAATGGCAACGTAATACGGTCAGTAATGTTTCATTATTTACCGATGCAATGAGTGAATTATTAGTTAAACAATATGCTGAACCTGAACTCAACAATTGACATGGATTTCAAGACGTTCCTCCGCTGGTGGAGGCGCGAGCTTGACTTTATGGTGCCTGAAAAAATAAAGCAACTTGTCAGCGACCGGCAGGGCTTTATTATCATTGCACCGGAAGACGGTCAATTTACCCTGACATATCTTTATAAACAGCAATATGAGCCGTTGGCGACGATTGAGCGCAATGAAGCGGGTATTGCGCAATTTAAAACCTTGCTGGAAAACGATGAAAGACTGACCAAAGCCAATGTCATACTCAGGTTAACAAGCGCGCACGCCATTCAAAAAGAACTGGCCTTACCTGCCGCAGCAAAAGAAAACCTGGCGCAGGTGCTGACCTACGAGCTTGATCGTTACACACCCTTTAAGGCTGAACAGGTTTATTTTTCGGTCAAAGCGCTGGAAGGCGTCAATGAGCCCGGCCAGATCAGGGTTATGCTGATCTTGACCACCCGTGAATTTCTTGACAGTCTCTATGAAGACATTAAAGCATTGGGCTTATCACCGTTATTGGCCGATTATGAAGGCTTTGCCAATGACCTGGAAGACGGCAGGGACTATTACAATCTGTTGCCGGAAAAGTTACGGCTGAAAACAGCGAATACCCCGCGCTTGATTAATCTGGCGTTGATAGCGTCTGTATTTTTATTGCTGGTCGCCGTGCTGGTGATGCCGCTGTGGTTCGAATACCAAACAGTCAACGCATTACAACAAAAAATCAACGCCATAGAAAAGGACGCCAAAAAAATCAAGGGACAACAGAAGGAAATTGACGCGGTGGTCGACGAAACACGCAAGCTGCTTGAAGTAAAAAGCACGACACCGGCCGTTATTGTGATGCTGAATCAGTTAAGCACGCTGATCAAAGACGATACCTGGCTGGCTTACTTGCAATATTCGGACGGTCATCTGCAATTACAAGGCGAATCGCCTACCGCTTCAACATTGATTTCAATCCTGGAAGCATCCGACCTATTTGCCAATGCGCGATTTGTTTCGCCGGTTACGCAGGATAATGTCAGTAAACTTGAGCGCTTCCAGATTACCGTTGATGTAACTAAAGCAGGAGGCCTCGGTGGCAGTGGAAAATAACAAACAGATGCAGCGATGGCTTGCCGTCGGTCTGTTAATGTCGGTGCTGTTGATTGTCGGCTTGGCGCTGATCATACCTGTGGTCAATAAAGGCATGGAACTGAACGAAAGCAAAAACGCCCTGGCTTTCAAATTACAGCAATACGAAAGGATTTTAGCCGAAAAAGATACAGTTACCGCCAGTATGGCTAAAATAAAGCAGCAACACGATACGCAAGGCTATTTTAACGGCCAGGGCACCGATGCTTTGGCGTCCGCCGAATTGCAGGAATTTATCAAAAAAGCGATTGTTGATGCCGGTGGGCAATTGAGCAGCACCCAGGCTATTCCAATGCCCAGCAAGGATGAATTTAACCGGATCACGGTCAGGGTAAGGATGACCGGTAATAGCGAAGTGTTGCGGGCGGTGTTGTACAAGATAGAAACATCAACCCCTCTGATTATTATCGACCAGATAGATATAAGACCGATGCGCGGCGTAAGAAACCGGATAACACGGCAAATTCAGCCCAGCAATGACATGAACGTCAATTTTCAGGCGGTCAGTTTTATGAGAAAAGAGGCTCAATGAACAATAAGCTAAATTTCGTCTTGTCCATTGTTTGTGTCGTACTGATTTTAATCATTGGCGGCGAGTGGTTATTTGCAAAACAGGCGCAAAAAAAACTCCTGAACACCGTCGTTTCAACCGGGAAAAAAGTATCCAGCGATGAAATGCCGACCATTGAATTAACTGCGCAAACTGAGGAAAGTTATGCTGACATGGTTGCCAGACCCTTATTTATTAAAGGCAGGAGGCCTGTAGAAGAACCGCCCCCGGCGGAACAGCAAGCTATCGCCGCCAAACCGATCAAATTCGATTGGGCGTTGAACGGTGTATATACGCTGAAAAAAGAACTGTCGGCATTGTTCAGCCGCACAACAGCAAAGGTGCGTAAAGACAATTACCGGAAAATAAAAGTCGGCGATGACCTGGATGGCTGGAAGCTGTCTGAAATTCACAAAGATAAAGTCATCTTGAAGCAAGGCAGCGATGAAAAAGAGTTATTGCTGCGAAAGCCGAAATTAAAAGAAGCTCCTCAGAACAGAAATAATTCAACACCTCAAGAGCTGCAAGGCAAACCTGGAGCAATACCTAATCAACCCGGATCTGAACCACCGGTAGCCGTTCAACCCGGAGCTGAACCGGTGCCGGAGCCCGAACCCGAGCCGGTCCCTGAACCGGAGCCCGAACCCGAACTTGAACCCGAACTTGAACCCACAGAAGACTCTTTCGACAATGGCAATAATGAACAATTTTAAAAAAATAACAACAACATCCTGTTTTGTCGTTATGGGTTTAACGCTTTCAAGCTGTGAACTGTTAGGACCTCCGAAAGCCGGGCTTATCCCGTTGCCTCCGATTACGAAGGAAAAACCGAATGGAGCGGACGCTGTCGTTTTCAAAGATCTGCAAAACAAGTCCTCATCATCGGATCAGGCCGAGACAAAGAGTGAAATTTATCCGGGCACCGGCCACTTTGTACCGCAATCAACACCGCAGCACCGAAGAGTCACGACCACCGGCGCAGGCGCCTACAGCCTGAATTTTGACGAGGCCGATCTCGGCGAAGTAGCGAAGGTCATTTTAAGCGACATACTCGGGCTTAACTATGTATTGAGCCCCAAAGTCGCCGGTAAAGTCACGCTGCAAACAACCGAGGCACTAACCAAGGAGGAATTGATGCCTACCCTGGAAATGGTCTTACGGATGAATAATGCCGCGCTGGTTAGGGATGGGCGGATTTATCATATAGAACCGGCAGCGGAAGCCTTGTACAGTTCCGATATCGCTTCGGGCGCCGCCAGGCCGGGCTATCAAACCAAGGTTATCCCGATTAAAAATGTCGCCGTCCAAGAAATTGCCGACCTGTTAAAGCCACTAGTGCATGAAAAAACCATACTGAATGTCGATGGGACGCGTAATATCCTGATCGCTTCGGGAACGCCCGATGAAATGGCGCGGGTTATGGATATGGTCAACACCTTTGATATAGACGTGTTGAGGGGTCGTTCTTTCGGCGTATTTTCATTGGCCCATGTTGATCCTGAAACCATTATCGACGAACTGGAAGAAGTTTTTAAAAGCAGCAGCAAAGAAGGCGATAACGAGTTTTTTCGCTTTATTCCCATTGAACGCTTGAGTGCGATCCTGGCCATCACTCATCAGGCCAGCTATTTACACGATATTGAAAACTGGATACGCAGGCTTGATAAAGCCAATTCAGCGACCGGCGGCGGCGTCAATGTTTATAAGGTCCAGCATTCCGACGCCGAGGAATTGGCGGATACCCTCAATGAAATTTTCACCGGCGCGCAAAAGAAAGAAAAATCGGCAAAAGTT
Source organism: Methylococcaceae bacterium (assembly GCA_005772825.1). Lineage (GTDB taxonomy): Bacteria > Pseudomonadota > Gammaproteobacteria > Methylococcales > Methylomonadaceae > SXIP01. The sequence goes on along the minus strand of SXIP01000010.1, from coordinate 9,113 downwards.
GCGCCGGGAAAAAAATCCGGTGAAATCAGCAATAAACCGGCGGAAGATAAGTCGACGTCTAAAAAAGGCTCGGTCAGTAGTAAACCGACCGGAGACGCCAATGTATCCAATGTCGGTGATGTCAGAATTATTTCCGATAAGGCCAATAACTCGATAATCATCGTAGCCACGCCGCATGAGTATCAAGTGATTCTGCCTGTTATTAAGCAACTGGACATACTGCCGTTGCAGGTCTTGATTGATGCGATGATAGTATCGGTTGATCTAAAAGATGATTTAAAGTATGGAATACAATGGTTTTTAGACCATGGCGGCAGCAGTATCAGTAATGGTGCGGGTGCGGTCACACTGGGCAGTGTGGCGTCTGCAAGCGCCGCTGCTTTTACTTCAGGCGGGCTGAGCGCTGTTTACAATTCAGGCGTCGTTAATGCAATCTTAAGTTCACAAGCCCTTAAAAATAATGTCAACATTATTTCCTCACCGTCCTTAATGGTATTGAATAACCAGGAAGCCACTATAGAGGTCGGTACTCAGATCCCCATATTATCCAGCACACTGTCGGGTGCCGGCATCACGACGGATGGAACAGGTACGGGTGGGACCAGCGGTCTGGTAACTAATAGTCAAATACAATACAAGGACACAGGCGTCAAGCTGGAGGTGACACCCAGAGTCAATGCGAACGGCATGGTGATCATGGAAATCAAACAAAGTGTCAGCGATCCTGTTGAATCAACAATAGGCGTTCAATCTTCGGCGGCCATTGATAAAAAAGAGATTAACAGCTCCGTTGCAGTACTGGATGGAGAAACCATCGTGCTGGGCGGTTTGATTAAAGAGACTAACACCTACAATAAAGCCGGTGTGCCTTGGTTTCATCAGCTACCGTGGGTAGGTCCATTGTTTGGTAATACAACTAATAATAAGGATAAAACAGAGTTGGTTGTGCTGATTACACCGAGAGTGGTCAAAAGCAAACAGGATTCCAGATTGGTGACCAATGAATTCAGGCGTAAATTAACCGGTATTTATCAAGACACCTCTGCACCGTCTTATAAGCGTTACAAGTAAGTGACTGATGTTTAACCTCAGTCGGTCAATCGCTTGCTTGGTGCCCATTCCAAAATTACTGACCAAACTCTAACCCTCGTTATTTCTCCCGAATAGCACCTAACGCGTTAAATTGCATCAATGTGTGAGCTCTCTCTCACATTGATGCATTGACACAATTTTCTAGTCATCTACAATTCTAATAACTAGCAGGATGAGCGGCTTTTGGTGAATTCCTTGCCTGACTAGTGGCGCACACAGTGTGCCTTGCGTTCATCACTAAAATTGGATTAATTCCTAAAAATTATTGACCCAATTATTCTTAATCAATAACAAAAATAAAAAATTATGCGACAAAATATAAAATCAATCATTACCATCCTTTTAATGGCGCTTTTTTTTCCCATCACTGTTCAGGCAGTGACACTGACTGCAATTGATGATGTACATCTTGCTGCAACTAATTCAGGACGACAGATTACCATCGATATAAACAGTGTTAACACGGGTTTGATACGTTTTTCTACTGGGGTTTTGCCCACATCGGGAATAACAGCAAGCGATGTTGTTAAAGCTACTTTGTATGTTTATCTAAATAATGTCAGCACGGGCGGCAAGATAAGTGTACGCCCCGTTACCAGTAATTGGACAGAAACGAGTGTAACCACAGCTACTGCGCCAACCTTGGGATTGCCAGCAGCAACTTCTGGCGCTTTTGTTGTTGCTAATAAAAATGAATATCTGGGGATCAATGTCACAAGTTTGGTGCAGGGTTGGATTAGCAGTCCATCAACTAGTTTTGGATTAGCACTTAAGCCGGATACGACAACTCCCACCGCATCAATTTCAATTGACAGTAAAGAAGCTACCGGCACCAGCCATTCGGCTTTTATCGAAGTCGTGCTGGATGGACCAGCCGGGCCTCAAGGACCGACTGGTGCGACCGGGCCAGCCGGGCCTAAAGGCGCAACTGGCGCGACAGGGCCACAAGGCCCTCAAGGACCAACTGGTGCGACTGGACCTCAAGGTGCAACTGGTCCACAGGGTCCGGTCGGTCCAGTGGTTGATTCAGTGGCCATTTGTGCTGCAGATCAATCGAGTTGCGATACAGCGTGTGGTTCTAACTTCCCGGTAAGTAGAGTTATTGCTGGAGTTACAAATCAGGTTTTTTGCAAAATTACATCAGACAACGGCCCTTGTGAAATAACCAGTGCGAGTGGTAATGCTGCTTGTTGCGTTTGTGCGCCATAGGTAACTGTGATAGTTCTCACATTTTTTATATCATTCCTCATTCCGGCATATTTCATGGGAGGCAAACTGGATTGCCGGAATCCAAACAATAAGGATATATTCAATTCAAACTTACCATCCCTAACAAGATATCCGGCAACCTCCTCAGCGCAGCACCAAATGTTGGACATAAAAAACGTGCCGGACTGACCTGAAAAATCTTTAAAACGTTATTATTTCATCACCCCTGCTGACCAGCACCACGTCAGCAGGGCGCATCGCGAACAGGCCGACGCAAACCACGCCGGTAATATTATTAATGATTTGTTCCAGCTTGATCGGTTCCATGATGTTCAGGTTATGCACATCAAGAATATGGTTGTGGTTATCGGTGACACAATTTTCCCGCCACACCGGCTGACCGCCCAGTTTAACCAGTTCCCTGGCGACATAGCTTCTTGCCATAGGCACCACTTCGACCGGCAGCGGAAAAGCGCCCAACACATCAACGCATTTGGAACCGTCGGCAATACAAACAAACTGTTTACTGGCCGCAGCAATGATTTTTTCCCGTGTTAATGCCCCGCCGCCGCCGTTGATCAGCTGCTTAAGCGGATTGATTTCGTCCGCGCCGTCGACATAAATTTCCAGCGTACCGACCGCGTTTAAATCCAGCACCGGAATGCCCACTTTTTTCAGGCGCGCCGTTGTGCCTTCAGAACTGGAAACGGCGCCGTCAATATCGGCTTTGATGTCGGCCAGGAAATCGATAAAGTGATTAACCGTTGAACCCGTGCCCACTCCGATAACAGGCACATCCTTAATGTATTTTAATGCCGCTTCAGCGACTTTTTGTTTTAATTCATCTTGAGTCATGGTGGTGACAATTCCCGTAAAGTTAAGTAAATGGTGTGCGATAATACCTCAGATACCAAGATTGTTCAGCCGATTTTTTAATTAATGCCGGAAAAAATGATTAGAAAAGCGCACGAAAAATTTTTACCTGTTTACCTGTGTACTGCAAATAGAAGGAGACACTGTGTCCATCAGACCATTCAAAAATAGCCAGCCAAAAATCGGCAAGTCGGTTTACATTGATGACAGCGCCGTAGTCATCGGGGATGTAACGCTTGGCGATGATGTATCAATATGGCCGACAACCGTTGTCAGGGGCGATGTTGAAAGCATAACAATCGGTGCCGGCACCAATGTCCAGGACGGCTCTGTACTGCATGTCACCCATGCAAGTAAGTATTTGTCCCAAGGCTATCCGTTAACCATCGGCAAAGGCGTTACTATCGGTCACAGGGCGGTGGTTCATGCCTGCACGGTGGGCGATTATTGTCTAGTCGGGATAGGCTCGATCATTATGGATGGCGCCGTTCTTGAAGATTATGTCATGCTGGGGGCCGGTGCGCTGGTACCGCCGGGGAAAACGCTGGAAAGCGGCTACCTGTATGTAGGGTCGCCCGCCAAACAGGCGAGACCTTTAAAAGAATCCGAAAAAGAATTCCTGGAATATTCTTCGCAGCATTATATACAGTTGAAGAATGCGTATTTGGAAAAGTGAAATAATTTAATTTTTCACGGTTAACGATAATTTAATACGGGACTTTCAAATCTGGAGTTCAACGCCTAAAGGCATGAACTCCAGACAGTCGCTATTTTTAACGATTAGCGTCATCAATATCCTGATTCGCCGCTCTAATCGCCCGTGTCAGCTCGGCGCGCTGCTTATCCAGAACCAGCCATTCAATTTCCCTACGCAGGTATTCATCCTTGTTTTTGGTGGCTTCTGTACGCAGTTCCAGCGTTTTGAGCTCAGCACCCAATTGCAGTTCATTAAGCCGGATTTGATAATTGATTTTTTCGGTTTCCAATCGTTCCTGCTCTTTAAGTTCCGCTTCCAGTTCCAACTGTTTTAAGCGCTGCTCCTGTTCTTTCGCCTGTAGCCATAGACTGCGTTGTTGCTCGAATGCCTTGATCTCGGCGCTACGCTCCTGCTCCCTAAGCAGGCGCTCGTGTTCAAACTGCTGGGCCTTCATTTCCAGTTCAAGCTGTTGTTGCTGGATTTGCTGATGTTTTTTGTGTTCCAGCTCTGCGGCGAATTCAATTTCTTTTAAATGGGTTTCATGGTTGATTTTTTCCATATACAAGCGCATCTCTATGGCGTATTGCTCAACGCGTTGCGCTTCCTGCTCCTCCAGTTGCCGTTTGACCGCCTCGGCTTCTAGCGCCTGTTTCTGCCGTTGTATTTCATCTTCTTGATTAATCGTTTCAAACTGTTTCTGTTCATGCGCCAGACGTAATAATTCGAGCTCCTCTTCCTGCCGGAACAATTCCTGACGCTGCTTTTCACGGAATTCAAAGTTCTTTTGCAAGACATTCAGATAAATCGGCGCTCGAATGAAACGATCATCGAGTTTTGCCTGATCGGAAATCTCTTCAAAAGCCGGCGTCAATACGCAGATAGTTCGGCACTGGATATGTTTCACAATCAGCGCTTCATTGACGGCGACTTCTATTTGTCTCTCTATCCGGCTCAAACCGGTATGAACCCAGTCGCCATCGTCAAGATTGCGTAACTCGGCATTGACGATGTCTTTTAATAAGCCTTCGTAGCTTGTCTTAATCTGTTGATTAAGGTCCGATAACACCTCCATATTTCTTTGCGCATACTTGAGCGTAGGCTGGAAATGAATATGCAGATCAGTCGCCATCGTGCAAAACCCGCCATACAGCCGGGTTTGAATAGTCACATACCAGTCTTCTATCAGCATTGGATAAACGCGATGGTAAAAGCGCGGAGAAAATTGCTGGGGCCGTTCAAACAATTTTTGATAGGGCCCCAATTTGGAAACAACCAGCCGGCGCTCACTATCAAAGCCGGGGTCCCAAAACGCCTGATCCTGATCGACCGTAGGATCGAATCCGGTTAACCAGGCATCGATAGGAGATTTACTATTGCTCATCATAGCCTTCTTGCTGCCTGACTGCGGCAGCGCTTAAAGACTGGGCTTTAATGGCCCGCAACTGGTCACCCATGCGTTCGGCGATCAACGGATAAAGATTGGGTGCGAATTCCACCGATCTTTCATCAATTTTACGCAAGAATCCACGGCTTAATAAAAAGCCGACCGCAAACATGCGTGACCAATCGGAGTAACGCCGCGCCTGTTCAATGTCGGTTTTCTCAATCACGATTTCAAGCTCATCATTTTCATTGATCCTGAACTCGGAAAACTGTTTGAGGCATTCAAAAACCAGCTCTTGCTCTTTTTCTGAAAGTGGCCCCGGCGCCGTCGATTCGAGGCGATAGGCCAGTAGAAAGGTGAAAAAATCGACGATTGCCGCACAAGCGAAAGCGAACGGTGAAAACCCGGTCCACATGGAAAAAGACGGCGTCATTCGCTGCGTAAACTGCGCATATGTCATCAACATCGGCGCCTGCGGAACCAGCTTTCCCGAACTGGTCGCCAGTTGGTTAAACTTGATCTGCACATCCTGCAAACGATTTACCGTCAGCCGGTAATTATTTTCGGTATCCGTCTCCAGCTGGTTCAAGCTGGTTTGTAATTGACGGATAGTGTCATCAAGTTGCTGAAACTCTTGGCCAATCTGGTCGAATTGCTGCTTTTTCGCCAGGTAACGCTGATTGTAATGCTTCCAGAATGGACCTTCACCAACCTGGTTCCTATAAGCTTGCGGGACTTGTGCATGGGTGCCGAAATAGGCCTGCGATACGTCGGCGGTGGCTTTGTCCAGTTCCGCGTTTTGCTGTTTCAGGATGTCGCTTTTGATGGCCAGAATTTGAGCCAAGTAATCGTTCACTTCCTTGCGAACATGATTTATCCGAGCAATCTTTATATTTTCGCTTTGAGAGGTTTCATAAAACCTGAAATACGAAAAGGTAATCGATGCAGTCATTGCTACCAGCAATGACAGTAGCACGCTTAAATAACGTATTCGATTGGCTTTCCAGTGTAAACCGGCAATTTCAAGCGAACAGATGACGATAATAGACTGGGTTGCAATGGTAATCGCCAATGCAATCCACGGAATAATAAAATGCGACAAGCCGTAGTAAGTGGTAAATCCCGCCGTCACACTGAGCATCAATACGATAGGAATGGACCATACTCGCAACGTACCGACAAAGAGCGTCTGAATACTGTTAAGAAAACTACCGAGCCCACCGTGGTTAATTTTGATTATGTGTTGTTTTTCCATCGCTTTTACTTAAGTTGATTTAGCGATATACATTCAACATAAACCCGCCGTGAATTTATGCCGATACCGTAAATTTGGATAAAAAGCCAGTCTATTTGATAAAAAATGAAAATGCAAACGTAGGCACAAGACTAAAGGCTAAAGGCTAAAACTCAATCGTTTCAGGCGCAACCCTGATCATTTCCGCTATGCTGGTCAAACCTGAAGCGACTTTTTCGGCGGCGCTTAAACGCAAGGGCCTCATGCCCTCATTAATCGCCTGTTTCCTGATAGCGGCAATATCGCAATCGCCGACCATTAATCGTTGAATCGCAACCGAATTGCTAAAGATTTCATAAATCCCGATGCGCCCCGAATAACCGGTATGCCGACACTCCGTGCAACCGACCGGCTCATAAACATGCCGGGGATTGGTTGCTTTAAAAGGCGCGATTAATGCGTTCCATTCCGCATCGTCTATGCTGACTTTTTGTTTGCAATGCTTGCATAAAAGGCGCAGCAGCCTTTGCGCCATCACACCCAACAAGGTTAATTGAATTAAATAATCGGGTACGCCCAGATTTAACAAGCGTGTCACTGCCGACGGGGCGTTATTGGTATGCAAGGTGGAAAACACCAAGTGTCCGGTCAATGACGCCTGTATCGCCATTTCGGCAGTTTCCAGGTCGCGAAGTTCGCCGACCAGAATAATGTCCGGGTCCTGGCGCATCAGGGTGCGAATGCCGCTGGCAAAAGTAAGCCCTATGTTTTGTTGCACCTGCATCTGGTTGAAACTGGGCTCAATCTGTTCAATAGGATCTTCAACCGTACAAAGATTGACTTCCGGTGTCGCAAGGTGTTTCAAGGTTGAATACAACGTCGTGGTTTTGCCGGAACCGGTAGGACCAGTAACCAGAATAATACCGTGTGAATGCTGAATCATTTTGGTCCAGACAGCCTGCTCGCGGCTGTTAAAACCCAATTGCTGGTAATTACGTAACAAAACATCCGGGTCGAAAATACGCATGACCATTTTCTCGCCGAATGCGGTAGGCATGGTTGAAAGCCGCAGTTCGATTTCCTTGTTTTGCGAGCTCTGGGTTTTAATGCGCCCATCCTGCGGCAGGCGCTTTTCGGCGATATTCATTCTGCCGAGAATTTTAATACGGCTCAACACCGCATTCATGATACCGGTCGGCAACTGATAGACATTGTGCAGAATGCCGTCTATCCTGAAACGCACATTGCCCTGATTTCGGCGCGGCTCAATATGAATATCGCTGGCTCGCTGATCGAAGGCATACTGCAATAACCAGTTGACCAGATTAACGATATGCTGGTTATTCGCATCAATGTCAGTGACGTTGCCGAGTTTCAGCAGTTGTTCGAAGTTATATATAGTATTGGCCGCCTGATTGGCGGAATTATCGACCGCGCCTTTCAGGGATTTGGCAAATACATAAAATTCGCCCAGGTAGCGCTTGATTTCTTCAGGATTGGCAAACACCCGTTTTATTCTGCAGGGCTGAATTTTTGCCAGGTCATATTCCCAGGAACGCACATAAGGCTCAGCGGTGGCAATCACCACCTCGTCCTTACTAACCTGAACAGGCAAAATGTTGAAGTTTAATGCGTAAGCATGGCTATAAACCATGGTTACTGCCGCCACGTCAATTTTTAAAGGGTCAATATAGTAGTAAGGCAAATTGACTTTGCTCGCCAGCCACTGCGTTAACGCTTCCAGTTTCATGACTTTCCCAAACTGGGTTTGATCAGCGACTTCACAGTCCACAATAATCTTTAAGGGATGCAGAATCTGGTTTCTTGAAAGTTGAGCATACTGAAGGCACTTCTTAAAATCCGACTCTGAAATCATCCCGTCTTCCTGTAGCCAGGCTAATACCTGATTAATGGATAATTTGTAGTCTTCCTGCTTGTCGATGGTGTTTAATGCATTGAACATTGTAAATGATTTCCGCTTTTGCAATACGCCGGCCGGATTCTTTCAACCGGCATTTCTATAACATATAGCATACTGCAATAATCGCCGGATAATCTGATGAAATTGGCAATTATGCTTTTTAGAACCAAATTTGGCGCTTTCAACCAAACTCGGCAACGCAACAGGCATATCGCCATCCTTTTCTCTGACAAAATTTGTCACATAGTGACATAAACGTTTGTATAGAAGCCGGATTTAACTGCTATCCGCTTGATTAAATCCTGAAGGGCTATGCAAACTCTTCAGAAAATACAGCGCGATTACCAAACAATCAGCTTATAAAACCCACCCAAAACGGTAATTTTTTAGCAAAAAACACATCAGCATACAATTTTAAGACGTAGAATAACAAAATGGCACACCGCTTGCTTTATCCCTTGTGTATTTAACATCACCCAAACAACAGGAAACACATCATGAAAAATCAAATGCAAAAAGTACAACAAGGTTTTACCTTGATTGAATTAATGATCGTGGTAGCGATCATCGGTTGACCACCGGCCCCAGCCAGGCGACGATCATCGACACCAACCTGCTCGGCGCGGTGACCGCGGCGGCGCTCGGCACGAACCTATCGGTGATCGCCACCGCGGTCGTCGACAACGGCCTGCGCGTCCAGTCG
>SXIP01000102.1 GCA_005772825.1 Methylococcaceae bacterium | reverse complement strand
TCTGATTTCGGCAATTACATCCATTTTTATCACTCCAGGATTCTCCGGCAAAAAGCCGGTCATTAAACAACCTGGGGTGGAAACTTTTCAACGCTCTTTTCCCCAGGACCCTGGAAAGTTTTGCACGCCGTTTTGCACAAATAATAAAGCAGCAAAAATTATTCATACCCCCTGTTTTTATTTTGAATGGAATGCAGGCATTGCCATTCAGCTATCCAATAGCCCATCAAATAAGCAATCACATCTCTCACTTGATTGTTCCAATTTACATATAGAGCCACAACAGATCGGCATAAAAAACCCGCACATGGCGGGCTTTGTTTATTGGCGTGACTGTCCCTAAGGCAACTACCGTTAGATTGTTTTATGCTGCAACTGCCTCTTTTTCTAAGGGCGAATGCTCGTCATTGGCAAAAATTTCTACATCTGGAGTTGGGCGAAAAACGGCACGGTACAGCAAACGAAACTGTACCGGCGCGCTTTGTTTAAACGTTCCACTCTCAGTTGCAAAAGCGATATAAGCCATTTTCTCGACTCAATCGCCCCACTGTATGCCAAAGCCGCGTTCGAATTAAGCAATCAATTCATCAATCTGTTGAAAAACACCCCTGCCTTGAGCATTTTTCTTTTCAGCCATTAAAAATAAACAGCGTCCTCCGCTTTTCCTTGCCCATAATTCACCGACAGCCCGTTTTTCCCTGGAATCATCATTGGTCGCATATACCTTGCCCTTGTACTCAACAACCAATAACCGCCCATCCTGCAATTCCACGACAAAATCAGGATAAAACCAGCCTTTCGCCAATGCAAAAACGCATCGGTGTCCAGCAAATCCCAAAGCTCGTACTGCTTGTAGCAAAGTTGCGGTAACGGGGCGAAAGTCTTGCCGGATTGCGAAGGCGCACGGGCAACGGCTATGCGTAAATTATGCTGCTCGATTTGTGCGCTCAGTTGCTGTTTATGTGCGCCGGTGGCGGCTTTCAGCAATTGGCTTTTGGTTTCGGGCGACACAATGCCTTTAACCTCGATGCTAAAGGTATTGTTAGCCGTAGGAGTGATGACCACATTTGCCGATGTTTCCGGCGTTAATTCCGGTGCTGCCGCCATTTCAACGCGTAGCGTGGGTTCTGTTCGCACGACCACGCTATCTTGATCGTCAAACACATCGGTTTGATTCGGATTGCCCTGGGTAATGTTGCCGACGGCTTCCAAGGGTTCAAAACCCATCTCAATCAATTTATCGGTCAATTGCGTGGCAACTGCTGAAAAACTGGGTGAAGCCAAATGCGCATAAGCACAATTCAACGCCTCGCTGTTACGGCGTTTGGCATAAGGCATACGCAATACACGCCCTAATAACTGCTCGGCATCCTTACTGGAGCGCACATCTTTAACCGAACAAAACACATAAGCAAACGAACAATCCCAGCCTTCCTTTAGCGCTTCAATGGTAATAATGTATTTAATCGGGCAGCTAAGTGAAAACAAATTCAGGCCGTCCAATTCCCGTTGCTTGCCCGTGGCTATGGCAATTTCCCGTTCATCAACATGCAGTTGTTCAATTAAATGGGCTTTTAACACCTCAACCGGAACTTCGCCGTTTTTGGCATCGGCTTGAAACAATACGATAGGCCGGACAAAATCACTTTCGTGTTGCGCAGCCAATACCAGTTTTTTGCCCGTCAACACCGCATCACGCACCGCCGCTTGCCAGTCCTTATGCTCGGTCAACACAATCGGCAATTTAATCATGTTCTCGGCTTTCAGCTCCGAAGCCGAACAGCGATACAGGATATTGGAGGCTGATGTATTACTACTGTCCGGTGTCGCGGTAAATTCAACAATACACGCCGGATGCAGTCGCTTTAAAGTATCGAACGTCAGTTTGGTACGGGCGTTATGCGCCTCGTCCATAATCACCAAAGGTTTATGCAAGGCCAACAAATTGGCAAAGGAATATTTAATTTTGCCGATGTCTCCCCGCCGTAAACCGTTTTCTTCCTGCAAATCCTTTTCGCTAATGCGCTCCAGTTGCCCGTCCGGGTCAGTCATGCCGACAAAATGCGCTTCAAAATCCTCATGATGCACATAGACTTTACGCCCGCTGGTGTCTTCCACCCGCAACGCCGCCAGTGTACCTACAATAACCAACGCTTTACGGCCTATATCTTGGCGGCGGATTTGCGTCACTTCGCCGACATCAAACACCCGTAGCCTATCCAGGCCGAATTCGTTTTCCAACGCTTGCCGATATGGATGGCCTACGGTTTTTAAAGCAGCCAAGGTTTGTTCGCGGATGGTGTTGGTTGGAACCAGCCACAACACTATCGGATAATCCTGCTCCAGATAGGCTTTTTGCACCACGCTCACCGCATAAGAAGCCAACACGGTTTTGCCGCCGCCCGTCGGCAAACGCAGACAGACATAGGGCATTTCGCCGAAGCCGTGCGGACGGTACAGAGCGGGCTTGTCTATGCCTTGATCGCGTTGCGCTTGCAGGAAGGCATCCGCTACTGAACCGCTACGCGCTACGATTAAAAATTGCGATAAGGCATCCAATGCACGGAGTTGGTAGTTTTTTAGGCTAAACATAAATTATTAGCCGCTGTGCGGATGGGCGTGTAAGCGTAGCCCAAGTGCTTTGATGACCTTCATAACCGTGGCAAATTCCGGATTGCCATCAGGCGAAAGGGCTTGCGCCAAACTGTCATGCGTCAATCCCGTGTCATTAGCTAAACGCGCTATGCCTCGCGCACGGGCAATAACGTCTAAGGCATGGCGGATTAAACCACCATCCCCCTCGTCTTCTTCAACACAGGCATTAAAGTAGAGCGCAATGTCTTCTTCAGTATGAAGGTAATCGGCACTGTCCCAGCGTGAAAATAGTTCGGTCATTGTTTACTCCTGCCAATGGTTTGCTAAGGCGACTGCCTGTTCAATGTCGCTATCTTGCGAGCTTTTATCACCTCCGATCAATAACACAATCAGCAGTGATTTATTTTGTAAGTAATAGACACGGTAGCCGGGGCCGCAGTCAATACGCAGTTCATAAATGCCATTCCGCACGGGCTTGGTATCACCAGGATTGCCAAGGGCAAGGCGGTCAATCCGCGCCTGTATCCGTGCTTTTGCGCCACGGTCTTTGAGCTTTAAAAACCAGTGCTCGAAACTGGCTGATTTGATGATCTCAACCATCACACCGCCCGCACATCATAAGGAATTTGCTTAAAAGTAATATTTTCAGCCTCCAAGCGCGGTTTGCCGAAGCGGCTGGCTTCACCGTAAATGATTTTACGCCCATGATGCTTGGGTAACATGTCCAGCACGGCTTGCGTCAGCACATTACCACTTTGCGGACGACGGTCGCCCAAGATGCCGTTATAAAGCAGGTAATAGGCGGTGTCGTTGTGGATGCCCAATAGGGGCGACTCGGCGGGTTTGGGCAACGGCACGCGGGTTTCGCAAAACCAGATATGCGCCGCCAATGCCGCAAAGCGTACATTGGGATGAATCGAGCCGAATTCATCAAAAATGGTTTCACCCAAGCGGAGATAATGAAAACCGCCGCCACCTTGCCAGTTGACGGCTTTGGAAATGCCGCCCTGCTCGCCTTCGATGACTTTTTTCAAGCGCGGCTGGCAATGGCTTTGCGCATGATCGCCCATTTCAATGCCGATATAACGGCGGTGCATTTTGTGGGCCACGGCGGCGGTTGTGCCTGAGCCAAGGAAGCTGTCGAGAACAAGGTCGTTAGGGTTGGTTGAAAGCTCAAAAACACGCCTAATAAGTCGTTCTGGTTTCGGGGTCTGAAATACGTCATCTGCGCCCGGAACAACTGCCATAACTTCTTTTTTCGCTTCTTGTGTATGACCAACCTCATCATTTAACCAAATTGTTTGTGGAACGATCCCGTCCATTACTTCCGATAAAAACCTTTTAATACGAGGAACATTGTCCCCGTTTTTACCCCACCATATACGGCTATCATTATCGAATTCCTGGAACTTTTCAAAAGAAATACGCCAATACATACCTTTAGGCGGACCAGCAATTATGCGACCTGAAGGTGATGTAATTGGGTAGGTTCCTGCCGAATATGAATTCCGCGCAGACATATCACCTGAAGTCCATGGGCCTCGTGGGTCGTTGTCGGGATTTTTATAGCTGAGGTTGTGCTTTTCATCACGAGGAAGCAATTTTCTTTTCCATCTCGTTTTTTCTTTTGCATATAACAAGATGTGATCATGTGAATCTGAAATATATTGAGCTGTGCTGTTTGGCGAAAACCGCTTTTGCCAAAGAACATTCGCCACAAAGTTCCCCCGCCCAAACACCTCATCCATCATCACCTTCAAATAATGCGCTTCATTGTCGTCTATCGACACCCAGATACTGCCGTCTTCACTCAGCAACTCCCGCAACAACTCCAAACGCGGGTACATCAGGCTCAACCACAAGGAATGCTCCAGATTGTCGTCATAATGCGTAAACGCTGACCGTGTGTTGTAAGGGGGATCGATATAAATACATTTCACCTTACCCGCATACAGCGGCAGCAAAGCTTTTAAGGCTTCCAGATTATCGCCTTGGATCAGCATGTTTTCAGTATCAGGATCGCCCGCGCCAAGTTCCGGCACGGCTTCCAGCAAACGGTAAGGCACTTTCTGCACAGTACGCACCGCGTCCTGTTTATTTAACCAGTCGAGTAAGGGCATGGTTTTTATTTAGTCCTTTAGTGTCGTTAGTTGGGCGGGCAAATGCTGTTTAAAAGCCAGTAGTGGCAGAACTTCTTTTGAATAAGAACACAAGCATTCCACAAAATCAGTCTCTCCTGTTTCGCTCTTCAGCACTAGCCGCAATGTACCGTCGGGCTTGGGTGAGCCTAGCAGCTTTTGTTTGACGATGGCAAAGCCGAAAAGCCGCATTGCCAATAAAATGGCGCTTTCAAAAGTGACCACGGCATTTTGTAGGATTGAAAAGACTGTAGGGAGATTTTCTTGATGTACCAGTAATGCGCGTAACGCTCGTTTATCACCCGTTATCAACAAGGGATTTTCAGTTTCAACGGCGACGGCAAACAAGAATTTTTCACCGCCGTCTATGCCGTCAATTGTTTCAAGCTGTGCTAATAACGCGGTATCTTTAACAGCGGGGACGGTTTGTGTCGTTTCGAGAAAAGCCTTAAGTCGCGCCAAGCTTTCTTCGTTGCCGCATTTGCTCAAGGCTTTGGCAGGATTTTTGGGTAGTAATTGATATTTTGCTGTGGGTGAGATAAAAATCTCCGTCCATTCTTGCCCAAGAATATCCGGTAGAACATCTAACAAATCGCATTGCGCCAACTTGAGTATGATGTCGTTATCGGCAAGAACGATCAATCGGCGTTTCCTTTCAGGTGGGTTTGTAGCAGGGCGTAGTCGTCTTCGTTTAAGTCGTCTAACTCTAGTGATTGCAAAAGGGCTGTGCGTAGGATTTCTTGATCACTTGGCGCATTTTTGGCAATTTGATTAATAGCAGCATTGGCTACACCCCAGTGATTCTTGGAGTAGCCATAATTTAAAACAATATGTAACGGGTCGATTTTATTAAGCTCCCCGTAGCGTAAGGCTGCACTTGCCAATTCATTACCGTTGAGGTTCCGTCCCGTTGGTACAATTTTGCATTCAGGGTCGCCCGTTAATAATTCCAATGCAAAGCGATTAGCCGCACGTTCGTCCTCATCATCGGCGTCCGCATCAATTTTTTGGTCAACAATGGCATGTTCGGCAGTGACGTGGCCTAGGGTAATATGCCCCAACTCATGCGCTAAATCGAACAGCGCGTAGCCATGCGGGTGATTTTGGGTCAAGATAATCACCGGACGACCATTTTGTTCAAACGCCAAGCCGTCCATTTTTTTTGCCTTACTGGGCAAATGCTGAAGATGGATAACAGGAATGCCTAAATTAAGACAATGTGTCAGGACATCCTGAAAAGTAATCCATTTCTTGCCGGCAAGTAGCTGTTTACGTAATTCGCCGGCATCAAGATAAAAATCAGGCCGTAGTTTCGGCGGGAAAGCTTTTAAGACAATCAGAGCAAGTGAACGCGCCACAGCGCAAGCAATGCTCAAGTCATCAGCTACGATATTCTCACGATGCTTAAAGCGAATACCCTGCGGTAAGTTTAAAGCGGGTTCCGCATTTTCTGTCCACAAACTTTCGGCGCGAATGCCAAATGCTTGTCCTAATATCAGGCTGGCTTGTTGTAATCCGGCGGGAGTTTCGGCTATTTCATCGTCCCACCAATCAGGCAGTAGCGATTGAATATATTTTCGATTGTAACCGACTGTTTTTAATTTGCTGTACAGGCGATTCATGTGGGGACTTGCTACCGTCATGACTCACCTCGTTGTTGAATGGAAATTAGTGGGTTATTGAATTTTACATATTCCGCGTAAGGGAAAAATTGATGGCGAATTATAGCTTATGTGTAGTGCAGGAAGCATTAACTATTACGTATTGAACTACAACCGATTGCCATAACGGAATATTTAACAAATGTTAACCAAACGATTCAATAATCATACGTTTAACTTGCCTAGTGAGTGGTGCGAGGCTATCAATCTGACTGCCATCGGCTTTAATGGCTTGTTCAATCCATGCCCTAATGACCGTGTTATCGGTTAAATCATTCTAGCCTTGCCAGTGATTCCCAATCCTGCTTTGGCTTGCTGTATCAGTTCGGCTATTTTGTTATGGTTGCGCGGTGCATAGCCGTATAAACCAGCTATCGCGTATTCGGCTCGGTGCAGCACGGCGACGACACCGATGATAGCGGCCTGGATTTTGATCGAACAAATACAAACGCTTCCCGAAGCCAAACAGGCTGAAGTGTTCGACTTCGTTGCAAGTAGGTGACTTTACACCTCTGAGCCGTGACGAAGCGAATGTCCGTTAAGCCGACCGGAAACGCCCAATCAAGGCAACTCATCCCCTTCCATAGTCTCGGCGTCCGGGCTGGCCGCCAGCCAAGTATCGAAAGCGATAGGTTCGCCGCGCGCCTGCCGCTCACGAAAATAGGCTTCGGTTTTCAAGGCCGAGACTTTTTCGGCAATCGCGGCGACAAAAAACTGGTTCATCGAAACCTGTTCCTCCTCCGCTACTTTGCGGGCATAGGCAAACAGCGATTCAGGTACGCGCAAGGCATAATTAGCCATCAGTTCTGCTCCTGTTGTAAATGGCGCAAAAATGCGCCGGGGGTAAGTACCGGCAGCCGAAAATGGCCGGCGGGTGCAAAATCATTAATATTTAAGGTCACCAAAGCATCGGCTCGACCGTTTAACGCGGTTTCCAGCACCATTTCATCAGCCGGGTCGCGCAATTGTGGTCGCCAGAGGTAATGCAGATGCACCGGCTCGATAAACAAGGTCATGGCATCAAGAAAGGCATCCGTCATGGCTAGGGTACGAGCGCCAACCGCCAAATGCTCGGGGCGCTTCAACACCGCCTCATATTCCAGCAGCAAAGGCACCGAGGCCTGCGCGATAAAACGCCGGTTTCTCAAGGCTTGCAACAAGGCAAACGATGCGCCATTGTTACTACGCGAGGCGGCAACCAAGATATTGGTGTCGAGTACGACTCGATTTATTTTCATATGGGATATGATATGACTTGCTTTAAAGTTAAGTCAATTGATTATCCAACAGGATGGCTCTTGTTATGACTTCCCATCACTTCCGGTTCCTCGAAGCCGAATGGCCGATGCTGTTAGAAGCGAAAACTGGGATCATGAATCAACGCACTCAAGTGATCCTGATACGGCAACTTCAGCACCGGGTCGTATTTATACCGCTAGGCTAATCCCAGCTCCAGGCTGCGCCGGGGATAAAAACAGGATGTGCATGGATCGGTGTGTACCGCTGTTTCTGCCTTTACCGCCTTAGTTTCTAAAAATAGTTCAATCGAAGCCTTGTAAAAACCAATCTGCTTATTGATCCAATGCGTCAGTCAAACCTGCTTTTAAGCTAATCATCAAATTAGACTCCCAGTCTTGGTAACGCCCATCCTTTACCGCATTAAAAAAATGCGGAAATCCTCTGGACTCAAGAAATAGAACCGGTCAAGCCGTTTCATATCAGCCGGTATTGGAATCCGAAGCCGGAATGGCTTGCAAAAGACAACTTGCAGGGATACAGGAGGCAGCTACTGCCGAGGGGTTAGCGGGGATTTTTCAGCAAATCCGCACTACCCCCTGTCAATGGCGTTACTTGTCATTTACTCGTCATTAAGTGAAACATATGGTGCCGTATGGTAGAATTATTCATCGTACCCGAATTAATAAATAACAATATGTTTTTAAAAGATTTTTATAGCTTTCATGAAGGCAATGTCAGTATTGCCGCCGAACAGGCCAGTATCTTTGCCAAAGAAGTCGCACATGATTTCAATCCGTTACACGATATTGACTCCAAACGTTTTTGCGTGCCGGGCGATTTGTTGTTTTCGCTGGCATTGGAAAAATACGGTCTTAGCCAAAATATGCACTTCATCTTTTCCGGCATGGTCGGACATGATGTCTTGTTGAACTTTCCCGACACCGATGCCGGGCAGATTGATGTCAACGACAACCAGGGCAAAACCTATTTGCAGATCGAACGCTCGGGAAGCATCAGTCGGAATGTAGCCTTAATTGAAAGCTTTATTCGCGATTATGTGGCTTTTTCAGGGCAAAACTTTCCCTATGTGCTGGTGCCTTTACTAGAACGGGAAAACGTTATGTTCAACCTTAATCGGCCGCTGGTCATATACGAAAGCATGACCTTGTCGTTTGATCATCTTGATTTTCAGCAAGCCTCTGTGGAAATGCTGGAACCGAAGATTGAAGTCAACGGCAAGCGCGCTACGGCTTTTTTGCACTTTCAGATCAAGGCGGACGGAGCTATTGTCGGCACAGGCTTTAAAAAGCTGGCGATCAGTGTACCGAGCGCTTATGAAGCCGAGCCGATGCGGGCATTTGTCGATGAATATCTCGCCCGGAAAAATGATTATTTGGCTAATTTGGCGGTACCCGGCTAATGGGCATTTATGATGCCTGATAAACAGTATTGCATGCTGATTTACTATTATCCCGATGACAAGGCGCACAACCATGAGCGAATGCACCATAGCCTGTGAACTCCACGATTATCTTGAGATTGCCTGTATGTATAATTATCGGGTGGTGCTGACATTGAAAGACGCTCAAGTCATCGAAGGCAAGGCCCTGGACTTGATAACCAGCGCTGACAAGCGGGAATACCTGGTTATCGGTTTGGATCAGGAAAGGCGGCAAATCGACTTAAACCACCTTGCCAAAATGAAGGTTTTAACTGCCAATGCCAAGTTTGCCGAAGTGATTTTCTGAATTAAATTGCAATGATCCGGGCTTCTTGATAAATGTAAATGATCAGCTTGTATACATAAGCGTGTGCATGCCCCCCGGCTTTGAAAACGGCGTTTTTAAATAAATCCCGCTTAATCTCCTTTATATCCTGCCCTTGGATGCTTTTTCAAAGGGGGATTAGTTACAAAAATTTAGTTATCTCAGTGGACATTGTTCGGTAATCATCTAAACTGGGATTCATTTTGAAAAACCCTACTCTAAGCCGGCCTATAAGCCATTTAGAGGATGCTATTCAACCAGACTGGGGGGCTCCCATGATTATTACAACAATCGTCAGTTTAACAACAGGGGGCGTTTTATGATGTCGTCCCTTATCTTGCTGACGCAACTTGGCATCCTCTGCTTAACCCTACCGGGTACGTTGGAGTTATTACTATTAACTCTCGCCGCCATCTCCCCGAAAAAAGGCCTGGAAATTAATCGCACCGTCGTTACCTCTTCGTTGCCGCGTTTGGCCGTGGTCATGCCGGCCCACAATGAAGCCGCCGGTATCGCCGCCTGCGTTGCCAACCTGAGAACCGGGCTGAACAAAACCACAGGTTGTGAATTAATCGTTATCGCCGACAATTGCCAGGATGACACCGCCGCTATTGCTACCGAAGCGGGCGCGCGCGTTCTGGTGCGGCAGGACGCTGTCAAGCGCGGTAAAGGTTACGCGCTCGATTATGCGTTCAAAACCTTGCTGACCGAAAATTTTGACGGCTTTATCGTCATTGATGCCGATAGCCGCGTTGATGAAAACTTGATCGGCGATTTTCAACAGGTCTTTGCGCAAGGCATAGACGCCGTGCAATGCCGCTACCGCATCGCCAATCCCGACGCATCCCGGCGCGCCCGACTGCAATATATCGCCTGGCTGGCGTTTAATGAATTGCGCTTGCTGGGCCGTGAAAAGCTAGGAGTCTCGGTGGGTATTTTGGGCAACGGCTTTGCACTAAGCCGCGCCGTGCTTGAAGCCGTGCCTTATGAAGCCGGTTCCATCGCCGAAGATATGGAATACCATCTGCGTTTGGTCAATGCCGGGCTTAAGATGCGTTATCTCGATACCGTGACGGTCAGTTCGGACGCCCCCAACCAAGGGGCGAATGCCGCAGTTCAGCGTAGCCGTTGGGAAGGCGGTCGATTCCGGCTGATCATTGATCACGTCCCTGCCCTGTTCATCGGCGTTCTGCGCGGTGAATGGCGCTTGCTCGAACCGCTGGCCGAATTATTGCTGTTGCCGCTGGCTTATCATGTATTGCTGCTGCTTTTTACCTTGCTGATGCCTGCCCCTGCCTTGCAATACTATGCCTTTGCCGGTTTACTGCTGGTCGTCGCGCATGTCCTGATCGCCATTCGGCGCGGTGGCGGCGGTATTGAGGACATAAAAATACTGGCCGGTGTGCCGTTTTATATCCTGTGGAAATTAACCCTGATGCCCAAGCTATGGCGCAGTGCGCGCAACGATGCACAGTGGCAACGTACCGACCGGGAAGACTCATGAGCGCTTTATCTGTTTTTATCGTCACCTACAATAGCGCGCCTCTGTTGCGCTCGTGCCTTAACAGCCTGCGCGCGCAAACCCTCGGCGATGTTGAAATTATCGTCGTCGATAACGCTTCACGCGATGAGTCGGCGGCTATTATCCGCGCCGAATACCCGGAGATTAAACTGATTGCAGGTGCCGTTAACCTGGGTTTCGGTAACGCCAATAATCTTGCCCTGGCGGAAGCCAAAGGCCGTTATATCGTGCTACTTAATCCCGATGCGGTATTACCCGCCGATGCGCTGGAACGCGCCTTAGCCCACATGGAGGAAACGCCCGATGCCGGCATGGGCGGCGGGCTTTTGCAAGGCACACAGGGCGAATGGCAGCCTTCGGCGCGGCAATTCCCTTCGCTGTTAAACGACGGTTTGACGCTATCGGGCTTGGCCAATCGCTACCCGAACTCGCGCTTTTTCGGGCGCTTCGATCGTTCGTGGGCCGATCCCTTGGAAGCGGCGGCAGTCGATTGGGTACCGGGCGCATTTGCGATTATACGCCGGAACCTTGTGGATCAAATCGGCCTGTTCGACCCACGCTTTTTTCTGTATTACGAAGAAGTCGATCTGTGCCGCCGTATTCATCAGGCTGGTTTTAAAGTCTGGTACTGGCCCGATCTGGTGATTACCCATATCGGCGGCGCGTCTTCGGAAACGGTCGATACATTGGCATTTTCCAGTTCCGGCAAGCAACTGACGCTATGGCGCATGCGCAGCCAATTACTGTACTATCGGAAATGGCACGGCCTCGTTTACAGTTGGCTGGTGAAAGCGCTCGAACAGGGCTGGCATGGCTTGCGTGCCTGGCGTAACAACAGCCGCGCACCGGACAAAGCGGCTGAATCAAGACATATCGTGCAACTCTGGCGTCAGGCTTGGCAAGAAACGCAAGGCGGCCAACTTTCTCCACCTCAACCCTGGTGAAACTGATGTTTGAAAATATTCGTGAAGACTGGCGCAGCTACGAAGGCGATGTCTGCCGCCAAGGTTTGTGGATCATGCTGGTGTACCGATTCGGGCGCTGGCGCTACAGCATCCAACAACGCTGGCTGCGCCTGCCGTTTTCTTTTGCTTACAGAATCCTGAAATTGCTGTCGCAAATTTTGACCGGCATTGATTTGCCTTGCGAAGTGCAGGTCGGGCGGCGGCTGGTCATCGAACATTTCGGCGATATCATCATCAGCGGCGATACCGTATTGGGTGATGATGTGGTGATCCGCAACGGCGTCACGATCGGCCTGAAGCGTACCGGTATCGCCGGTGCGCCGGTGATCGGCAATCGCGTCGATATTGGCGCCGGGGCAAAAATCCTGGGCGCCATTCATATCGGCGATGATGTCGTGATTGGCGCCAATGCCGTAGTATTGCAGGATGTGCCCGCGAATTCACTGGCGGTCGGTGTGCCTGCCGTGATTAAAGCGCGTAAAGCAAGCGGCACAGGACAAAGCTGATGATTCGCCTGTTCGACATACTGAGCGCCGGTCTGTTGCTGGTTCTGCTGTCGCCGTTTTTACTGGTTCGTGCGGCGAGTGCGTACCGACAAACTAATACGGTGTTTGTTAGTGAAATCCAACTGGGCTACCAACAACGCCCTTTTAAGCGCTTGAGTTTCGCAGACGACGGGACCGGCAAGCAATTGGCCGTGCTCATTAATGTGTTGCGCGGCGATCTGGCCTGGGCCGGAATGCGGGCTTTAACGCCGGAACAAGCCGCACGATTGCCCGCCGATGCGTTGCGGCATTTTGATCTGAAGCCCGGTGTGGTTTCGGCTTACAGCACCCGCAAACAAATCGGTCTGGCTTATGATGACGAATTCGCCACCGACTATGGGTTTTTCTCCAAAGTATCGTTCAAAAACTATCTGGGTTTATGCCTGCGGGCGCTGATCGCTTTAGTGCTGGGTGGCGGCAAACCCAGGCCGACACCGCCGATACTGCATTTTTGGGGCGTCGATATTGTCAATACCACGATGGCGGAAGCGCTGGACTGGATCGAGCAACGCGCCCGGCAACAGCAAAAAGCGCTGGTCGCCTTCGTCAATCCCGCCTGCCTGAATATCGCTTATACCGACGAAGCCTATCGCCGGGTATTGCAACACGCTGAGCGGGTTTTGCCGGACGGCATCGGCATTAATATCGGCTGTCGCTTGCTGAATCAGGCGCTGCTGGCTAATGTCAACGGCACCGATTTATTCCCGCGGCTTTGCGAGCGCGCCGAACAAGGCGGCTACAGCCTTTATCTATTGGGCGGTCAAGCGGGTGTCGCAGAACTGACCGCAACCGCAATGCAAGAATGCTATCCGAAGCTGGTGATTGCCGGTGTCCGGGACGGCTATTTTTCCGACCAGGAAGAGCCGCAGGTTATCGACGCCATCAATCATTCCGGGGCGGCTGTCCTGTTAGTCGGTTTCGGCGTTCCCAAACAGGAATTATGGCTGGCCCGTTGCCGCGAGCGCCTGCAGCCAACCGTTTGTTTGGGTATAGGCGGCCTGTTTGACTATTATTCGGGTCGTATTCCGCGCGCGCCGGTCTGGCTGCGTGAAATAGGCATGGAATGGAGTTGGCGCTTAATGCAGGAACCAGGCCGTATGTGGAAGCGCTATATAATCGGTAATCCCTTATTTCTTTATCGTGTCTGGCGGCAGCGCCAACAAGGTGTAAAGCTATGAACAATGATGATCTGCGTAATGAATTATTGCGTCGTTACAGCCGCGTGCCGTATCTCAGAGGCCCCATTTCCTGGCGCATGCAGGTCAAGCGCCTGTTATGGCGCGGCGTCATAAGCGGCGCCTATTTCGCCAAGCGCTTGATTGATGTGGTGGCGTCCATTATTTTACTGATTTTACTGATACCGCTGTTTGTCATCATTATGGCGCTGATTTACCAGAGTTCGCCCGGGCCGGTTTTCTATAAACAAACCCGGGTCGGGCGCTGGGGCAAGCTGTTTACCATGTGGAAGTTTCGTTCCATGTATCTCGACGCCGATCAACGCCTGAAAGAAATCATGGCGCAAAATGAAATGAGCGGTGGCGTGATTTTTAAAATGAAAAACGACCCGCGCATTATTCCGGTCGGGCGTTTTATCCGTAAAGCCTCCATCGACGAATTACCGCAGTTGTGGAATGTGTTAAAAGGCGACATGTCGCTGGTCGGCCCGCGCCCGGCATTGCCATCCGAAGTCAACCAGTATTCGCTGCACGACCGGCAGCGGCTCGAAGTCATTCCCGGCATTACCTGTATCTGGCAAGTGTCGGGACGATCCGACATCCCCTTCCCGCAACAGGTGCAACTGGATGTGCAATATATTCAATCGCAATCGCTGTGGCTGGACATCAAGCTGTTGCTGCAAACCATTCCCGCCGTGTTATTAAGCCGTGGAGCCTACTGATGGACGTTATCATCTTAGCTGATCGTAAAGGCCAGGAATTACTGCCGTTAACCGATAATACCTGTATCCCGCTGTTGCCGCTGGCCGGAAAACCGGTGCTTGAACATACGCTCGAGGCATTAATTGAAGCCGGTTTCCGGCAAGCTCATATCGTATTATCGCCGCACGCCGAGCAGGTTAAAGAAGCATTCGGCAACGGCGAGCGCTGGGGCATGCGCCTGACTTACAGTACCAGTCGCGGTGAAGAAGCTCCTTTGCAAATACTGGCAAGCCTGCAAAACCCGCCGACCCCGCCGTTTTTAATCATGCGCGGCGACATCGTGCGTAGCGGATCGTTAAAAAGCTTGCTCGAACAGGCGGAAAACAATCCATCGCCTTGTATGCAGGCGCTGTTCGGAACTAAAAAAGGCTTTGTGATGCTGTGTCGCAACCCTCAGTCCGCCGAGCTGAATCAATTAAACTGGGCCGGTTCCACGCAACAACCGACCGGTATTGAACTGAACGGTGCCGTTGCCTTACTGGATTCGCTGGCGGCTTTCCATCAAGCGAATCTGGATGCCGCCGCCGGACGATTGCCGCTGTTGATTCCCGGTCGCCAAACCGCTTTGGGCCTGACCCAAGGCCGCAATACCGAAGTCTACCCGCAATCTGTCAAGCAGGGCATCGCCTTGATCGGCGCTTACTGTAATTTACATCCGTCGGTGGAATTAAGCGGTGAAGTGGTGATCGGCGATCATGTCATCGTCGACCGCAGGGCCGGCATTGAAAACACCGTGATCTTGCCGCACAGTTATATCGGCGAACTGGTCGAGCTGCGTAACGCCATCGTGCGAGGTAATGACCTTATCCGCGTTGATAACGGCGCCGTACTTAAAATCAGCGATACTTTTTTACTGGCGGATTTAACAACTAGTCCCATCAATAAGGGCTTGGGCACCCTTTATAACCGACTGGCCGGTGTGCTGTTATTGCTGGTCAGTTTACCGCTGTGGTTTTTGGCGAATGTATTGGTATTCCTGCAAAAACCTGAAAAATATTTTAACGAATACCGTTTACGCGGCAATAAAATTGAGCAGGATGACTTCGGCTTACCGCAACGCGCCGGATTTGCCACCTGGGAATATAATGTAACCGTGCCGGTACTGCGCTATTTGCCGCGCCTCTTTGCTGTTATCAGCGGCGATTTGCGACTGGTCGGCGCATTACCGGTCAGCCCCGAAACAGCGGCGCAACGCACCGAGGAATGGGAAAAATTTGCCGACCGGGCGCCCGCGGGCTTGTTAGGACCCACCCAACTGACGATACCTGCCGACGCGCCGGAAGAAGAAAAACTGATGAGTGATTCCTTTTACTGGGCAAACTTCAGCATTCAACAGGATTTTCGCTATTTGTTACAGGCCTTGCGCATGCTCGTGTCGCGCAAGGCATGGATAGGCTGAACCGGAGCACCGCCTGATGACTTCCGCTGACAAACCCGCCTGCATTATGCTGAAAGCAAGCAGTGAGGCCGCTAATATTTCGCTGCTCAGCGAAGCGCTTCATGCGCTTTGCCTGTACGCCAGCGGTAGTGTCGCTTGTGCGCTTGATATGCAGCGCGCAGTGGTCGAGGCCTTGAATAATGTTGTGGAACATGCCTACGGCAATCAGCCCGATCATGATATTAGCGTGTGCTGGTATCTGGAAAACCGGCAATTGCGCATTGAGATTATCGATTGCGGCCAATCCATGTCGTTTTTGCCTGAACCGGTATTGCCTGATTTCGATGCGGAAGGCGGACGCGGCTGGTGGATCATTAATGCCTGTGTTAACGACTATGACTATAAGGTTATTGATTCCGTTAACCGCGAGTACGTATTAAGGCCGGGCGACAGAAACGACAACATTAGAAGCGCATCAATCGAGGCGCACAGCAATATTTTGACTTTGATTAAACAGTTTTAAAACTAAAAAATTTAGACATTAACAGGAACTCTCCCATGCTGATCAACGAACAAAAACATGACAACATTGACATTGTTGTTTTATCAGGCCGCTTTGTTATGGCGGATTCACCGGAAGTGCGCGAACGTTTGAAAGTATTGATCGATGAAGGTCAAGGCAAGCTCGTAGTCGACATGTCGCAGGTCTCGTTTATCGACTCCAGCGCCTGTGCCGTGCTGATCTCGGCCTTTAAAGGCATGCAATTAAAACCGGGGCGTCTGCTTTTGGTCACCAGCCCGGTCGTACAATCCCTGATTGAACTGACCCGCCTGCATACCATTTTTGAAATATTGCCTAATCTGCCCGCCGCTTTGGATGCTCTTAGTACAAGCTAATGACCTGTATTACAGAAGTCAAACAGCAATAGGTAAATCATGAGTCAGTCCAAACCTGTTTGTGTACTTTTAGTGGAAGACGATCCGGCAGATGCACAACGGATACAAGTCTGTTTGCGGCAATTTAAAGAAACCCCTTTTGAAGTCTTCAGGGCCGGAGCGCCTGAAGAAGCGCCCAGGAAAACCATTGATTCCCGTGCGCGGGATATGCACTTTGAAGTAACCTGGGTCAGATCGTTAGCCGAAGCATTACTAAAAATTGCCGAATTCCATTTCGATATCCTGGCAATGGATATATCGCTGCCGGATGGACAGGGATTGCCTGCCATTCGTACTGTCAAGCAAGCTGCCGACACCATTCCCATCATCGTATTAAGTGACCGCGATGACATTAATTTTGTCCAAAGCACATTGAAAGCAGGCGCTAAAGACTACATAGTAAAAGATGACCCCGGCTATGACAGCCTGGTTCGAACCATGCGTTATGTTTTACACCGCGCCGATGTGGAGACGCGCAACCAGTTATTGGTAGCCGCATTGGAAGCGACCTCCAATGCGATTATTATCACCGACCTGAATGCGCGTATCGAATGGATCAACCCGGCATTTACCGAACTAACCGGCTACAGTTTCCAAGAAGCCTTGGGCCGGCGACCCGCTGATTTATTAAAATCCGGCCAGCATGATGAATCATTCTACCGGCAGATGTGGCAAAAGCTCCTCAAGGGCGAGCACTGGCAAGGGGAAATCATCAACCGGCATAAGGACGGCAGTTTTTATAACGCGGATGTCGGCGTCTCCCCGGTTTTTAATAAAGACGGCTCGTTATCCGGCTATGTGCAGATTCAACGCGACATCACCGATACCGTTGTGCGTCTGGCGATATCCGAAGTATTGCAGCAATCCGGCCCGCTGGATGATCGCTTCAAACAGGTGCTGGATATTCTATTTAATCTCAAGGCCTTTGATTTACAACGTAAAGGCGGCGTATTTCTGCGCGCCAAGGGTGAAAATCATCTGTCCCTGTTTTTATTGCGCGGCGAATTTAGCGCCGAGTTTATTGAAAAGGAACAATGCGTCAATTGCGGCTCCTGCCTGTGCGGACGCGTGGCCGTTTCGGGAGAATTAATCGTTTCCGACGACTGTTTCTGTGATCCGCGTCATGAGCATCAATTCCTTGATATGCAGGCGCACGGCCATTACATCGTGCCTATTGCTTCCGGGGGCGAGGTCATGGGCGTTTTGTTTCTCTATACCGACCCCTATCCGCTTCGATCCGAAAGCCGCCTCGCGATGCTTAAGCAGGTCGGTGAAATGATGGCGCTTGCGTTGCGTCAGGAAGAGGCGAAAACAGCCTTGGAAAATGCCAGAGACATGGCCATGCAGGCTTCATTGGTGACAAGCGAGTTTGTGGCCAATATGAGTCATGAAATCCGTACTCCGATGAATGGCGTATTAGAGATGCTGGACTTGCTAAGCGAAACAAAAATGACGCCAACCCAACAGGACTGGGTTGAAACCGCGCATAGATCGGCAGAAGCCTTACTGGAAATCATCAATGATATTCTCGACTTGTCCAAGCTGGAAGCCGGCAAAGTTGAAGTCGAGCAGGTTGATTTTAACCTGGTTGATTTGGTCGAGGATATTTGCGCTTTACTGGCCGGAAGAGCGCATACCAATGGACTGGAATTAAACTGTTTATTGCCGGTACCGATGCCGTTGCGCTGGCGCGGCGATCCCATGCGCATCAGGCAAGTATTAACGAACTTGATTGGTAATGCCGTGAAATTTACCGAGCACGGCGAGGTTTCAGTCAGCGTCACCCGCCCGGCTATCGGGGACAATCGCGTCGGGCTTCGCTTTGAAATACACGATACCGGCATCGGTATTGCGGAAGAGACGCAGAAGCAGTTATTCCAACCATTTTCCCAAGCGGATAGCGCCACATCACGCCGCTTTGGCGGTTCGGGCCTGGGCCTGTTCATCAGCAAGAAGCTGGTGGAACTGATGGGTGGCATAATCGGCTTGAAAAGCGCTCTGGGCAAAGGCACCTGTTTCTGGTTTACCTTACCGCTGGAGCAAAGCGACTCGCCGGATACGTTGGAACCATCTTGCGACCTGTCCGGCAAGCGCACGCTGGTTGTTGATGATAACGCCACCAACCGCAACATACTGATTAATTATCTGAGCCGTTGGGGACTGGATGTCAGCCAGGCAGAGAACGGCAGCACAGCGCTGATGCAATTGCAGACCTCTGCAATTCATGGAAATGCGTATGACCTGATACTGCTGGACATGCAAATGCCGATCATGGACGGTTTGACGCTGGCAAAATGCCTGGCGCAAATACCGGCATTGGCGGACATTCCGATTATTTTATTGTCGTCGGGTGACCAGTTCGAGCTTGCCGATTACCAGGGCACCGGAATTGTTCAGCGTTTGCTGAAACCGGTACGTCAAATGCAATTGTTCGATGCCGTCGTCAATGCGCTACGCAGTGATTCTGCAGTCGCCATACAAACAGCACCGCCGGAAATTAAGCTGCCCGGTTATAGCGACAAAAAGATACTGGTGGTAGAAGATAACAGGATCAATCAAAAAGTCATTATGGCCAAACTTGGCAAATTCGACATTGTGCCTGATCTCGCTGAAAACGGTCAGGTTGCACTCGATAAGCTGGCGCAAAAAACTTACGATTTAATCCTGATGGATTGTCACATGCCGGTCATGGACGGCTATATCGCCACGCGTGAACTGCGCCTGCTCGAATCCCGTATGGGCTTGCCTCATCAAACGGTAATAGCGCTCACGGCCAGCGCCCTGGAAGGCGAACGCGATAAATGCCTGGCGGCAGGAATGGACGATTATTTGACCAAACCGATTATTTCCGAACAATTAGCGGACATGTTGGCGCGCCGATTGGGCGATCAAAGCCCGCAACAAGAAGTATCGGACTTTGCAACTCTTGCCCCAGCGGAAAAATCGGTTTGGAATGAAAGAGCGGCCCTTAAACAACTGGGCGGCGACAGCGATTTACTGGAGGAAATGATTGAACTGTTTTTAATGGAAAGCCCCAGACAGCTCAGTGAGTTATCCCGTTTCCAGGCGGAAGGCGACCTCGCCGCGCTGGCTAATGCAGCTCACGCCATCAAAGGCACCATCGTTTATTTTTGCGCCGATACGGCAAAAGCCTGTGCCGACACCCTTGAGCAAACGGCGCGTAGCGGACAATCGGCTGATTTTAAGGGGCTAACCGAGGCATTGATAAGCGCGGTGACGGAATTAGGCCGTCAACTACGCTTGGCGAAAGCCTCAAAATAACCGATCGAACCGATTTTTTATCCATCAATGATTCCAAATGAACCGGAACCTGCCAAAAAAATGCGCATTCTTATAGTCGAAGATAATCTGCTCACTCGCACCATGATGGAACGCAGCCTGCAAAAATGGGGCTACGATGTCGTTTCTGTAGATAATATCACGGCGGCAATGGCGATTATTCTCGATGATAAAATCCAGTTTGTTATTACCGACTGGATAATGCCCGGCGGCAACGGCACGGTGCTTTGCCAGAATGTGCGGACATTAAACCTGCCCTTCTACACCTATATAATTTTGGTGACTTTTCTCGATGATGTGCAATCCACCGTGGATGGCATGGAGGCCGGCGCCGACGACTTTATCCGCAAACCGATACAACTGGATGAATTACACGCCCGTATCAAGGCAGGCGAACGTATCCTGGACCTGGAAAAAAAACTCCAGGAAAATAATGTGCGTTTAACGGAACTCAGCAATAAATTACTGGCGGCCAATGAGGTCATCAACCGCGACCTGAAAATGGCAGCCGCCATGCAACGCAGCCTGCTGCCTACGGCCGGATCGCATAGTCAGGGCATCGCCATTGATTGGCTGTTTCACCCCTCGACGCATCTGTCCGGTGATATTTTCAATTTTTTTCCGCTCGATGAACACCATGTCGGTTTTTATATTATCGATGTAGCCGGGCACGGCATCGCTTCGGCCATGCACTCATTTACCCTGAGCCGCTTGTTGTCGCCGGACACCCGTTGCAGCAATCACCTGATATTCAGCTTGCCTGAAGCGCCTGATTACCCCTTGGTCCGGTCGGCGCCCGCCGTCATCGCAAACCTGAATCAGCAATTTCAGACCAATGAGAGTAACATCCTTTATTTCACGATGATTTACGGCGTTATAGATACCAGATCCCGCACCATTAACTTATGCCAGGCGGGCCATCCGCAACCGCTTTATCTGCAACAGGGAAAACCGGCGGAGTTTATCGTCAGCGCCGGCCTTCCTGTCGGCATTATTGACGATGCGTACTATGAATCCGTACAGCTCGATTACCACCCCGGCGACCGTCTGTTTTTATATTCGGACGGCATCAGCGAATGCGAATCGCCCGATGGTGAGATGTTCGGTACGGAACGGCTACGCCTGTTTGTTGATGAAACCCGGCATCTAAAAGTCAGCGAGGTCATCCGCAAGCTGGACGAGCGCATTAATTCGTGGCGCGGAAAAGACGGCTTCGAGGACGATATTTCCTTGCTGGTCCTGGAAATTAATTGAAGTATTGCATGCATTTTTTTGGCATCCGGCGCAGAGCTTCATCCGCAAAAAATGTAAAATTTTCGAACCTCCAAATATACGGTAAAATCCTATTTCCATTTTTTTTTCGCGGTTATTAGTTCAGTTCGGCTTTGTTGATTATTATGTTTGATTTTTTTCTTTATCATCAACGATACCAACGGGGAATGGCTGCCTGCAAGGCAGTAGTGCTAACATGCTTGCTGATTATAGCGGCTTGTACCGCGCTACCGCCGAAAAACAGCGATAATATATGCGCCGCTTTCCGAGAAAAAGAAGATTGGTTCGACAGCGCCCGGCAATCCTATCAACGATGGGGCGTGCCTATCCCGGTGCAAATGGCCATCATGCACCAGGAGTCGCATTTTGTCGCCGATGCGCAGCCGCCGCGCGACTGGCTGTTGGGTATCATTCCGTGGTTCAGACCCAGCAGCGCTTACGGCTATGCCCAGGCCACCGATGACGCGTGGGATGATTATCTGGATAGCGCCGGTGATTGGGGAGCTGATCGTGATGAATTTGACGATGCAACGGACTTCATCGGCTGGTATAGTAATATAAGCCATTCGAGGCTGGGCATTTCGAAAGGCGATGCAAAAAATTTGTACCTGGCCTATCATGAAGGGCATAGCGGTTATCAACACAAAAGCTATTTAAAAAAACGATGGTTAATGCGAATAGCGGATAATGTCGCACACCGGGCCAGATTGTTTCAAAACCAATTGCGTACTTGCAAAATTCAAGATTAATTAAAAAGCAAAATTGATTTTTTTGATAAACTACGCGTTTTACAATAAATAAAAGAGGCGAAATCGTGATAAAAATCCAAACTCAAGTTCTTTCATTTGTCACCGTTATTCTTATAGGAATTACTATGTTTTCAATGGCTAATGCCACTACACCTGAAGAAAATAAAGCCGCAGGCGCTAGCTTCCTCGCCCAAAATGCAAAAAAAGCCAATATCAAAACCACGCCCAGCGGGTTGCAATACGAGGTTTTAACACCCGGCACAGGCACGAAGTCACCCGCAGCAACCGATAACGTAACCGTACACTACAAGGGAACCACCATTGATGGTAAAGAGTTTGACAGTTCCTACAGCCGCGGCGAACCCGCTACATTTCCTCTAAACGGTGTCATACCGGGCTGGACTGAAGGCGTTCAATTAATGAAAGAAGGCGCCAAATACCGATTTTACATTCCGTCAGAGCTCGCTTACGGCGAAACAGGCGCAGGCCGTGCAATCGGTCCTAACGAAACCCTGATTTTCGATGTCGAGCTAATCAAAATCCAATAAAAATAAAAAAATAGTTACAAAGATCACCACTTACTCACATTTCCACGCCCTCTCCCCCTCTCCCCGACCCTCTCCCCCAAGGGAGAGGGAGCTTTATTCTCCTTTCCCTAGAATAGAGGCTTTTACTCCCCTCTCCCTCC
>SXIP01000101.1 GCA_005772825.1 Methylococcaceae bacterium | reverse complement strand
TCGTTTTACCGCTGCCGTTGCCACCGATTAAAAAGACCAGGTCGCCCGGTTTAAAATCCAGGTTGACCGGTCCCAGCTCAAAATTGCGGTTTTCCTTTTCCCTGTGGAAACTGTGCGTCAGGTTTTGCAGGGAAAGACTGTGAAAGCTTGACCAGACCGCCGGTTGCTTGATGGTTTCGGCCTGACGAAGCTGGCCGTCCAATGTCTGTTCCAGCTTTCTGACTTGCTGCAAAGCCACACCGGCGCGGCCAAATACCGGCAGGCTATTGGTCAATACCGACAACGGCGACATCATGAACAAAAAAACCAGTGTATAACCGCGAACAACCTCCTGACTGAGAGGTTGCCACAGCGGGAACACGCAAAGAATCAGGGCGATTGTGGCGTAATAGAGCAAGTTCACCCATTGACTGGACAGCATGTAAAAGGTCAAACCGGACAGCGAATGGCGACGATACGCTTCCGCGCTGGCCGCCAGCGAATGCTCCATGAAATCGCCGCTCCGCGCGCGGTGCAACTTCAACTCCTTGATGCCCTCGGTCAGAGCCCGAAAACTCTTGCTCAAATGATCGTACTCCCGGCGTGCGCGTCTCATGGATTTTTTCGGTTTTTCTTTCATCAGGCTATAGCTTAAAACCCCGAACAGGATAATGCCGCCCAAAATCAAGGCCAACCGCCACGACAACCAGCCCAGATAAGCCATGCAACCGGCCACCACCGCTGAATTGATGCAAATAACCGGGAATAACTGGTAAGCATTGGCAATCGCCGAAATATCCTCAGTCAGGTTGGCCAGTAATGCCGGCTTGCCCAGTTTTTGCAGGCAGGGATAGGGAGCCGCCAGAATCGATCGACTGATCTGCACCCGCAAGTCATAGGTCGCCTTTTCGCTGAGCCGGTTAATCAGGTAAAAGGACAGCGACGCGCTGAGCAATACCACCGAACATATCCCTGCAAGCCGCCAAAGCAATACAGCATAGTCAAAATGGCCCGATAACGCCGAATTAATCAGCGCAATCAACGCAGCGCTACTTAAGCCGCTGGCAATACCGGCAACAGAGGCCGCCAGAATAAAGAACCAGGACGAACGCCATAAAAAACCCAACATAGTCATTTATTCCGTGTTTTATTTTGAATAAAAATAACCTCCTGAGTAAAAACGGAGGGAAAGCGTTTGAATTGAGATGTGCTATCTTCAATAACCTGACTTAAAAGACGTCTGACGCCCCCTAGTACCTCACCTGGAATACTGATAAAAGAAGCCGTTATCGAGACGATAAGATAAGTCTAACAATTAAACTGTGTTATTTGACACACTGACTGTGGCAAATGACTTACTTTACGGAATACCACGCGACCCGAATTATCTTTGCCTGAGTACGGCAAATTTCTCAAACGGCTGAACTGTGTTTTACAGGCCCTTGAGATTAAACGTTTTAGCAGCGATCCGACCCAATCAGCGTCATCCCTTCCTTGGAGTGGCACAAGAAATGCTGTTCAGAACATATCCAGTTGGATTCCTGAACCGTTAAGCACGGTTGTTTTCAACAAGCCAAGTTACTGTTCATAAGCATTTAATACCATCAGCGGAAGCAAAAATGAATATCAGCATCAGCCTAGAAAGCCTTTACTCGAAACATAAAAGCGAATTGGTCTATCATGTCTTCCAAATTCTTCACTGCCAGGACATAGCGGAAGAAATCGTCCAGGAAAGTTTCATCAAATTCTCATTGGAACTGAAAAAACAGATCATCGATCATCCCCGCTGTTTCCTGTTTCGCATTGCCAGGAATCTGGCTCTTGATTATCTGAAGCATCAAAAAATCACCGACAATTTCGCGCAATCGCAGGACCCTTTGCTGATACCGGCAAGCGAATCCCCCTCCCCCGAACATCTGGCATCGGCGGAACAAAAACTGACCATTTTGCGCAGCGTGATCGATGAACTACCGCCCCGTTGCCGTCAGGCTTTCACGCTGCATAATATTCACGGCATGAGTTATAGTGAAATCGCCCGAGAACTGGACATATCGGAGAGCGGCGTGGAAAAACACATCATGAAAGGCCTGCTGCATTGCCGCAAACGCATGAAAACTTTACTGGCCGCCTGACATGGGACTGAGGTTATATTGCCCGTCGCTCGTCTTATTAGGCATTGAAACGCATCAAGCGTTTTGATCGACTATTAACCCTGCATTTAATTCATTACAACACCGGAGGTAAAAAAATGGCTTGGGATGACGAAGAAGATAACACCGTTTATAAAGTTGTCGTTAACCACGAAGAACAATATTCCATTTGGCCCGATTACAAAGAAATACCCGGCGGCTGGAAAGCCGTCAATAAATCCGGCAGCAAACAGGACTGCCTGGATTATATTAAAGAAGTCTGGACCGACATGCGGCCTTTAAGCTTGCGCAGGCAAATGGAACAACAACCCTTGGCGACACGCACCCTGTCGCCTGATAGTCAACAGCAATAACTGACCCCCATTCCACCGCCGTTGGCGCTTGCATTAATCCAGCCAAGCGCCAATGCCCGATGACCGACCAACGCCCCTATTAAATCCGGGGGTGCTCTATTTCTCCTCTTCCCAACCCTCCCATAGGACGAGGGAGCTTGCTTCCTTTTGTCGCTTTTAGATTTTTCGCCCGCCGCTTTTGCAGCCAGCGGATGACGCCGGTAACAAACAAAAGCGGACAAGCAAGACCGGTGATAAACACCAGGATACGCCCCGTCCAGCCGAAAGCCTTGCCGCTGTGTAACGGCCATTGCCAATCGATAAAGGTTTGACCGGCGGTGCGACGAGTTGCCGGGTCGTCGACCTGAAGAACGGCGCCGCTGTATTGATCGACCGTGACCAGCCGTTCCGACCAAAAATAACTGAGACCGGGCACCTCTTTGATGCTGATGCGATGAGTACCGGTGTCACCGTCGGCAAAGCTCATCCAGTTCAAGCGACCTTCAGGATAACGGGAACGCGCGATGTCTAAGGCCTGCGCCAGTGTTATCGCGGCCCGGTCGTGTGCGGGCGAGGACTGTGGGCTATCCATAAAGCCTTGCGTGCCGGGTGAAATCTGCTTGACCAGCGTCATAAACTGGTTCGGCAGATTCATGTAAACACCGGACAGCAGCACCGCGAACAGCACCGGGAAAGTGTAAAAGCCCGCCACCTGATGCAAATCGTGATTAAAGCGTTCAACGCCGGCGCGCGGTTTTATCGTCAAGACCCGACGCCAGCTACCGGTCAACGGCCACCACAAGATCAGCCCGCTAAGCACCGAAAACACCAAAAGCACGCCGATGATACCGACGACCGTTGCACCGGTTTCCCCGGCCAGCAAGGCAAAATGCAACTGGAATATAAAGGGTGTCAAAGCGCTGGGTAAAATAGCGTCGGCCTTGTCGATCGACTGTTTGCCCAGCACCTTGGCCTGGTAAGGATCGACATACACCTTCCAGACATCAGGCTTGTCGGGCACGGCGGACGGGACGTTATAAGCCAGGCGGTAACTGGTTTGGGCATCGCCGGGGTAATCCACAAAGCCCAATTTGGCGTTAGTCGGCATGACGGATGCGGCGGCGGCCTGAATGTCGGCGAAAGGCCGGAACGCGGCTTCTCCTTGCGGCGGCGCTTGAACAACGAACAGTTCCGGGCTCAAAAGCGTATCGATCTCTTCATAAAAAACCAGGATACTGCCGGTCAAGCCAAACAGGGCAAGAAAAAAACCTAACAGCAAGCCCAGCCACAAATGCACATCCAGCCAGATTTTACGGCGTTTTTTCAAGCGCGTGAGGCGACGCTTTTCGACATCCACCGGCGCTACGACCTCTCCTTGAGGCAAATCATTATAAAATCGTTTCATGGTTTCCCGGAAGATGCGGGCAGACGCCCGGATAACAAAAGGTCATGTAAAGAGGGCAAACAGAATTACCCTGCACAGGTAATGGATAGACGATTCAGCGATGCCAAACCCTCATCGGCAATAACAACAACGCTCAAGAAAAAAGCAGGCGCCCCAAATCCATTAATGACGCCGCGTCATCAACCCCCTCGATTTCAATCTCGCCTTGAGCAAAGGCTTCGGCGGCATCACGGGTTCCATTGGCCAAATCGACCAGTAACGCGGCGGAAAATCGAAGCGTAGTGTCCGCGTTGCACTCGCCTTTTTTAATTAACCCGTCCTCGCCGGATAGGTCAATCAGCCAGATCCTGTCGGCATCACTTGTGACAATGATATTCCACAGACCTTTAAGCCTCGGATAGCGACGCCTGTTTTGCGTTACGGCCTTTGCAAAACGGCGTTCAACTATACCGGCTATATCATTGTTATCGGCTGCATCACGATTAGTCCCAGTATTTTTAGCGTAGTAATCATCCAGGCACGGATAGCCCAATTTACCGAGCAGGCCATCGATTTGCGCTGTAAATTTACTTGGGATACCCGCCCTTGGTACGTCGGTGCCGTTGCCAACCGAATCCTGACGTATCCTGCTGGATAATGCCGCGCGGCCATCGCCTTCGCCACTGTCATGAGCCGTCTCGAAGACCCGCTCCATCAGGTCGTCTTCCCATTCAAGCCCCAAAAAACGGAACAACGGCGCAAGCGTTGCTTCCGGCTGCATGACCACGGATTCATATTTCAGTCGAAAACAACGCTCCTGATGAGTCGCTTCGAACTCCAGCAGCCTGCCGGTCTTATCCAGCCAATTTTCAGCCATTGCAGCGATAATATTCTCCGGATTTCTATGTACATAAGGCACATGCTCGGGCAGAAAGCGATATTTACTCAGGTTAATACTGGAGCGAACCACATCCATACACTGCCGGTACAGGCAGATATATCGGGCATCCGGGAAATGGACGTCCAGTTGAGCCAAATAGTCCAGGTTCATCGGTGTCTTTTCACACCAAAGCTGTTTGTTTTTAGCCTCTACATAGCGATCCATGAAGCTCCGAATAATCTTTGCGGTTTCACTGACGGCAAACTGTTTTTTAGCTGCTTCGTCCAGACCGATTTGCGTCTGCGCCAGGGTACCCGTTAACATCCGGTTTAAACTCTCGCATAAATTGCCGAGGTATAAATGGCTGGGACAGGTGACTTTCGAGTGCGTGTCGAGAATATAGCGCAGCATCGTGGAGCCTGAGCGTTCACAGGAGAGAATGAACACCGGGGTATGAATGGTATGATTCATTATGTTTTCCATAGTTAAGACGGCAGGGACGTTGGTCACTGCCGTCGCGTCAAGAAAGAAAACGCCGGCTTCTTGCGAAAGAGGGCCGGGTGAGGGGAAACTAAAAGAAAAAGCGCCTTTAGATTACGGCTTGGCCATTTAACGGCTTTGGCATAATCCGACAATAGAGGCTAACGTTAAAACTCCACCTTCACCGACCCCAGGAAAGTACGCGGCGCGCCCGGCATGGTCTGGTGGATAAAATTGCCGTAACCGTTACTGGACGCCATGTATTCTTTGTCCAATAGATTTTCTATATTGAATTGAAAAGTCACATTAGACGGACCGACCTTGCGTTGATATTTCAGCATGGAATCGACGCGGACATAGCCGGGAATGTTAAAGCTGTTATCGACATTGCCTGAGCGCCTGTCAACCAGGAAAACACCGGCTCCGGCGCTAAATCCTTGTACGCCGAACCTTGAAAAATCATAGGTCGACCACAGGCTTGCGGTATTTCGGGGTATGTTTTCCAAGCGATTGCCCGCTTTACCGACACCGCTGAAGGGGGATTCGTTGCCCTGGGTGACCAAGGCGTCGATATAGGTATAGGTACCGATAACTTTCCAGTCCTCAGTCAATTGCCCTTGCAGGTCAAACTCTATTCCCTGACTGCGCTGTGCGCCGGTGGTCGCGAAAAAACTGCTGTTGGGCGCAGGCAATTGCGATTTAACATTCGTCTTGGTTAACTCAAAAAAAGCCAAGCTGGAACGCAATCTGCCGTCCAGCCATTCGCCTTTTAAACCGAATTCGATTTCCCTGGATTTTTCGGGCGCAAAGGACGATCCCTCTAACGGTTTTCCCTGGTTGAATGC
This sequence comes from Methylococcaceae bacterium, assembly GCA_005772825.1. Taxonomy (GTDB): domain Bacteria; phylum Pseudomonadota; class Gammaproteobacteria; order Methylococcales; family Methylomonadaceae; genus SXIP01. The sequence goes on along the minus strand of SXIP01000101.1, from coordinate 2,368 downwards.
GTTAAAGCCGCTCACATAATTCACATAAGCGCCCAGCCAGGAAACCGGCTGGTACAACAAGCCGATGCGCGGACTAAAATTATCGTCGTCGGTGTGATCGGTGGTCACACCCTCGCTGTTACGGCCGCTGTACATCGCGTTATCAAACCGGCCACCCAATAATAAATGCCATTGATCCCACAATGAAATCTGGTCCTGCGCGTAAATACCGTACCATTCATTGACGCTGGTATTGAGTCCTGCCAACGGGGTGTCGTTTAAATTAACCAATCCGTACTGCGGGTTAAACACATTAATATTAGGTACGCCCTGGCCTACATAAGCGTTAAGATTCTTGTTTTTCGAATAATAATAGTCCGAGCCTATCAACACGGTATGCTTCAGGGGCCCGGTTGCGAAATGACCGGTAATATCAACCGTACCGTATTGGTTATCAAAATCATCGCTGGTTTTGGAAAAGCCCCGCGACAGGTTACCGACAGAATCGGCATTGGCATCGATAAACGTCTGTGCGGTTGCACTGTCCTGGCTATGCGTCGAGTATTTGGCGCGTACTTTCCAATCCTCGTTAAATTCATGAGTCAGCGTCACACCACCGGTATAAGATTCCTTGTCGGCATAATCGGTCGGTTCATTGCCGGAAAAATTTAACGGAATCTTGCCCGGTATCGCGCCGGACAATTGCAAATCATAAGGGATGCCGGAGTCGCCGACCGCATTGACCTTCTGGTACATAAAATCAAAATCCAACTGGGTTTTCTCTGTTATTTTCCAGGTCAGGCTCGGTGCGATAAAGTCACGCGTCGTCGGATGATTATCGCGGTATGAATTGGCGTCAAAATGCTCGTAATTGAAGCGGTAAGCCAACGCGCCGTCCGGGGTGATTTTATTGGTGGCGTCGAGCAAAGTCCGGTAAGTATCGAAGGAGCCGAATTGCTGTTGCAACGAATAATACGCCTCAGTACGCGGTCTTTTAGTGACGATATTGACCAAGCCACCCGGCTGGGCGCGACCGTACAACATCGCTGACGGTCCTTTCAGCACTTCAACGCGTTCGGCATTCGCCAGCGAAATCGGTGTGTTGGGCGTTAACACCCCATCGCGATAAATATTGCCCGAGCTATTGGTGCCATTGGCAAAACCGCGAATATAAATATTCTCGTTGCTGTCGGCGCCAAAGCCCCAGTTTTTGGCAACACCGCTGACATTTTTAAGCGTGTTTTCCAATCCGATGGCTTGCTGGTCGTCGATAATCGCTTTCGGTATCACCTGCACGGAAATAGGGGTATCAAACAGAGGCGTATCGGTCTTGGTGCCGGTACCGGCATGAGGCACATTATAATCCTGGTTATAAGGGTCGGTATCATCGTACTCGGCGGCGCCTGTTACTTTCATCGTCGGCAGTGTAGCGCCTCCCGCACCGGCCCCTGATCCCGATGGTGTTTTATAATCGGTATAGACCTGTTTCGGCGCTTCAGCGACAACCATCGCAGGGGCTTTCTCCAGGGTAATCACCTTGTCACCGGTCGGGCGATACACCACGCCGGTGCCCCGCAATAGTTCGTGCAGGCCTTCCTGTGCGCTGTAACGACCCTTAAGCGGCCTGGATGTTACCCCTGCAGTCATAGCCGACGGGTAGCTTAATTCCATGCCGGTCTTCTCGGCGAAACCCATCAATGCGGAAGCCAGGTCGGTGGCAGGCAGGTTAAATTGAATTTTTTGGGCCTTGTCCTCTCCAGACAATGCCGGTACTGCATGACAAATGCTTAATACAACAAGCCCTTTGATAACGCCTGCCCCTATTTTTGTTCTCGAATGGATAGCCATTTTACCGGGATGAGCGTTCTTGTTTTTATCAGCCATCTTAAAATTTTCCTCAGTCATTTCGTGTTGCGGTAGGTTTTTAAAGCAGTGAAGCCAATACGCTCAGGTATCGGCGTCGATGCGATCAATGCATGACACATTCGCCAATAGATGCCGACTTCCGGCAAAACAGGCCTATGCCTTCGTGCATAGGGCCTTTATCCGGCATTCAGTTTAATTAGACGACCTAACGTAAAACCTACCTCACCTGCAAAACTGATTTTTTACAGCGTTTTCATTCTTCAATCGCTGTAATACGACTTAGGCAACTAGCAAAAAATAACCTCCCATACACGACATCGTTCCCACGCTCCGGCGTCGCTGTCATTGTCATTAAGTTAAGGAAGAAAGCTCCCTCTCCCCATGCTTACAAGTGTAGGTTTTTAAATAAAAGTAGACAAAACAGGATGTTGAGATAAATTAACAGGTGTCAATACAAATTTTCACTGGAGGATATTGCCATGTCTCAACATCCTGAACTATCGCAATGGATCGATACGGTTAC
>SXIP01000100.1 GCA_005772825.1 Methylococcaceae bacterium | reverse complement strand
GCGGGTAAATCCATTTTATTAACCGCTTTAGGGCTTGCGTTGGGGGACAGGGCCGATTCCGGCTATGTGCGTCCCGGTTGCAAACGCGCCGAGATTAACCTGGAATTCGATTTGTCCGATGCGCCGCAAGCGCAACAATGGTTGCTGGAGAACGAGCTGGATGACGAGCAGAGCTGCCTGATCAGACGCGTAGTGAATCAGGACGGTCGCTCCAAAGCCTATATCAACAACCGTCAGGTTACGCTGCAATCCTTGCAGGCGCTCAGTGAAAAACTGGTGGAAATTCACGGCCAGCACGCGCACCTGACCTTGTTGAATAATGACGAGCAACGCCGACTATTGGATGCTTTCGCAAAAAATCAGCCGCTGTTGGATAAGGTTAACAGTTGTTACCGGCAATGGCTGGCCGCCAATAAAGAACTGGAGAAGCTGATTAAATCCGGCACCGACCAAAGCGAGCGCGAAGAATTGCTGCGCTACCAGATTGAAGAATTACAACAGCTGGATCTGGCCAACTTCAGTTATACCGCGTTATCGGAAGAACACAGCAAGCTGGCGAATCTCGGCCAGATTCTGAGTACAGGCCAAGCCCAGGTGGACAGTCTGTATGAAAATGATCAGTCGGTCAGTTCGATGCTCAACAACAGCATCAAGGAATTAACCGTTATTGCCCAATTCGCGCCCGAATTGACGGAAATCTGTACGATGCTATCGGAAGCGCAAATTCAAACCGAAGAAGCCGCACAGCAATTACGGCGTTTTCTGGAGTCGCAGGAAGCAGACCCACTGCGCATGGAAGCGCTGGAAAATCAGATCGGTATCGTTCAGCGTCTCAGCCGCAAGCATCATGTACACCCAGACAAATTGCCCGAGCTGGTCGGCAAATTCGAAGCCGAACTCGACGGACTGACGCATAGCAGCGAACGCATTGAAGCACTCAAGGTCAGTACAGAACAGTTGTTCGTTGAATACCATCAACTGGCCGGACAGTTAACCGAACAACGCATAAATAGCGGCGAGCAGCTGCAACAGCAGATTTCAGCGATGATTAAAGAACTGGGTATGCCGGAGGGTGAGTTCCTGGTCGATATAGCGGCGCTGGAGAGCGAAAACCCTAAGCTTAACGGTAAAGACAATGTCAGTTTCCTGATCAGCGCCAATCCCGGTCTGCCGGCTAAACCACTGGCCAAAGTGGCTTCCGGCGGCGAGTTATCGCGTATCAGTCTTGCTATTCAGGTGACCACGTCGAATGATAAAACCACGCCGACGATGATTTTTGACGAAGTCGATTCCGGTATAGGTGGGGGTATTGCCGAAATTGTCGGGCAAAAACTGCGCGACTTAAGCTATAACCGTCAGGTCATGTGCGTCACCCATTTGCCGCAGGTCGCAGCGCAAGCCCATCATCATCTGTACGTGGAAAAGAACAGCAAAGCCGACATCACGGCGTCCAATGTCCGATTACTGACTCATGAACAACGCGTTGAAGAAATCGCAAGAATGTTGGGTGGCGTCAATATCACCTTGAATACCCTGGCGCATGCCAAAGAAATGTTATTTCAATCCAATCCCGGCATGTAGACCGGGAAATAAATCATAAGGAAACCAAAACCAATGATCCGCTTTCCAGCCGAATGGGAAAAACAATCCGCCGTATTAATCGCCTGGCCGCATGAGACGGGCGATTTCAGCAATCGACTTGACTCTGTTGAACAATCCTACTGTTTTATCGCCAATACCATCAGCCGTTATGAACGCTTGATTATCGTCTGTAAGGATGATTCGCATCAGCAGCATATCCAGGGCTTATCAGGCATTAACGACAGCATTGATTTCATTCAAGCCGATGTCAATGACATCTGGGTCAGGGATACCGTTTTCCTGACCGTAGAAAACGACGGCCAGTTGCAATTGCTGAATTTCCGCTTTAACGGCTGGGGTGAAAAATACCCGCATCAAAACGACGACGCCCTTAATCATAAATTATTAAAAGCCAAACCGTTTAAGGATGCCATCTACCGGAACATCGACTTTATCCTTGAAGGCGGCAGCGTAGAAAGCGATGGCATTGATACCATCCTGACCACGCGGCAATGCCTGTTAAACCCGAACCGGAACCGGGGCATGTCGCAGCAGGATATTGAACGGCAATTACAACAGCATTTCGGCGTCAATCGCGTGTTATGGCTCGATCAGGACAACCTGTCCGGCGACGATACCGATGCGCACATTGATACGCTGGCGCGTTTCTGCTCGGCCAACACGATAGCCTACACCAGTTGCAACAACCCGAACGACCCGCACTATGCCGGTCTGAAAAATATGCTCCAGCAATTAAAGGCGTTCATACCGTCGGGGGTGCATGAAAGCGGATCGGATGAAGCCTATAAGCTGGTGCCGCTACCGATGCCGGAGCCGATCTATGACGAAGAAGGCCAGCGCCTACCCGCCAATTACGCCAACTTTCTTATTATCAACAATGCGGTGCTGGTGCCGGTTTATGACGACCCGATGGACGACATCGCCCTGCAACGCTTGGCGGATTGCTTCCCCGAGCATGAAATCATCGCCACACCGTGCAGGCCGCTGGTGCATCAGTATGGCAGTTTGCATTGTATGACGATGCAGTTTCCTGAGGGGGTGTGGCGGGTTTGATTTGTCGGTGGAAAATAGGATAAGGTATTAACAGTCCCAAAGGTATGCCTAAAGTACCTTTGGCTTTTTCATGTATGACTCCCTTTTTCGGGGGCATTTGTAAACGAATATAAGCGCTTTTCAAGGCTCATTTTCTTATATTACTGTTATCAACCATCCAGAGTGCAATAATGAATAATCGAACCGAATTGGAAAGTAAATTAGCGCGTGAAATTCATTATTTGCCGATAGACGTGATGGAAGCCATGTTGCAATTGGCGCTGTCGATAAAAAAAACCAGCTTGCCTGACGTCATTGACCAATCTGACGATTTCTCCGGGTTTATTGAAAATGCATCACCCGCCGATGCTAGGACAGTTGCTTCGCCGTCAGCAGGCGCCGCATTAAAAAACTTCCTTAAAAAATATGAATCAAACCCTGTCGATATTGATACCTCTGTTTTTGAACAAGATAGAGCGACAGACACGGATAGAGACTTTAGGTTATGAGCTTAATCTATCTGTTAGATACGAACACTATTTCAGAACCCTTGAGAGAAACGCCAGATCGACAAGTCGTAGAGAAGATACAACGCCATGATTCGGACATTGCCTTGGCTGCTTTTGTTGTCTATCCAATTTTGTAAAGGCAAATCATGAAAGCACGTTTAGAAAAATATGCAAAAAAACTTTTATCTAGAATCGCTGACGGTGAGGCTGCAATACTTAAAAGAGCTTATATTAGTGGTGGAGATTGGCAACCAAAAGTGCGTATGTGTCACCATAATGTAACAACGTGGTGTAATCACAAGAGCGAATATACTCCTGTGCGTGGTTGGTTGTATTTTGATCTTTCTGAACTAAATTGTATAAGATTTGTGGCACATTCAGCAGTACTTACACCTCAAGGTGAGCTGTACGATATTACCCCAAAAAATGCGTCGCAAGACTATCCATTTCTTTCTAGTAATTTATCTGACGAGGAGTTTGAGGAATTGGTAGAACTAACGGATGGTGGCGAAATTAATATTTCCCCCATTAAACAATACACAACAAGTTAATAGTTTAGGGTTTTAAAAACGTAGGCGAAACTATTAAATCCATCCTCTGCACGTAGAAACATACTTGCAATGCCCCGACTACTTGGTAGACACTATGAAACACACAGAAAGACACAAAACACATCGAACAGGCTGGCTCCGTGCCGCGGTTCTCGGCGCGAACGACGGTATCGTTTCCACGGCCAGCTTGGTTTTGGGTGTCGTGGCGTCAGGGGCGGCTACCCAGAGCATACTGGTTGCAGGCGTTGCCGGGCTTGTCGCCGGGGCTATGTCAATGGCTGCGGGGGAGTATGTCTCGGTTAGTTCACAGGCCGATACCGAACGTGCCGATTTGGCGCGGGAGAGCAAAGAGTTGGCTGCGAATCCCGAGCAGGAACACGCGGAGCTGATGGCTATTTATATTAAGCGCGGACTGGATGAGGCGCTGGCGTCGAACGTTGCCGATCAGTTAATGCAGCATGATGCACTTGCCGCACATGGACGGGATGAGTTGGGTATATCCGACACAATGGCCGCGAAACCGGTGCAAGCGGCGCTGGCCTCGGCGGCTACCTTTGCCGTCGGCGCGGTGCTGCCTCTTCTGATGGTTCTCTTGCTGCCTGCTTCCGCGCTTATGTGGGGATTGGCGGCCAGCTCATTGTTCTTTCTTGCGCTGTTGGGCTTCCTGGCCGCATGGGCCGGGGGCGCTCCCGTGATTGCCTCTGTCCTGCGCGTTACTTTCTGGGGAGCGTTGGCAATGGCATTGACTGCCGGAGTTGGAACTCTTTTTGGCGTTGCCGCTTGAAATTCAGGCGTCAATGAATGTGATGACTAATACGGTGTGCTCAAGGAGGCTCCGTAAAGGTTACGCGGCAGGGTAAATGTTCTGTGAAAACAGCGTCTCGCCGTCGATGTCTTTTAATGCAACGGTCATGATGCCACTGGAACCCTCTATATCGACCTGGCCGAAGAACTGCAGTCCAAACACCGGCGACAGATTTGGACTGGGCGAGGCTTTTTGAAATATCAATTGCGGACCGAAGGTATTGTCCAGTGGATGCGGGCCGAATGTACCGGCATTCAAAGGACCGGAAACGAATTCCCAGAACGGTTCGAAATTCTTAAACTCGGCTTGGCCGGGGTCGTAATAATGCGCGGCGCAGTAATGCACATCGGCGGTAAACCAAACCATATTGACGATGTTCTCTTGTTTGACGAAGGCCAATAATTCCGCCATCTCAAACTCGCGGCCTAAAACCGGGCCGTCGCCGTTGGCGAAATTTTCAAATTGGGGTCGGTTTTGCTTATCGAAGCCGTCGCCCAACTGCAAGCCGATTGGCATATCCGCCGCAATCACTTTCCATAGCGCCGTCGAATTTTTTAAACTGTCTTTCAGCCAGTTCAATTGCTCGCGTCCGAGGTAAGCGGTGTCGATGCCGGGTTGCTGCTGTCGATTGGCGTTGTTCGCCGCGCGATAGGAACGCATATCCAGAACGAACACTTCCAACAGCGGGCCATACGGTAAATTGCGATAAATGTGCTGCCCTTCGTTGGTTTTGTGATAACGGACAGGCGCATATTCCATTGCCGCGATGGTGCCGAACGACACGAGTCGGGTGATGTCCTTTTCGGTGTAGCGGTCATCGCTCTGTAAGTCTTTTGAGGGCGACCAATTATTGGTGACTTCATGATCGTCCCATAGCCAGACGGTCGGAACTTCCGCATGAAAGCGCCGCACATTGTGATCCATCAGGTTGTATTTATAGCGACCGCGAAATTCGCTTAGCGTCTCCGCAACCTTGGTAACTTCGGGGATTACAATATTGCGCCAGGTTTCACCGCTTTCATAAATGGTCTGGGTTTCCTGGATAGGGCAATCGGCATAAATATTATCGCCGCAATGGATAAAAAAATCGGGGTTGGTGAGGCGCATGGTTTCGTAGATTCTCATCCCGCCGATGTCGGGATTAATTCCCCAACCTTGACCGCAAGTATCGCCGGACCAGAGAAAACGTATATTATCCGGTCTATCCGGGGCGGTGCGAAAACGCCCGGAGCTTGTCTGGCTCAATGAGAGAGGATTGTTCAGATCCTGAAAGGCGACTCGAACAAAGACGTCCTGACCAGCAGGTAACCCGCCCAGATCGAGACTCGCGGTATAGTCGGTATTTGCAAAGGCAGACGGTCCTTCGTGCAGTGTTGAATTACTAAAGTCAGCATTGAAGCTGTATTCGACCAGCATTTTAGCGGCACGGTCCGCCCGGCTCCAGACGATAACACTATCCGCAAGCACGTCGCCGAACTGAATGCCGTGCGTCAATTGCGGCAGCCCGGATAAGGCCGCTGTATTTGAAGCAGTGCCGATACTGCTTAACCCGGACACAGAAGGAACAACGCCTGCAGTCAATGCGAGCCCCGCCGTTTTGATGAAATGTCGACGGGATTTTTGATATTCATTCAACATAATAAACAACCTTTGAGTCTGCAAATCAGGCTGTATTATTAAAGTCTGTTATGACAGGTTAATGAAGTCGCGGAAAAATTGGGTGTGACTTTTGCGTTTACCTTGAGTGGTTTGCTCATACGGTTGTATAGTACGGTGCGATTATCCCCGGTGAACAACCTGTCACGCCTGATTTTAAAGGACTGTTATGAAAATATTCCATGTGCTGTGTACCGCCGTAGTACTGCTGAGCTTGTGGCCGCCGGTCCCGGCTGCAAATCCCGAGCAAATAATGACCTTGCAAGGCGTTATCCGCGAGCAACGGGCTGATGTCAAATCGCTGAATTCATGGAATGCGCCGGGCGATCCGTATTACATTTTGGAGATAACCGAAGACAAGGGACAGGACGCTCACCACCCTTACACCTTGCGCCCGTCGGAGCAAGTCAGTGCTGAGGATTTACGGAAATTGACCGGTCAAGCAGTCACCGTAACCGGCTATTACACGGAAGGCGAACGGACCGATACGCCATTGGAGAAGATCGTTGAGCAAGTCCCGATTGAACCCAAAATGGAAGTGGGCTCGGTCGGAAATCCCGTCAGCAAAGGCTGGCAGGTTATGAAACGCGGCTGGGGCCTGGTCGTATTGAGCATTGCCAAAGCGCCATCCAACGCTGTTACGATGCCCGGTTCGGTATTGGATTACGAATGGGCGCACGGCGCTAACCGCTTGGCCTTGTTAATCAAAAACGAGAAGCAGAGCTTGTTAATGATTGTCGATGCGGAGGGAAAAGCACCGGTGGTTAAGATTCCGGTGCCTGCCGATTATAAGCCCGGTTGTTTCGCTTGGCTGGCCGATGATTCCGGTTTCCTGCTGGCGATGGCGAAGCCGGAAAAAGACGAGGAATTCGCCGAGGATAATTTTTATCGCTATACCTTTGCCGGAAAACAGTTTGTGCCGGTGTATCAGTCTATTGAACGTCAGTTCGCCGATGTTTTCAGTATCGAAGTCGATCAGGGTTCGGCTTATTGGGCGGCGGCCAGTGTCGGCGAGGGCCACCCGGATTTGGCGATCTATAAGGATGCGGAAACCGTGCTGAGCACCGACGTCTATCCGGGTTCTATCTCGCCTGTAATCTGGCAAGACCATCACCTGTGGGTGGTGACCGAAGCCTACCTGGAATTTGGCTTTACCCGCGAGGAACGCAGTAAAAACCCCCACTTCGATTCGAAAAAATTTCCCGAGCGCGACTGGGGCAATGTAGTCGCTTATCGCATAGATCCACTAACCAAACAGGCTTTAGCCGATCCTGCCGCACTGACAACATTGGCAACGGCGATGGATAGTTCTTATGACCACCGTTACCAAAGCAAATTGACCAGTACTGACGACGCGTTCACGCTCGACATTGTCCCTCAACCATCAAATTAGCCGGAAAGCTATTCTATCCCGAGCAGGTAACTATCAGATGACAAAACTTGTGTTCATCCTTTTATCCAGCCTTTCCTTCATCGCTTCGGCAGAAGATTTTACGGAGTGTTGGTATGTTCCGAAAGACAAAGACGCCGAAGTGCATGAGCCGCACTGTCTTACTTTAAATACCGCTACCGGGGATGCGTTGGTCAGTAAAAGGGTTACTGACAGCTTGGCCTATGATAACGATAAGCTGGCTTCCATCCGAACCGGAGACGGCTTTCTGTGGTTAAACAGCGAAGGCAGGGGCAGGCAGGTGCTAACCTATGATAACGGTCCTGATTATTTTGCAGAAGGCCTTGCCAGAAGCCGGCAAAATGGCAAAGTCGGCTATTTTGACCGGTCACTGAAAATGGTTGTTTCGCCGCAGTACGATTTCGGCTTTCCATTTAATAGCGGATTGGCGATTGTCTGTAACGTTTGCGTCGAGCAGTCGGATGGTGAGCATAAAATGCTCGTGGGTGGAAAGTGGGGAGCAATCGACCGTCAAGGCGTCGTTGTGCATGCCATTCGCTATACTTCCGATGAAATCAGGCGATTGGTCAAGGATTAGCCTGAGCCGAGGCTATTGAAGTTTTGAGTGGCGCGGACTTTATCGACGTACAACTATATAAGCTGATTTATGACCATCGACTTTCTCATCGTCGGCCAGGGGCTCGCCGGCAGCTTGCTGGCCTGGGAGCTGATTCAGCAGGGTTACCATGTTATTATTATTGATAATGGCAACGAAAATGCGTCACAGGTTGCAGCCGGACTGATCAATCCCGTCACCGGCTTGCGTTTTGTAAAATCCGCCGATGTCGACATCCTGTTGCCGACGGCGAAGCACTGTTACTCACGATTAGCCGAGTTTTTTCAGCAGGAATTTTATAGTGAAAAGCCGATGCTGCGGATTTTCCAAAGTGAACAGGAGTTATCTTACGGCCTGAAACGATTGACGAATCCCGACTATCAAGCCTATCTGGGCGACATTGTCAAAGGACGCAACGCCATCGTTAACCTTGCAACACCGTTCGGTTTCCTCGAGCAAAAACAGACCGGCTATTTATTAACCCGTCCGTTATTAAATTGTTTAAAAGAATTCTTTATCGCCAATGATTGTTACTGGCAGGCTGATTTTGATTATCGGGATGTTCAGCTCAAGCCTTGTTTACGTTGGCAGGCTATTTACCCTAAGCAGATCATTTTCTGCGAAGGCTACCATGCCACGCAAAACCCGTGGTTTTCCTGGCTGCCGTTTCGACCGGTCAAAGGCGAAATCCTCACGCTGGAACATACCAGTCAATTGCCGGATAACATCCTCAATGACGGACACTGGCTGATCCCGTTAAACAGCCGTCACATCCGTATCGGCGCAACCTTCGACAGGGACAATTTAAACACGCAAATAACCGCTCAAGGCAAAGCTGAGCTGTTAACAGCGCTGAGCCAAGTCGCTCCCGCTTTAACACAGTTAAGCCTGCTCAATCATCAGGCCAATATCCGTCCCTGCACGGACGACAGGCAGCCCTTCATAGGCTACCATCCGCTGCACCGGCAACTGGCTATTTTTAACGGCTTCGGCGCCAAGGGCAGTTTGCAAATCCCCTGGTACAGTCAACGATTCATTGACGCCTTACTAAACAAAGGCCCCCTGCCCTCCTCTATTGAACGTCTTTATGCGACCCATTACACTGCTTGACAGCGCCCATCATCTCATCAGCGATAAACTGCATCCCGGCGATATCGCTATTGATGCAACAGTCGGCAACGGCCACGATACGCTGTTTCTCGCCTCGCTGATCAGCCCGAACGGTAAAGTATTCGGCTTTGATATACAACAGGCGGCCCTCGATGCAGCTCGAGAGAAATGCCGGCATAAGCACATACAGGAATGTCTGGTCTTGATACATGACAGTCACGCCGACATGGCAACTTACATCCCCGCCGAGTTGCACGGCAAAATCAGCGCCGTCATGTTCAACCTGGGTTATTTACCGGGCGGCGATAAAAGCATTATCACGCAAACCGATTCCACGATAACGGCCTTGACCACCGCCTGCCGGATTCTGGCAATCGACGGCATTATCACTGTGCTCGCCTATCCCGGACACTCCGGCGGCGACTTGGAAACCGACGCAGTCAGAACTTGGTGCGAGCGATTGAATCCTGAACAATTCACTGTTGAAACCCTTTACAGCAGCATACACAAATCGTCAGCGCCACTGCTTTTTGTGATTCTCAAGCGGGTAGGTTCAATAATAGAAGCCAAAACGCCCCGGCAAAGCGGAAAGCTTGACGGTTGTTAGCAGTCCCAAGGATTGCCGGATTGTATAGAAGCAGAAGCTGATAAAACGACATTTAAATTCCCCTCTCCCTGAGGGAGAGGGGACTTTGTGTGTTTTTATTCACTTTGTTATCTATACCAATGGCTGAAATTTAGCTGATAGTCTGCGATCGACCTTTACATTAACCCTTCACCGCATCTTCCGACATAGCACGCACGCTTAGTTACGACGTTAATAAAAACCGGAAGATATACATGGTTTAATTCCCTTACCCGTTCTCTATGAATTGAGAAAATTGCTTTTGGACAGGGATAACAACCGTAATGCGGACCATAACGGGCAGATTTCCGCCCAAACTTGGTACATTTAATGCATAAAAATATTGAGACTGAAAAACTTCAGCGGCTTTTATCCACACACGTGGGCTATAAAAAAACCGGTATCCGGCACGAACTCAGTCCGGCAGCGGTTAACAGCACTGAAAACTCAGTATTGTCCGATCTTAATCAACCAAACGCTATCCTTCATCGACTGATATACATCACTTCCAAATGGAGAGTATGATGCAAAAAACCAAATCAACAGGTAAATTTCTGTTTTCCCGCCCTAAAAAGAGTCAGGAAAACAAAGTTGAACAGCTGTTTACACCGCCGGAAAATGCAAAGATCAATTTTTTATCGGGAAATATGTGGACCCGTTATACATTGGCCTTATTGCTGATTGCCGGTTTGTCGACCTCAGCCTTTTTCATTATGAACAACTTGCTCGGTATTAATGAAAAAAGCGGCGTGATTGTCAATGTCAGCGGTCGGCAACGCATGCTGTCCCAACGCGGTGCGTTGTTTGCACTACGTTTGGTCGCCGAACAGGATCCAGAGGCTAAAGCGCTGGTGCGCGAGGAACTGACCAAAGTCGCCGATTTAATGCTGAAATCGCATGAAGGCTTGATCAACGGCAACAAAGAAATGGGCTTGCCTTCGGCATTGTCGGACACCATGCGCAAAATGTATTTCGAACAACCCAATGTTCTTGATGAACAGGTGCGCAATTACGTAAAAACCCTGAACAATCTTTTAGTCAGCGACTCTTATCAACGCACCAGTCTGGATAGTCCTTATCTGCAATACATTCTCAATGAAGCGCCTAACCGTCTGTTAAGAACGCTGAATGCCGCCGTCAAGCAATACGAAGTGGAGGCTTCAACAGAAATACAGAAAGCCATGCGCTGGGAGGAGTACGTTTACATCACAACCTTGCTGACCTTGTTGCTGGAAGGCCTGTTGATTTTCAAGCCGATTATCAAGCGGGTCAAAACCACCACAGAAGCATTGGTCAAAGAAAAACAGTTCAGTGAAAATGTCATCAACACCTCGCAAGCGCTGATTATCGCGGTTGATCAAACCGGCGATATCGCCTTGTTTAACCAATATGCCCAGGAATTGTCCGGCTGGTCGGCGCAGGACGCAATAGGCAAAAACTTCTTCGAACTGTTCATTCCCGAAGCGGAGCAGAAACAGTTACGCCAAACTTACAGCACCATGTTTGCTGGCCAGGCGGAAAGTACGATGGAAACCCCTTTCACGATACGCAGCGGCGATCAGTTGACCGTCGAATGGTCAAATACCTTGATTAAAGACCCTGCCAGCCAAAAACCGCTGCTTGTATGCGCCACCGGCATTGATGTTACCGTGCGTAAATTGGTCATGGAATCGTTGTCGTCGGCCCTGGAACAATCGGCGATTTTAAGCGACCGCTTGCAACAGGAAGTGGTTCATGCGGCGCTTTTACAAAAAGCCATGCTGCCGGAACCCGCGTTCCAATTACCCGGCATACACGGCCTGGTCAAACTCACCACATCCACCGAGGTCGGTGGCGATTACTACGATTACTACGAAGTCGATGGTCGTCACTCGGTGTTTTTAGTCGGCGACGTCAGCGGTCATGGGGTAGCGGCAGGTATTCTGGTCAGCGCCGCTAAAATGAGTGTGCATCAGTTGCTGAATCAGGGCGAGACCGATCCGGCGGCGATGCTGGAGCATATTAACAACGCCTTGCTGGCGGTACGGCATGAAAGTATGTTCATGACGATGCTGTGTTGCAGCCTTGATGGTCGCACCGGACATTGCCGCATCGCCAATGCCGGTCATGTATTCCCGTATTTATGGACGGCGCAAACGGAAAGCTGGAGTGTAATCGAAGCTGAAGGCCTGCCTTTAGGTAAAGTGGAGGATCCGGTCTATAAAGAAATGAGCCTGGAGCTTAAACCCAATGACCGCCTGTTTATGTTCACTGACGGCATCGTTGAAGAAGAATCGCCGGAAGGCAAAGCCTTCGGTTTTGACGCTATAGAAGAACTGCTTTATGACGTGCTTGATGCGCCGATGCCGTTAATCCAGAAAATCTTTTTCGAGCGTTTACGCGCCCATTGCCAAAGCGATACCTTCAGCGATGACGTCACCCTGATGCTAGTCGAACATACCCAACGCATCGCCTATACCACCGCCACGCCGACGCATGCGCCGGACAAACAGGATCTTATCCAGATCAGCGGCAATGATTTCCTGGATTATACGGCGGAACGACTGGGCGAATCGGTTTCCCGTCAGCATGTCGTGGTCACTTACGACGAAGGGCAGATGATCGATTTACTGCCGCAACTCTGTGTTCACGGGATACGTCGGGTATTACCCGCCCAGCAGGAATTTATGCGCGAACTCGGCTGGCAAAAACTCCTGCATCAACACCGTCCGATTGCCGGTGATGATGTTTTCCAATGGCTGCCCCACCCCGATCTACAACGGCAGTATGTGCTGTCGCACAGTGATGACAAGCAGTTTATCTTGCAGGAAATTACCGGCCTGTTACAGGAAGAAACACAACTTTCCATTGAAATGCAAGGTATCGTTATTCTGATGGCGGATGAACTGCTGGAAAACAGTCTCTACGGAGCACCCAGAGATGGACAAAACCGACCCTTGTACGCCAAAGGCACAGAACGCGACATTAGCCCTTCCGAAGGCATACGCATCGATCTGGTCAAAGATGACAAATGTCTGGGGCTGATGGTCACCGACCATTGGGGCACGTTTACTCCGGTCATCTTTCTGAAACGATTGTTGCTGAACACCGCACAGGCCGGCCTGGAAGCGGGCGTAGGCGGTGCGGGCATGTACCTGATCTGGCGGATATGCGACTACCTGCAAGTGCGCGTCTACCCTCAGCAAAAAACCCAGGTTACCCTGCTGTGGTCGCTGACCCGTGAGTCCAGCCATGACAGCGACAACGGCTTTCAGTTTTTCTACCATAACGAACTTAATGAAGCCATGAGCGAAGCGGATGTCCTGGAGCATTTTGAAAGCTATAGCGAGGACATCATCGATAAAGTATCAGGCAACCAGCAAAAAACTATTGGAGAAGCGCTATGATCCCCCTATTGACAATAACGCCTGTGCGCAAGGATGACCTGGTCCATGAATATAAATTATCCGGCCAGATTGACGTAAGCGCGGGTCCGGTACTGAATAACCTGAGCGAAGCCACTTTTTCGGCCATCTGTGTGGTGCTCGATTTTTCGGAAATCGAGCGCATCAATTCGATGGGACTGGCTCAATTGATGAAAGCGCTGGAATTTTGGCGTGGACGTAAAATTCGCATAGAAGTCCGTAATTTGAATCGCATGGTCAGCATGTTATTTAAAATGACCGGATTAAACCGCTACTTTAACGATCCACAGGCAGGCGTTGCCGATGACATCGCACAGCCCGCCGCCCAGACAAAAGCGGAAGCCTCCCCCTCTTCAGGCCAAATTCGGCAGATAAAACGTATTCGCGTCATACCGGAACAGGCCGCTCAGGCTGCCGACAGCAAGCTACAATTTTCCGTCAGTTTGCAAAATAACCAGCAATTGACCGGCTGGTTTGTCTTCAATACTTTTTTACAACGGCACCTGGAAAAAGCCATCCATATCGATGTAAAACAGCCCGGCCAAATAGACCTGCTCAGCCAAAACGCGCTGGTCTTCGCCAAGCCTTTCGACGCCTGCGTGCTGATTTCCGAACACCAGTTTATTCCGGTTGCAAGACCCTCAAACGATAGCGACGAAGTCAGTATTATTGTGCGGCAGGCCGATGCGGGAAAAGCCATTGAGAAATTTGCCGGCGCCAAGGTCGTCACCGCCGTAGAAACCGATTTCATGTACTTGCTCGGACGCTTTTTATGCGATGAATATGAACTGGATTCATCACAATTACAGTATGTATTTACCGGTAATGAGATTAAAGCCCTGCAAACTCTGTTAAGAGGTCAAGCGGACATATTGTTCATGCCCAAAAAGAACTATCACCAATTATCGCGCTTAAGCCGGGAAGGCACTTATGTGCTGGAGGAAAGTGAAACCGCCATGTCCTATCACATGCTGCTGGTTTCACCTCAGCACGCCGCCTTAAAAAATGTATTGACCGATACCCTGTTCGACATGCACAAAGATGAAAAAGGCCGTCAGGTATTGAAAGACCTGGGTATCAGCGACTGGTGCGCACCGGAACAAGATGAAATCGCCATGCTGTTGATGCTCTATAACCGTTACGCAGGTAATACTGAAGCGTGTATGCCGTATTGAAAATTAACCTTAAAGTAATTAGTGTCAAAGACCTGCGAGATTTTTAATACCTCGCAGGTCTTGTTTCAGATGAACCTCATCAAAACGCGGTGCTTACAAGCTCTCCACTGTTGCCGGCGCACCGGCCCTGATTAATCAAAATCAGAGCAAAAGTATTTTTCAGCACGAAGACACCAGGCTGCAAGGATGCAGGAGATCGGATCACGGGAATGGACACTGCGATTAAGTTAAGGAACGAGCATGAAATAACTTCGACAACTTGTTCCCTCTCCCTCCGGGAGAGGGCTAGGGAGAGGGGAATCAAACGCTCAAGTTATTTTGTGCTAGTTCCTAAGCGACTAAGCCCCCTCTCCCTCATGGAAAGAGGTAGGCTTTAATGGTAGGAAGGATGGGGAAGGTATCCGGTTTACTTACTTTAACCCAAGCTGCGATCAATCTGATAAGCGGTTTCGCCATGCTCGTTAATATCCAGGCCTTCACGCTCAATCTCTTCGTCTACGCGTAAACCAATAAACTTATCGACAATCTTGTAAGCACCGAAAGATACGGTACCGGACCACACCAAAGCGACAACAACGCCCAAAAGTTGGCTGAGCAGTTGGCTAAAAATACTATATTCGCCAACGCCGTTCGCTACATAGTCGTAGACGCCGGTGCCGCCAAGCGCCGGTGAAGCGACGAACGCGGTGCCCAGCGAACCGAGTATGCCGCTGATACCGTGAACGCCGAATACATCGAGCGAATCGTCATAGCCCATCGCGTTTTTCAACTCGGTCACCGCCCAAAAGCACAAAGCACCGGCCAGCAATCCGAGGATCATCGCCCCCATAGGCCCCGACCAACCGCAGGCCGGGGTAATGGCGACAAGTCCTGCGACTGCGCCGGACGCCGCGCCCAACATGCTCGGGGTGCCGCGCATGATCCATTCCGCACTCATCCAGGCCAAGGTTGCGGTAGCGGTTGCGAGCAGCGTATTGGCGAACACCAGTCCGGCGGCACCGTTCGCTTCCAGGTTTGAACCGACATTAAAACCGAACCAACCTACCCACAACAGCGAAGCCCCCATCATCGTCATCGGTAAATTATGCGGCGCCATCGGTTCGCGTCCGTAGCCGACGCGTTTGCCGACCAGTAAACACCCCACCAATCCGGCAATACCGGCGTTGATATGCACCACAGTACCGCCGGCGAAATCCAGCGCACCTTTTTGGAAAATAAAGCCCGCCGTATCAGCCGCCGCTTGCGCCGCTCCGGCATCGGTATAGGCATCGGGCCCTGCCCAATACCAGACCATGTGCGCAATGGGCAAGTAAGAAAAAGTAAACCACAAAAAAATGAACATCAGCACGGCGCTGAATTTCATTCTTTCCGCAAACGCGCCGACGATCAAAGCCGGTGTAATGGCGGCAAAGGTCAATTGGAACATCATATAAATATATTCCGGTATATACACGCCTTTGCTGAAGGTGGCTACCACCGATTCCGGCTTTACGCCGATAAGAAACGCTTTGCTGAAGCCGCCGACTAATGCGTTGCCTTCCGTAAAGGCAATGCTGTAACCGTATAAAGCCCACAATACGGCAATCATGCAGAAGATGATAAATACCTGCATCAAAATGGAGAGCATGTTTTTCGCCCGCACCATTCCGGCATAAAACAGCGCCAAACCCGGCACCGTCATCAGGATAACCAACACCGTCGCAACGATCATCCAACCGGTGTCGCCCTTGTTCGGGATTGGCGGGACTGCCGCTTCATCGGCCAATAATACGCCCGGAAAAAGCAACGGCGCTAATAATGCTAAAGACCAGATTAATTTAATCATTTGATTTTTCCTTAACTTTGAGTTGCCTGAAATGTAAGCTTAAATGTAGATTGGCATCGATTAATAAAGAAACTTGCCTACATTTATAAAGCTCAAGCATATCTCGTGCCGGTTCAAGTAAAATCCGGATTGGCAAAGCGAGCAAAGTAATACGGCATTAACTTGCACCAACTTCTCACAGAATATGAGACGCATTGCACATTTTTGTTGCAAAGTTATCAGCTTTTGGTCCGCACTTTGCGTGCAATAATTCTTGATAGCTATCGCTAACTTGAAAGTTTGAATCTGCCGTTGAAGGCGGCGCATCAATGATACATTGATCGGCTCAACGTGATTGATGCGGCGTGGCAATGATAAACTTTGATGATAACGCGTCCAGATTGGTTTATTGGCTTGATGTTGACATACCTTGAGTCTGACAAAACCTGATCCTGACAATTAATTTTCATGTCATGAACCAATTTGGCGCAATTGGTGCATGTGGCCTAAAGTGACCACTTAAAATTACCTCTTAGGAGTGACCGTTCCATTTATGAACCCAATTTTAGAAGGCAATTTCAACCCCGCATTCCATTTCCTGGGCTTAATCCAAAAAGCGATAGCTGACGGTATTACCCGCCATTGTGTTCATCCAGGCTGCCCGGATGTCTATCTGGTTCCATCGGAGCAACGCTATTATACGGAGGCGTCGAATATCGAAGCATTGCAAGCACTGTGTCTCGCCGCACCCTTTGACCTGAAAGTGGAATCAGTTCCTGATTGGCGTCCGGCCGGTCATCAAGAGGTGCAAGTCGGACGGATGCTGATCCATAAGAAGAACCCGGCAACGGCTTCCAAGCTGGCAACGCATCCGTTACAGGAGCTGCTCTGGTATGCGGCGCTTTGCGCTTCGAACGGGCAATTACTGCAAGACCGCCGTGCCGATATACCGGTACGCTTGACATCGAGTCCTGACTTTTCGAGGCTTTTCCACCGCCAACAGGATCCTAAACTCGCCGCATTCATGGTCAAACAAAGCGCACCTTTAACGAGCATCGCTGAAAGCACCGGTGTGCCGCTAGCGCAGGTTTTCGATTTTTACAATGCTTGCGCAGTGCTTGACTTGATCGAGGTTGAACAGGGAGATGTATTTGACCCGGCCAATCATCTGATCGGCCTGCTCGAAAAAACCAGGATTGACCGGCAAGCAAGGCGTTGCGCCCTTCCGGGACAAACGCCGTTGTTTCTTGTGCCCAGCGAAAACAAATATTACTCCGAAGCCGATTCGGCAGGCATTGCCAGGGTCTGCGCGGCGCTATTATCGAAAATAGAGGTGAGCCTGATCGGCAACAGCGACGAGGAAGAAGTCGTACAGGTAGGGCGAATGATGGTGCGTCGAAAAAAAGAGACGGCGATACCGAAAATCCCGGCGCGTCCGCTGTCTGAACTGGTTTTCCGAGCCGCTTTCTATGCTTCACAGGGGCGCCTGCTCAGGGATTATGAACTGCACCGGCCGGTCCGCCTTAAAGATTGGCCGGACAAGACGGTACTCAGGGAATCCGCGTTCACCGAAGAAGAACGCTATTTTTTCCCCCTTGCCGCCTATATGACCACACACACCGCAAGCCTTCCCGATATAGCCGAAGCGACGCACCTGCCGTTGACGCAGGTCATCGATTTCCACAATGCATGCGCCTTGTCGGGTTTGTTGTAGCGGATAAGGACATATAATTGCCCTCTGCCCAGTCCTCTCCCAAAGTGGAATTTGTGTCCCTTTATTAACTTTGTTGTCTGCATATAGACTGGAATTGATAAAACGACCTTGCGCTCCCTCTCCCTCGGGGAGAGGGCTGGGGAGAGGGGAACCCAATGAAACTATATCTCCGGCACACCCTCAAGGGCACAAGCGGGTAGCCGGTATGATCAGGTGTGATTAACAGTGCGGGGACGTTTGAAAATACTAAACTGAAGTGATGATTTTTTGAGTGATCGTGGTTGGCTTTTAAAGCAAGCGCCTCAAAACATCCCTATCAACTCTTGGAATCTTTTTTGGATTTTTTTGCGGCCTTCTTTTCTTTCGGGCTCAGTGCCGGTTTTTTCTTGTCTTCCTTATTGCTTTTTTGTTCTTTGCTCATGGTATTTGCTCCAGACGATTGATGGGTTTATTCAAATTCATGTCAGCGACACGGTATTTCCAGTATCACCGATGAAATGAAGCCACCCGAATCTATACTTATACTCTGTTATCCAAACGCCGTTGCAACTATTTCAATAGGGCTTGAATTTGCCTTTAATATCCTGCCATACAAACAAATCATTAACGGGCCCGAAGCTGATCAGCCTCTTCTCTACCAGGTTCTAAAATCACCCGTATCCAAATGGACAAAATTATCCTGAGGATAATAACCCACGCCGCCTTGCGCCAGACTCAGCGCCGCATTTCTAATCATTTTCGATGATACGCCTTCCAGCCGGATGTCAATCGCCCTGCCCTGTGTATGAAAACTGTGTTCGGCAACACCGTGGCTGTATTTGCGTAACAGGGCATTGGTATGCGGCGAACGATAACCGGAGATGATATGAAAAGGCTTATTAACGCCCAGGGTTTGCTTTAGAAAAAACAATTGATCCAGCAAAGCCGTATCAATCGGGTGAATATCATCGGTACGGAAGTCACGAAGCAGGTAATTGATTTCTTGCAAGGCTTCCTTGATGTACCTGCCGCGCTCAAAATAAGTGAGTTTTAATTTATCGCCGGTATGCGTGTGTTCAAAGGAGAGCATCTTGTGTCCGGGACTACGCAGATAAGACGTCGGAGCGTGCGTTTGCGGCGTCACAATGCGCGAGTAAGCATGTCGCGCCGGGGCATGGCTGGATTGCGCATGTGCATGTGCATGTGCATGTGCATGGTGGTGTCCGTGCCGAGCCGGATAGATCACATGTCGAACGGCTGCTGTTGCAACCTCGGAGCCGCCCAATGCCAGAAAAGAGCCACAAGCCAGCTTCTTTAGAAACTTGCGTCTTGATGCGATGATTATATCTTCGTCATTCTTCATGTTTTTTAATGGTTGCTCGTTCAAAGTTTTAACCCATATAACGCTTTTTATGGAATGATTAAGCCCGCTTTGACACATCAAAAATTGTATTAGTTCAAGCCATGATCGGTCATGGACGGGTAATTTTAAAAGTACAGCCGGAGCAAAGCGAAAGTGCAATTAAGAGCCCCTGTCGACTTCCTTATGAATATATTCCCCACTGTATAAGCAAAATCATAGCAAACAACAACACCTGTGCAAAAATCAATCAAACACGATGACCGGCGTACCGTTTTTAACGGTGTCGTAAAACCACATTGATGTTGCTATCGAGAGCCGGACACAACCATGGGACACATTGCTGGCCGGAACCAGCGGCGAACCGTGAATTGCGAATCCGCCATTGAAATACAACGGGTTATAAAGCTTGCCCAGATCGCTTTCGCGCCAACCCGGAATTCTCCATAGAATGCGAAACTTGCCTCGCGGCGTGCGAGCCACGCCACACACCTCTTTTTCCGATTTTTTCGATAATTCGCAATACTTGCGATTCGAGCCCGTTGACACCGAGATAACACGATCAAGCCCGTGCTCATCAAAAAACAACAGCAACTGACGGCTAAGATCTACCTCGATGCGAGGCAAACCCAATTCCGGATACCGCCCTTCAGGAAGCGTTGCCGTGTGCAGCGCTTTCTGTGTTTCCAGCGTGTACGTACCGGTGCGCTTCAACTTTGCGTACTTTTGAAACGCCACGACACCCTGCCAGGTCTGTTGACCGTAAAAACCATCGACAGCGCCCACCTCGTACCGAAGTTCGGCAAGTCGTTTCTGCAACGCCAGCACCGCCTCGCCGCGTGAGCCGATCTTAAGAATCTTGCTTGGGGAAAACGGACCCGGATCAATAACCGGTGGCGGAACGACCGTTGATAAGGTTGACGGCGTACTTATAGCCCTCGAAAAATCCGTTGTTGACGATGGCGGCAACGTATCTGCACGAACCGGCGCTTGTCGTTTGGAAGCCTGGACCTTAGCAACCGGGGCCATTTCAGCACCCTTAGATAGTGGTATGGAGGAATAAAAGTCCTGCACCGACTTTAACGCCAATGTGAGACTGCTACACCCGGTCAACAAAGCGAGAACTATCAAGACAAATAATGCTTTCATGGTGGTTTGTAATGATCTATGGTAAATCGCAATAAATAAAATATAGACAGCGGAGTTGATAAAGCGACACTCTACTCCCTCTCCCCCAGGGCGAGGGTTGGGGAGAGGGAAAACAAATGAAGCTTTATCTCCTAAGTCTTCTATAACCACGAAATGGCTTCACCTCTTTGAAAAAGACGGGCCAAGCGAGATTTTGTTAAATAAATCCCCCTTCAATCCCCATTTTTCAAAGGGGAAATAAAGTTATCTCAAATCGGTCATTTATTGCGCGTTACTTATGGTGCCATGAAACAGAAACGGCTTTTTATCGCTTCAAATGTTGCTGCCCCAAAAAGACTACCATGAATGGGTTGCATCCCTGTAACCTCGGTCTCAATAATTGCCAGTAGCCGGTATGAAGTGTAACAGAATACGGGACATCGGAGCTATGAAATCCCGTATTACGCAGGCTCCATACCGGCTGCTTTTGACAGAGGGAAAAGCTAAAAGCCTTAAAAATACATCCCTTGAAGCAACACCCCTGTCCTGCCATCACGCACTTCGGCAAACAGTTTTTGCGGACCGGGTTGTTCCCGGAGACGCACCAGTTCGGCGACGCCGTTGCCGTTGATGTCGGGGATGGAAATAAAACCGACAGTGGTGCCGTAGTTGTCGAAGAGGACTTTGTTGATGAAGGTATCGCTCAGAGGGTCATGGACATCGGCGCGAGGCTGTCCGTTG
>SXIP01000099.1 GCA_005772825.1 Methylococcaceae bacterium | reverse complement strand
GGTGAAGGCACCGCGCTCATGACCGAATAATTCGCTTTCCACTAATGATTCGGAAAATGCACCGCAGTTAATCGCTATAAATGGTCCTTCCTGCCGGTGACTCAGCTTGTGTACTTGCCGGGCGACCAGCTCTTTACCGGTGCCGGTTTCGCCGATAATTAACGCGGTCGCATCGCTCGGCGCAATCCGCTCAATATAGTCCAGCAGGCGAATCGAGGCAGGATCGTTAAAAACCAGCGCCGTTGCTCTGATCGAGATAGCGTGAGAATCAGGATCAGGCAAGGTAATCAGCGGCTTGCCGTAAAAAACCGACGGACTGTCGTTAATTTTTTCAGAATCCCTGTATTTATCCATGCAATATCAACTATGAACTTATGATTTATGGTAAACCGTTACTCTAGCAGCCCATACAGTTAAATATTAAATGACAAATTTTCATGCCGGTATCTGGTTTTAGCATATCAAGCCCTCGATAACCGGTCCTGACCGCCCGGTTTCTCAACACTAACAACTGTTGCCCAGTGCGCACCTGATCAGCAACTATTGCTTACTGAAAAACACCCATCCATCATATTAACAAATAAATACCTTATAAATCATAACATTAAGATATGGCACGTTTACTGCGATAGGAGTTAAGTATCAAGTCATCAGACTTGTCCGCTTTATAACTCGTTACATGTTACTTATCAGCAAAAGGTATTAATTATGAAAAAATTAAACACACTGGCCTTGGCCGTTTCTTTACTCGCCGGGGCGCAAAGCGCGCAAGCACTCACGCCGTGGCAAAACGGCAAACCGGACATTACCGTCTATACCTCAGGCGGTGCGGCGCAAGACAAGGCATACGGCCAGGTTGTCTCAACCACGCTGGCGGCGCCGGGCACCCTGGATACCTTCGCTGATGTCGATCCTGCAACAGGCTCCGTGGGCGCACGCTGGACCAGTTTTTATTTTACCGGCAACGCCAATCTCGGCTCAGGACTGGCCGGCAAAAAAATCCTGCTGGAAAAACGCTCCTACGGTGCAGCCGGTTACGGTGTTGTGCCTTTGGTCGGCGGCATACTGCTGGAACATCTGAACATTGTAGGCCTTCCCAAAACAGCCTGGGATGCAAACGGCACCAAGCAATGGAAAAAAACCATCGACGGCTCTAATGCCAGTAAATACCTAGTCAAAAAACTGTCCGATGGCGGTTTTCTGGGTGTTGATCCCGATATTCTGCTGAAACCCGGTACGGAAAATTATCCCGAGCAGGTAAACCAGTTGACGACCGGATTACCCGAAGCCGGCTGGCCGCTAACACTCAAACAAGTACCTAAAACCGGCAGCAGCGCCTTTACCGTGGTTCCTACCGGCGGCCTGGTATACGGCGTGGCCGTGACGCTGGATTTATATAAAGTGCTGCAAGCCGCTCAAAAAAGAGCCGGTACGCTCCCCGGCAGCGTCGTTATAGGCAGCTACGACGAGAACAGCCTGCCTAACCTTAACCGCAATGTTCTCGCATCGTTGCTGGCAGGTAAAATCGGCGCCTGGGATCAAGTCAAGATTATCGACAAAACCGACGGTAATAGCGTTAAAACCTTGCTGGACAGCAGTATTCTTGCCGATGCAGGCGTTGCAGCGCCGTACAAGGAATCAACAACCGGCACCAACCTGACACCCGTTGCGGTAGGCCGACGCAATAAAGGCGCGGCAATCGGTGCCGTTGCCTATTCCAAGTTCCTCAACTATCCGGGCGCGGTAAACGCTTTCCCGCCGGCGGCAAAAACTATTGATAATGCAGTAGACGAGGACGCCACATTGCCTATCGTCAAATCACCGGGCGGCGCTGCGGATACCGGAAATCTGCTGAAAGACTGGCAGAACGGCACTAATGCAACCGGCTTCAACAATGTGGTAGACGGCTCCGGTTACGCCAAACGCTGGGGTATCGCTATCAACAGCGCGGACCGCAACAGCTCGGTTACCAACACAGGTACCGGCGGCGATCCATGGCGCTATATCCGCATCGACGGCTATGCACCGACCCTGGAAAATGTAGCGGCAGGCGTCTATCCGCACTGGGCCGAAGGCGCGGTTATTTACCGCACTACCCGGCCTGGCGACGCACAATGGGCACTCAAAACCAAACTGCTGAAAGCCTTCGCCGACGACCTGGGTAGCCCGACGGTCGCCAATGCGGTTAACACCACGCAAGCTTGGGGCAAAACTGGCATTTTCGCCACCACGGCCGACCCACGCGGCTTTACTGCAACGGTTCCTTTCAACACCAGCAATCCTGTCGTACCGCTGACTCATAAGCACAACGGTTTCACTCACACCGAAATCGTACCCGTTGCCGATCCTGCGGCAGCAGGCGGTCTTGCTATCCAGTTGAAATAGACGGACTGTTGGGCACTCATGAGTTAACCGTGCGACACGGCACCAAGCCCAGAAGCAATACGTCGCAATGACGTAATCACCAAGGCAGGACAAGGGACGGATAGGGGGAAAAGGATTTCCACAGGGAGTTAGATGTGCTGATTAACTATAACTTGCAGTAACCGGACACTTTTGCTTATTTTCACGCCTTCGTAATGAAAAATATTTTTGACTTGATCTGGATAATACTGGCACAGTCTACTAAGCTTGATAACTAGACATTCCGTCCTATTGAAACTATTTAGTAATCAACCTGGAAATTATCGCCATGCACTCCATACTTTTAGACTTAAACCGAACATTCGCCAATATTGAAGCATCCGCGGTTGTATCAAGCGACGGGCTGGTCCTGGCTTCCGCCAAGCCGGAAGGCATGAGTGAAGATAATCTCGGCGGCCTCAGCGCAGCATTGTATTCAACCGGCTCTCACAGCGCCCGGGAATTTGCGGGCGGTATCGAACAAATCATGGTGCGCGGCTCTCAAGGCGATGTTTTGATAACCCATGTCGGAAAAGAAGTCGTCTTGACCGTTATCACAAAAACCCATGCAGAACTTGATCACATCTCTTTAGAGCTAAAACGTTTGGCCCAAAAAATCAGGACTCACCTGGGTTCTCACCCATAAACAAGAAACCTTACGCTCGAATCCCCCGCTAAATCTTTCTGTGCTTGAAAAACACGCCTTGGCATAGTATGGTCATTCTTCAATTCAGCCTATATCCGCCCTTGTTGATAACGCTGACAATGACCAAACACTAGCGAGGAGTTTTTGTACAGATTATGAGTTCTTTATTGCCTGACCCCGAGGTGCCTGCAAAGAACAAACCAATACTACCCAATCTGGTAGAAGGTGATATACGCTTGATAGGCGGCTTGGGCGAGCGCCTGTTTCGTCTGCTCGCAGCCATTGAAAACACGGGTTCCATTAATCAGGCGGCCAAAGATGTCGGCCTGACTTACAAGGGTGCCTGGGATATGATTGAGCGTGCCAACAATTTATCCCCAAAGCTTTTGATTTCTACTGCAATCGGCGGCCGCACAGGCGGTGGAACACGACTGACTCCAGCAGGTAAATCCTTTCTACAATTATTTGTCCAGATTCAGGAAGAGCATGGCCGCTTCCTTGAGCAAATCAACCAACGACTGGCGAACAACCAGGATTTCGTATTTTTATTTAAGAGGTTAATCATGAAAGCAAGTGCGCGTAACCAATTTTTCGGAAAAGTCACCGATGTTGCTATCGGTGCGGTTAATGTCACCGTTGTGGTCGGTTTGAAAGGAGGAGAAAACATTGTCGCAACAATCACTAAAGAATCGGCAGAGTCGTTAGCGATTAAAACCGGCGTCGATGTAGTGGCGCTCGTCAAGGCCCCACAAATCATCGTCATAACCGATTTCGGCGGTTATCGTCTCTCTGCGCGAAACCAATTAAAAGGGTCGGTTTCACGCATTCAAAAAGGCGCCGTTAATTCGGAAGTTGTGATAGAACTCAGCGGCGGTGATTCTGTGACAGCAACGGTAACCAATGAAAGCATCGAAACGCTGAATTTGTCACTTGGGTGCTCGGCTACCGCCGTTTTCAAAGCAGGCTCGGTTATTCTCGGGGTAGCATCCTGACTCACAGAAAGCCATTGATAAAATGGCATTAACTTCCTGGCGGCTAGCCCACAGCATCTTCATCTTCAGCCACCACATCTTCAAAAACCTCAGCCAAAGCCATCGTGACTCCTATGCACGTAAACTGGCAAATCTGTTCGCCGGTGTAATCGTGCAATAACCAGCCGTTGTCGGCGGTGCGGCGGTAGCATTCCACGCGGCGGTCGGCAATGTCGATGATGACGTATTCTTGTAATGACGGCAGACTGCGGTAAGCAGCGAATTTGCCGCCCCGGTCAAATGCGGCGGTGCTGTCGGACAAGACTTCGACAATGAGCTTAGGTTCGGACAAATAAAGTCCGGCACGGCGGTCTTGCGCCGAGCAGGACACCATAACGTCAGGATAAAAAAAAGCGTCCGCTTGCTCGACCCGTAATTTCATGTCGGCGATATAAGCTTGGCAACCGCTGCCGCGCAGTGCTTGCTTAAAAGCGGCGAACATATTACCGCTGACCACGACATGCTCACGCCGCGCTCCAGCCATCGCAAATACCTCAAACACCTCACCAGCCAAGTATTCATGCTTTTCGCTTTGTTCGCTTTCCCACTGTAGATATTCATCGGCAGTAAAACGCGGTTTTAGGACGGTACTCATCGTTTACGCTCCATTGGTTAATTAGCGCTAGCTTAGCGGTCGCCAGCGTATCGTGTCACGGTAATAATCAATCCAAATGCTGGAATCGACCCTTATCAATGGTTAACCCTCTTACCACCTATCACTTAATTCCAACAGCGCGTCATACCGGCATACCCTCTGGGGCACAAGTGGACTGCCGGTATCCAGGTCACAGGGATGTGATCCAAGCCTTGCCATCCGTGGCGTCTGGATTTCGGCAATCCCTGCCG
>SXIP01000098.1 GCA_005772825.1 Methylococcaceae bacterium | reverse complement strand
GGTGTTTCCAAAGCCCATGCCGATCATGTCACGATAGCCGGTTATGACGGCGGTACCGGTGCAAGTCCGATGACTTCGATCAAACATGCAGGTTTGCCTTGGGAAATCGGCTTGGCGGAGACGCATCAAACGCTGGTGCTTAACCGCTTGCGCGGACGTATTGCGGTGCAGGTCGACGGCGGTTTGCGCACAGGTCGTGATGTAGTGATCGGCGCGTTACTGGGTGCTGACGAATTCGGTTTTGCTACTGCGCCGTTGATCGTGTCAGGTTGTTTAATGATGCGCAAATGTCATTTGAATACCTGCCCGGTCGGTGTTGCAACACAAGACCCTGAGCTCAGAAAGCGCTTTACTGGTCAACCGGAACATGTCGTCAATTATTTCTTCCTGGTTGCCGAGGATGTCAGGCGCTGGATGGCGAAGCTGGGTTTCCGCACTATTAATGAAATGATAGGTCGTTCCGATAAACTGGACATGCAGCCTGCGCTTAATCACTGGAAAGCCGATGGTCTCGACTTTAGCCGGATTTTCTATAAACCCGAAGTTGACAGTGAGACCGCCGTTTATCATACCGAACGTCAGGAACACGGTTTGGAGAACGCGCTGGATCATGTTTTGATTGCACAAGCCCAGCCCGCTCTGGAAAACGCACAGCCGGTCATCATCAACACACCGATTCGCAACATTAACCGTACCTTCGGAGCAATGTTGTCGGGTGAAGTCGCCAAACGCTATGGACACAAAGGTTTGCCCGATGACACGATAGCCATATATGCGAAAGGCACCGCCGGACAAAGCTTCGGCGCATTCCTGGCGCAAGGCGTTAGCATTGAGCTCGAAGGTGACGGCAATGATTATGTCGGCAAGGGCATGAGCGGTGGGCGTATCTCAATCTTCCCACCTAAGGAATGCGCGATTGATCCGGCTGAAAATATTATCGTCGGCAATACGGTGCTATACGGAGCGATCAGCGGTGAATGTTACTTTAATGGCATTGCCGGTGAGCGTTTCGGAGTTCGTAATTCCGGTGCTATCGCCGTTGTCGAAGGTGTCGGCGATCATGGCTGTGAATATATGACCGGCGGTGTGGTTGTTGTGCTGGGACAAACCGGACGCAATTTTGCAGCGGGTATGTCGGGCGGCGTGGCTTATGTATTGGACGAAGACGGCAGCTTTAACAAACGTTGCAATATGGCTATGGTTGAACTCGAACCGATTCCGGTCGAAGATGAAACACTGGAAGCCGTTGCTCATCAGGGCGGCGACCTGGAAATGCACGGGCGCGTTCATATCATGACCGATATGACCCGTCATGATGCACGGCGCTTGAAACAGTTGATACAAAATCATAAGCACTATACGGGAAGTCAACGGGCGCAACATATTCTGGAGCATTGGCACGATTATCTGCCGCGGTTTGTAAAAGTCATGCCGGTTGATTACCGCGAAGCACTCAAACAGATTCAGGCATTACAAACATCCGCGACAGCGTAACTGTTTTTTTTCAGAAGGTATTTAAAGATGGGTAAACCAACTGGGTTTATGGAAATTTCCCGCGCTGAACGGCATTATGCTGCACCCGGCGAGCGTATCCAACATTATCGCGAATTTACGCTGACGCCCAGCGATGCCGAAATGGCACAGCAAGGCGCCAGATGTATGGATTGCGGCATTCCTTTTTGCCATAACGGCTGTCCTGTCAATAATATAATCCCCGATTGGAACGAAATGGTCCATCGCGGCGATTGGCGGCGCGCTCTGGATATTTTGCACAGCACCAACAATTTTCCGGAATTTACCGGACGTATTTGTCCCGCGCCTTGTGAAGCCGCTTGTACGCTGAATTTGAATGATCAGCCCGTAACCATCAAATCAATTGAGTGCGCAATCATTGATATAGGCTGGGAAATGGGGTGGATCATACCGCAGATTCCAGTGCAGCGTAGCGGCAAGCGCGTAGCGGTGATTGGTAGTGGTCCTGCGGGATTGGCTTGTGCTCAACAACTCGCCCGTGCCGGCCATGATATTGTGCTGTATGAAAAGAATGATCGTATCGGCGGCTTGTTACGCTACGGCATCCCTGATTTCAAGATGGAAAAGCACTTGATTGACCGGCGTATTGCGCAAATGCAGGCCGAAGGTGTCAGGTTCAGGCCCAACAGCCATATCGGCAAGAATATTCCTGTGCAAAAAATATTGGCCGAGTTTGACGCGGTGGTGTTAACCGTCGGCTCGGAAAAACCGCGTGATTTGGAAGCGATCGGGCGCTCCGAGTATGAGGGCGTGCATTTTGCGATGGACTTTTTGCGCCAGCAAAACAAGCGTGTAGCAGGCGATACCATAGCCGAAGACGTTGCGATTAGCGCCAAAGGCAAGCATGTCGTTGTTATCGGCGGCGGTGATACCGGCTCCGATTGCATAGGCACGTCAATACGTCAGGGTGCTGCGTCGGTTGTTCAAATCGAGATTTTGCCGAAACCGCCTGAAAAAGAGAATAAACTGCTGACTTGGCCGAATTGGCCGAACAAGCTGCGTACCTCTTCTTCTCAAGAGGAAGGCTGCCAGCGGCACTGGAGTGTTAACACTAAAAGCCTTAGCGGAAAAGACGGTAAAGTCACTCATCTTAATGCCGTACAAGTCGAATGGAAGCAAGAGGGCGGGCAGTGGAAAATGAGTGAAGTGCCGGACAGTAATTTTACCCTTGATGCCGATCTGGTACTGTTGGCGATGGGCTTTGTGCATCCGGTACATGAAGGATTGCTCGAGCAGCTTGGTGTTGAACGTGATGGACGGGGCCAGATTAAGGCAAACGACAAACAATACCGCACTAGTGTCGACAAAATTTTTGCCGCGGGTGACGGGCGCCGCGGCCAGTCACTGGTTGTTTGGGCGATACGCGAAGGCAGGCAAGCTGCCCGTGCTGTGGATGAGTTTTTGATGGGTAGCTCCGATTTGCCCAGATGATATTCAACTCATTAATATTATGACCTTCTTCGGAAACTATACGGTAATTGATTGATTCAGGAGACCGGGAGTCGGCTTTAATTGATTCCCTCCTGAAAGTTGATGTGTGTTTTCAATTAACCTATCAATAGATTCACGAGCGTGTAATCTTTCTTCTTTAGCCTTATAAACTCAGGGTGAATGGAGAAAGATTGCATGGTCTTAAATAAACCGATCCGCAATCCGCTCATTCATCGCAAGGCTATAAGCTTATATAGCCGGATGCCCAGAGGAAAACAGAGTCTAACCGCTTTTCCGGCGCATTTGGATGTTCATTTTGACCCCGTATTTGGTTTTAGCTATCTGAGCTACTGTCAACGAATGCCGGGTTTTCAGGCTGTGCAACAAAGAATCATCAATCCATATTGCCAGCATTGCTTGAATATTATTTTTAATGAATAAATAAAAAATAATGTCAATAACAAAAAAATTAAATGTTCATCTATGGGCTCCAGACCTTTACTAAATCAATAAAGTGTCTATTATGTTTATTCAAGTTGGTAATTCCGAATTATTTCTGGGATAGATAATGCTTATTAAAGACTGGTGGCCTTTTCGTTCAAAGAAGGCTAAACAAAACCTAACAAGTACTGTTATTTCTTCGCTGGAGAAGGTATATACGCCAGTCAGTCAATTGGTATTGGGTATGTATGTTGTTGAGCTGGACCGGCCCTGGCTTGAAACACCTTTTTTATTTCAAGGATTCGAATTAAAAACCAAAGCAGAGATTCAGGCTATCAGAGAGTTGTGTCAGTACGTATATGTTGACATGACAAGGAGAAAAAAGAGAAGCAAAGCAATGGATGCTGACGATAGCGCTAAAAAGGAAAATTACCGCCGGGTGATCTTGAACAATAATTCGCCCCCTAAAAAATTAGGTGTATTTGAAAAAGAAATTATTCGGGCGGAAAAAACCTATGCCAACACAGAAGCATTGGTCGCAGATTTCATGCAAAGAGCCGCAAAAGGCGGCTCAATTGATGGTTGGCTCGCCAAACAAGCCGTTGCAGAATGCGTTAATAGTATTCTACAGTCCCCAGACGCCATGTTATGGCTCACGCAATTAAAAAACAAGGATCAATATACGGCACAACACAGTTTGAATGTTTGTGTTTTATCGATAGTTCTTGGCCGACATCTTAATCTACCTGAAAAAAATATTAATATTCTCGGTCTTTGCGGCATGATGTTTGATATGGGCAAGATGCTGGTGCCGCTTAAAATTCTTCATAAGCCGGGCATATTGGAACCGGAAGAACTGTTGATCATGCAGTCTCATACAACACTGGGTTACGAGTTGTTAAAATCCAGTGATCACATGCCGCCAAGTGTCATAGAAACGGCATTGACTCATCACGAACGTTTAGACGGAAAAGGCTATCCCCGCCAACTTAAAAGTAATGGCATTTCGGATTTTGCCAAAATGATTGCCATTGTCGATGCCTATGATGCCATCACCAGTAACAGGATACATCAAAAAGGTAGGACTCATCTTGAGGCGACGCATATCATAACAACAATGACCAGTACGCATTTCGACCAGAATTTAGTGGTCAAATTTATAGAAAGCCTGGGCGTATACCCACCCGGATGTCTGGTTGTCATGACAAATCAGGCGATTGCGATAGTGGTCGAAGTCAATGAAGAAATCAAGTTACGCCCTAAGGTCATTATCATCCTGGATGAAGATAAAAACCCGGTGCCGGAAAAAGTGCTTGATTTATCTCAAATGGTCACGGATAAAAGGGGTGAGGTGTACACTATCAAGAATATTGTCAGGCCTGAGGACTGGAATATTGATTCGAGTAAATATTACAAGGAGGGTGTGCTGCAAAAAGGTTTTGCCCTGGCAAAGAAATCAGGTAAATAGATATAGGCTGCAAGCTCCCGAAGTAGAAAGCTTCTACAGCAACGACAATGCCTATTCGAAATGCGGGCCTTTGATTGGTCTGATAACAAAAGTATCCCCCATGTTAAATACCCGTGATTATTTAACTATCAAACTATTATTAACACTTTTTACGCCTCTAACAGTTCTTGCCAGTTCTACCGCTCTGGTGACGGCATTGCTTGAATCAACAAATCCGCTTAGCTGAACGACGCCCTTGAAAGTTTCGACATCAATCTGCATGACCTTAAGGCTGGAATCGCCCAGTATTGACGTTTTGACTTTAGTGGTAAGAATTGTGTCATCAATATATTCACCGGTGCTTTCATAACTTCTGCTGCCGGCACAATCGGCAAGCGATACTGTCAAGACAAGCCCCAATAGCATCCAATTTAATTTGTTCATAACGTTTTTGTTTAAAAAGCAGTATTTTGCTTATGGTGAGATGGACGGTATTACCCTGCTTGAAAAATACAATCAAAAATTACCTGAATCATTCAATAATATCGAATGTAGGCATGGAGATTAGAGATCGAATTCATGTGACATGAGCGAAAAGCTGATGAAAGCTTGTTGCTGTTGATGATAAAAATGCCGGACAGGCAAGGCATATCTGTTCGAAAAAATACTCGTCTACGGACCGGATAAATAGTCCGTAGACGAGTCGGGGACCGCTTATTTCTTTTTGTTGCGTTCGTTTACTTCTTTGATGACTTCTTCAGCGACATTCTTAGGGCATGGCAAATAGTGCGAGAATTCCATAGAGAACTGCCCGCGTCCTGAGGTCATCGTGCGCAAGTCACCGATATAGCCGAACATTTCGCTGAGCGGCACATCTGATTTAATGCGAACGCCTGTTACGCCCGGATCTTGGGATTTAATCATGCCGCGACGACGGTTAAGGTCGCCGATAACATCACCGACATGATCGGATGGGGTGAATGTATCCACTTTCATGATTGGTTCGATCAACTGTGGACCGGCTTTTGGAATCGACTGGCGGAAAGCCGCTTTCGCCGCAATTTCAAACGCAATCGCGGAGGAGTCAACTGCGTGGAAAGCACCGTCAGTTAGAATAACTTTAAAGTCCAAACAAGGGAATCCGGCCAGGACGCCTTTATCCAGCATGCTCTTAAAGCCTTTTTCAACAGCAGGCCAGTATTCGCGTGGTACGTTACCGCCGGTAACCGCTGATTCAAAGACAAAACCGCTGCCTGGCTCGCCCGGCTCAATGATGTAGTTGATCTTGCCGTATTGACCTGAACCACCTGATTGCTTCTTGTGGGTGTATTCATCCTCAACCGATTTGGTAATGGTTTCGCGGTAGGCCACCTGTGGTTTACCAACGATAACATCAACGCCGTGAGTACGTCTCAGAATGTCGACTTTAATGTCAAGATGCAACTCGCCCATGCCTTTCAGGATGGTTTCGCCGCTGTCTTCATCGGTTTCAACATGGAAGGAAGGGTCTTCCTGAATCATTTTACCCAGAGCGATGCCCATTTTTTCAGATGCGCCTTTATCTTTTGGCGTAATCGCCAAGGAAATAACGGGATCAGGGAATACCATAGGCTCCAGCGTTGCCGGGAATTTCGGGTCACACAGCGTATGACCGGTTTGTACGTTCTTCATACCGAGAACGGCAACAATATCACCGGCTTGTGCGGAATCCAGTTCGTTACGTGCGTCGGCATGCATTTCCACAATACGGCCGATACGCTCGGTTTTGCCGGTAAAGGTGTTGAGTACCGAAGTACCTTTTTCCAGTTTGCCGGAATAAAGACGCAAGAAAGTCAATGCGCCGAAACGGTCGTCCATAATCTTAAACGCCAGCGCGCGCAACGGCTTGTTGGCGTCAACGATTGCGAAATTACCGGTCGGGTTGCCTTCCAAATCCACTTCAGGTTGTGGTTTGACTTCGGTTGGATTAGGCAAGTAATCGACAACGCCGTCCAGCACCAACTGTACGCCTTTGTTCTTGAAAGAAGAGCCGCAGAAAGTCGGGAAGAAATCCAGATTGATCGTGCCTTTGCGTATGCAGCGTTTGATGGTGTCAATATCGGGTTCTTCACCTTCAAGATATTTTTCCATAACGTCGTCAAATTGGTCGGCGACTTCATCGATCAATTTTTCGCGCCATTTTTCGGTATCAGCCACCATATCGGCAGGAACATCCTGGATGGTGTAGTTTAACGGATCTCCTGAATCATCCCATATCCACGCCTTGCGAGTCAGTATGTCCACCACGCCGGAGAATTGGTCTTCAGTACCGATAGGCAGGGTCATAACCAGCGGATGAGCGCCGAGTACCTCTTCAACCTGTTTAACCACGCGATAGAAATCGGCGCCGATGCGATCCAGCTTATTGATATAAATGACACGGGCAACTTCAGAATCGTTAGCATAACGCCAGTTGGTTTCTGATTGCGGTTCAACACCGCCTGAACCGCAGAAAACACCGATACCGCCGTCCAGGACTTTCAGCGAACGATAAACTTCAATGGTAAAATCAACGTGTCCGGGGGTATCGATGATATTGAAACGGTGATCTTTCCAGAAACAAGTGGTTGCAGCGGACTGAATGGTAATACCGCGCTCCTGCTCCTGTTCCATAAAGTCCGTCGTTGCAGCACCATCGTGCACTTCACCGATTTTATGGATTTTACCGGTCAGTTTTAAAATACGCTCGGTAGTCGTGGTTTTACCAGCATCGACGTGAGCGAATATACCGATGTTTCTGTAATGGCTTAAATCTGTCATGTTTTTACTCTAAAGTTGGGCATAAAAATCTTTTTTGGTGACCACCCTTGAGTATTAACTCAGGAGGGTTCGTACTGGGGCATAGAACTACACACCCATAAACCGCAGTCACACACCTAAGACCGCGGTGGTTGAGGAACCATCGGTTTGGATGAAACGCATCGGAAACATGCAAATGTAGCTCAAAGCCAAGTGAGACGGCGTATTAAAAGTCACCATCGCCTCTCACTCGACCAGCTTCGAAAGCCGACTATTTTAACCTAAAAACGGTGTAAAAATATAGGAAACCCATTAATTTGTAATATATATATGGACAGCGGGATTAATAAAGCGACATTCTGCTTCCTTTCGAGTGAGAAGATACAAATTAGGTTTAATTTCCCGCAGCCACTATACTTCGCGCGCTCAGACGGAGAGTAAGCCGATCGGCAGTTTTATCGGATAGCCGTTTTGTAAAAGCAGTCACCCGACTAGAAATGTTGGTCATTAAAAACGATGCGGACGGGATATATAACCCGTCCGGCGTGAGAACCCAGGCTACACTTCGAGCTTTGGGTTAGCGGGTAACTTGCCGGCATGATATGCTCCGTATAAACAAAACAACAGGCTAAAATATGCACTTTGAGTGGGACGAGCACAAAAACAAGCAGCTTCAAAGTAATCGCGGCGTTTGTTTTGAAGATATATTAGTTTCCATCAACGAAGAAAGGCTGCTTGATATTTTTCCACACCATAATCCTGAAAAATATCCCAACCAAAAACTGTTCATCGTCGAAATAAGAAATTATGTTTACTATGTACCTTTTGTGGAAGATAACGACACGATTTTTCTAAAAAACATCATCCCAAGCCGCAAACACCAAAAGAAATACCAGAGAGGTTAGCAAAATGGCAACGAAACTGTCGGCGGAAGAACAAGCCATTATCGACTATGTCGAAAGAGGCGACGCGACCAGCATCAACAACTTGGACACTGAGAAGAGTCGTTACAAACAAATTGCCCACGCCCAAATGAGCAAGAAGAAAACCATCAGCATCCAGTTATTGGAAAGTGATATAGAGCGCATCAAAGC
This sequence comes from Methylococcaceae bacterium, assembly GCA_005772825.1. Lineage (GTDB taxonomy): Bacteria > Pseudomonadota > Gammaproteobacteria > Methylococcales > Methylomonadaceae > SXIP01. Next base: position 377 of record SXIP01000098.1, on the reverse strand, counting down.
CAAATCCGTCAGTCAGGGATTACCCTATCAGACGCTGATTAGTTCACTGGTGCATCAATATGCTACGGGGAAAATAACGCTTGAAAACTAACGTCGTAAGATGAAATGTTAAAAAACCACACCACACTATTAATCATTGACTTTTAAAGATCATATGGGATTAAGTGCAAAATTATTTTTTGATCCAGAACAAAAGCTTGAAACATTGCAAAGTAGAATTTCCTTAAATGGAGAGCAAAAAGAAAATGGGCTCTTCCCGATTTCGTGGGGTAGCCTCTATATGTAGTATTATGATATTTGTATGCCAATGAGCGTATCACCCCCACCTGCCGTCAGGAACCAAACCCCAAGAGAACCATGTTACTACAAATCCCCCT
>SXIP01000097.1 GCA_005772825.1 Methylococcaceae bacterium | reverse complement strand
TCGTCAACGACAATGCCGATAGCGAGCACCAGGCCGAATAATGACAGGGTGTTCAGGGACAGACCCATCGCCACCATCACGGCGAACGTGCCGATTAACGAGACCGGTACCGCGAGCAGCGGAATGATGGTTGCGCGCCAGTTCTGCAAAAATACCACGACCACGATCACGACCAGCAATATCGCTTCGAACAGCGTCTTGATGACGGCATCAATGGATTGCTGCACAAACACGACGGTGTCATAGACCATGTTGTATTCAAGGCCTTGCGGGAATCGGGCTTTGAGTTTTTCCATCGCCTCGACGACGGCTTTCTTGGTGTCCAGCGCATTGGAGCCGGGTAATTGGAAGATGGCGAGCCCGACGGTAGGCGCGCCGTCCAGGAACAGCCCGGAATTGTAATCCTTCGCGCCCAATTCGATGCGCGCCACATCCTTGAGCCTTGTGACCTGGCCGTCGGCGCCTTTCTTGATGACAATATCGGCGAACTGTTCGGCCTCCATCAGTCGTCCCAGGGTGCTGACCGTATATTGAAAATCGGCGTTTTCCTTGGACGGCTGCTGGCCGACCACACCGGCGGCGACCTGGATATTCTGCTCGCGGATAGCGTTGACGATGTCGCCGGCGGTCAGATTACGTGCAGCCGCCTGTTCGGGATTCAGCCACAGGCGCATGCTGTAGTCGCGGGCGCCGAACACCAGAATATCGCCGACGCCGGGCAGTCGCGCCAGCGTGTCCTTGATTTGCAGCAGCGCATAATTGCTCAGGTAAACACTATCGTAGCGTTTGTCAGGGGAGATCAGGTTGACGACCAGGCTTAAATCCGGGCTGCGCTTCTTGACGCTGATGCCCTGCCGTCGCACTTCTTCAGGCAACTTGGGTTCGGCCAGCGCCACGCGGTTTTGCACCAACACCTGGGCCTTGTCCAGATTAGTCCCCGGCTTGAAGGTAATCGTTAGCGCCATGTTGCCGCTGTTGGTCGATTGCGAAGACATGTACAGCATATCTTCGACGCCGTTGACTTCCTGCTCGATCGGCGTCGCCACCGTTTCGGCGACCACCTGGGCATTGGCGCCGCCATAAGTCGCGCTGATGACGACGGTGGGCGGGGCGATTTCAGGATATTGGGCGACAGGCAAACGGATCAGCGCCAGGCCGCCGACCAAAACAATCAGGATAGACAAGACCGATGCGAAAATCGGCCGGTCGATAAAAAAGTGGGCGAATCGGTTCATGGTCTATTCCTTTCCGCCGCTCTCGGTGATTGAAACACGTTCAGGATTGACCTTCGCGCCCGGTTTGAGCTTCTGTATGCCTTCGATAACGACCCAGTCTTCAGGCTTCAAACCTTCTGAAATCACGTGCGACTGACCAATATGAGCGCCCGGCATCACCTTACGGTATTCCACTTGGTTGTCCTGATTGGCGACCCACACGAAGCGCTGCGCCTGATCTGTCGCTATGGCTCGATCGGGCACCAGGAGAGCAGGGTAGGGCGCGCTGCCGCGCACGCGCATGCGTGCAAAAAAACCGGGGCTTAACAATTCATCCTTGTTGATGAACACGCCGCGCAATGTCACCGTGCCGGTGGACTGATCGGCGCGCGGCGACAGGTAATCGAGATTGCCTTGATGAGGAAAACCGGCTTCATCGGCAACAGCCAGCTGCACCGGTGTTTGTCCTGCACCGATAGCACGACTGCCGCCGTTCAGCGCTTGACGCCGGTATTTCAGCGCCGAGCGTTCATCCGCATCCACGTAGACATAGACGGGATCGGTGGAGACAATAAAGGTCAGTAAAGTCGCATCGCCCCCGCCGCCATTCACGACATTGCCTTCGGTTATCAGCTCGCGGCCAATGCGACCGTCTATCGGCGCGCGTATCCGCGTGAAGTCCAGGTTTAACCGGGCGGTGGCGAGATTGGCTTCGGCGGACCGGACCGCCGCATCCGATTCACGCAAGCCTTTACTGCGGGCGTCGTACTCCTCTTCGGAAATGGCCTTGGCGCGAAACAGGCGTTCGGCCCGCTCCAGGTCGTTTTTAGCCAGCTCGTACCGGGATTTGGCGCGTTCCAATTCAGCTTCGGTGTAGCTCAGTTGGGCGCTGAACGGCCTGGAATCGATCAGGAATAAAAGATCGCCTTTTTTTACCTTTTGTCCGGCTTTGAAATTGACTTTCTCAAGATAGCCGCTGACCCTTGCGCGCACGTCTACCGAACTCACGGCTTCGATGCGTCCAGTATATTCGTCCCATTCGGTGACATCCTGCGCCAGGGGTTGGGCGATTTTGACATTGACGGGGGCTTGGGTTGCAGCCGGTTTGGCATTCGAGTCGGGTTGTTTGCCGCAGCCGATAATCGCCGCCAGCGTGATCAGCGCGATGAAGCCGGTTTGGCTGTGCTGAAATAGTTTCTTCCATGAGCTCCGGCGACGGCTGTCCATCACCGTGTAGTTTGCTTTTTTCATTCCTTTTACGCCTTGTCCTTGAAAAGAACAATTAAATGGTAAAAAATATTACCATTTAATTTACGGTATGATCATAGCCTGAGTCAACCTGATTTTAATGAGTATGCAGATGATTAAATGCGGACGACCTCGCAAAGGCGAGGAACTCCTGAGTCGTGACCGATTGCTCGATACGGCTTTCAAGCTTTTTCTTGAAAACGGCTATGGCAATCTCAGCCTGGAAACGATCGCCAGGGAGGCGCGCGTATCGATGCGGACGCTGTACAGTCAGTTCGGCGGCAAGGCAGGGCTGTTCGGGGCCGTGATCAGGCGTTGCAGCGACCAGTTTGTCACCTCCCTGTCGGAAGACAGTGCATTGGAAGGGTCGCCGGAAGAAGCATTGGTCGCTTTCGCCAGGCAGTTTTTGCACGGCATTACCCGGCCTGACGCGGTGCGGATACGCGCAATACTGATCGGCGAATCGTTGCGCTTCCCCGATCTCGCCACGCAGTTTTATGAACAGGGGCCGCAACGCACCTTACTGCACCTGGAAAAATTTTTCGCACGGCAGCAGCAAGCGGGTTATTTTGTCGCCATCGATCCGCACGTGCTTGCCGACCAATTCTTGAGCGCATTGCGCAGCGAACGCTCGCAAAAACTTCAGCTCGGACTGGAGCCTACACCGGATGAGGTGGAAATAGAGGCCTGGGCGCGGCAAACAACGTCGTTGTTTTTACATGGCTGTCTGGCGGATACCGGGCCGGTGAAGATTGGCTCGGATTAAGGTATAAGTACCAAGACACGAATGACTGCAAGGTTGTAGAGCAATGCAGGAGCAATTGCCGAGAGCATGAGATTTTCAAGTAACGGGGTTAAATAGATATTTTTCTTGGTATCTCTTTATTTTATCCACAAGTGTCATAACGGACAGATTCTTATCGATAAGCAATAACAGCCTCACCAATAATCAGGCTTAACCGCTGGTTTTTTCTTCGTCGGCACCTTGTCCGGCAATTGGAATTTTTTCAGCTCATCATCAAGAATATAGGAACGTGTCCAATTGGCTAAATCCGATAGGCTTGAATTGGCTGGTCGCTGTTCGCTTTCATTGGGTTCTCTTCTCGGCAGAATCAGGCCAATAGGGTAATCAGGAAAATCTTGCTTTAAAAAAGCCAAAGCGGGTACAAGGTCAGAATCGCTGGAAACTAAAACAGCGTGTTCGCAATGATTATGGACAGCATCACGGTATAGTTGCAGGGCAATGTTTACATCGGTCTGTTTTTCCTCAAGTCGCCAAACTTCGACACGGTCTTGTTTGTCAATTGGCTTTTTGTAGCGGGGTGGATAGCCTTTTTCCAGAATATAGTAACCCTTAATGATTTCCAAGGTTTGTGGGTGACTGTTTAACAGGGCTTTGTGGTAACTATCCTGAGATTGCAAGGCCTTATCGCCTTTAGTGGCAACACGGGTTATGACCGGTGCAGTAAAGAATTTTACTGCGATAACATCCAGTTGCGGATTTTGAACATGGCAAATATGCTTAACCAAGCTGGCAATATCCAGCCACTTGTAAGCGGTGTTCCTGAGTACACCAAAATAAAAATTGTACCCGTCAATATAGACAATTGTTCGCATTCCTTTACCTTATAAATGAAAAAACCGCCCGGAGGCGGTCTTTTCGTCTTACAGTGAAGCCAATTTAATGACAGCCCCATAAGATGAGTTGTGTAATTATTGTAGTTAGTAACTTATGACTAAGCAAATAAATTTGTACTGCTGGATTAGCTGATTTTTATTGGATGTGTCACGACCAGACGTTCGTAGGTGTATTTACCACAGAATGATTTCCCTGGAACTCAACATCATCTAATGTCCAAAAAATCCATCCCTAACCCGCCAAACTTCCGGCGCATCGAGTTTTTTACCAGCAAAAACAATCTGCCGACTATTTTTATCCTCACGTTCTTTTAAATACTGAGTGACATTCATCCAACGGATGGCCGCCTCTCCGGTGCGTTCGTCTTGTTGGCGGATGACCAGATACACATCCACAGGCTGGTTCTGCCAATACTCCAAATGCCGCTCATTTTTTACGGCAAAGATTTCATTGCCATCTGTTTTGCGGGTACGCAAATAGGAATTGCCGCTTTTTAATTGGATATAAATTTTCTTGCCGCTGGCCTTGCCATCGTTATCTTTAAATTCCACTTCGCCGTCAATGCCGTGGTCGAACATCGTCACAGGTCGGAAAATCTGGTTAGCCTCGCCAGCAATCGCCATCATGTGGCCGATGAGGATTTGCTCCAATGCTTGGCTATCCAATTCTCGCGTTGCCGTAGCATCCATGCGAAGCACTTCTTTAGCAACTGGATCAGAAGCCAGGCGTTGTTCGATAAAGTCAATTAAATCCACCCTTTCATCACAGGCTTGGCAGGTAATAAAAGACTTCTTCAAATCAAAACGCTTACGCACCGCGTCCAAATCGGTCACTGCTTTGCCACAAGAGCAAACATAACGTCTATCCCGCCTTACGTCGCCGGCGTATTTTGCCAAATGGCGATGAATGTACTCAATAAAGATAACTTTCAATTCGTCCGGCACGGCAACATCAAAAAACAGGCTGATGGTGGCTTCGCCTTCCCCTTGCTTATTATCGATTTTCAAGCCCAGCGTATGGCCTTTGCTGGTCGCAAATTCCGCGGCATTGCGCCATAGCTCTTTATGCCCAAACTCACGGCTATACCACAAGCGCACTATCAATGTCGTGTAAATGCTTTGCCACTCACCGCAGAAGGTGTAAGACACAAAAATATCAGGATGCTTGGGGATGTTGCGCTCGCGCCGATATTGCGACGGAAACACCAGATGCCGACCGTCCGCCGTGTCTTCGGCGATGCACAAAGCCTGTTCCAACAGAGTTTGCACCAGAGCCCGCAACAATAATTCCTCATCGGCGCGGTTCAGTCGCTCCACACCCGTAAAATCAAAATCAGCGTGGTAAATATCCGCTTCCGCCACACATCCGATTTCGTCGCTGTGGACGCGGGCGGCGCGAATAATCGCCCCGGCGTAACCGTTCAGCAAGTCAGGCCGCAACAACACCAAATCGCCGAATTTCAACGGACGCACCAAGCCATGATTCGCCAACAAGGTCACCGCCGTGCGGATGTCGGCTTCATCAAAGGCTTCTTCCGGCAAAATCGTTTCCAGGCGCTGCGCCAATTCGGCAAAGCGTAGCAAGCGGATGTCGGTATCATCACGCATTGCGACTACGGCGTTTTTAAGCGCCGTCAATAACCGGCGTACTCGTCCACGGCAGCGTCTCCCAGGGAATGTGCTCGGCGATCAGTTGTTTCAGCGCCGACGCTTGTCCGTTATTGCCGCTGTCAGAACAGTTCTCGCCTGTTTTCGCACTGGTGGGCAGCCACGCGGCAAAACCATGCTGCTTGATAAAACGGTCAATTTTGCTGTTGCTCAGTTTCATCCCGCCGACATCACTCTGAGAAAAAATCAGCAGCTTTGCGGCATCATGTTGGGCGTTGCTCGGATTGACAGCGGTGTTAATGGCTTTGAGCCAATCGCCCGCTTCGGCAAAGGGGTCGTCTTTTTGCGGGTTGATCAGCAACAAGGCCAGCGCAGTTTCAGACAAAAACAGTTGATGGATAAGGCGGTAATCTTCCTGCCCCGCCAAATCCCAGAGTAAGGCTTCGCGTTCTTCAGGGACATCGTCGTCTGTAACCGAAGGCTTATCCGGCAAATCCAGCCGCCACACATTCATGCCGTGGGTGCGGTCTTTGATGACATAGTCATCATCAACCAAGCGGTGCGCCAACGAAGTTTTGCCGACAGTGCCTTCACCGATCAGGACGACTTTGGCGTTTTTGTAACGGCTAGGCGCTAATAGGGCTGGAGAAGAGCGGTTTAGCTTAAGACGGTAGATAAATATATTGCCCTCGGTTGTACCTACTACAAGCCGCGCACCATCGCGGCTAAAAGCCACAGAAAATGGAGCATGCACTTTATCAATCTCGATGATTTGCAAACAAATCCCAGCTTGCCAATCCCAAATCCGGACGGTGTGGTCATTGAATCCCGTGGAGGCTAGCACACTACCATCTGGAGATAGAGCAATTGAATCTATGTCACTCTGATGCCCTTCCAATGTGCCCACACAGCTCTGCGTAGCCAGATTCCATATTTTAATGGTTTTATCTTTCGAGCCGGAAATAGCAAATTGGCAGTCTGGGGTGATTTGTACAGATTTTACGCTATCAGAATGGCCTGATAAGGCCATTAGCAGCGCACCACTGGCGACATCCCACACTTTCACCAGCTTATCACTTCCGCCGGAAACCAAGCTATCGCCGTTTTGGCTTACGGCAATTGAGTTAACGAATCCATTTTCTTCGTCTTTGAAGGTGCTTAGCCGTCGATGGGTTGCGGTATTCCACAGTCTGATGGTTGGTGGCCCTTCATTAGCAGAACAGGAGGCAAGGCGTGTTCCGTGCTTGAAAACGGCTAGCCCTAAAACAAAGTGATTATGTCCCCGTATTACGGCGGTAGCTTGGCCTGTTAAGACCTGCCAGCAACGGATGGTGTTGTCGTTAGAACCTGAAAACAGCGTTCCTCTGTCATGTGTGATGACAAGGGCTCTCACTTCTTCGGTATGGCCTTCCAATGTCGCCCGACACTCCCCTGTTTCCATATCCCAAATCTTGATCGTCTTATCATCCGAGCCGGAAGCCAGCCAAGTGCCATTGGGGCTGACGGCTATGCTGCGTATCCAGTTCTTATGTCCCTCAAGTTTTCGTTCCAATACCGCCAGCGGTTCTGTCTGAATTGGCGGCGAAGATTCTTTCGCTGACACTTTGCTTTTGCGTCTAAGAGTTGGTGCAGGTGTCATCACGGGTGCTTCAAGCCCACAAACCGCCAATAACTCCGCAAAAGCGGCTTTCGCCTCAGTCCGATAATCCACATACTTAAACCGCCGCAACGTATCCGGCAGTTCGCAGTCCGCCAATAATAGCGGAATAAAGCGGCGGTCGGCATTGGACGGATCGCGGAACAACACCGTACTGCGCTCCAATCCCACCCAATCCGAACCAAAGGCATTCGGCGACATGCACAAAATCAAGGTGCGCGAGGTTTCCAGCCCGCGTTCGACGGCAAGGTAAATATCATCGCCCGCTTGTATCACCCAGTCATCAAACCAAACCCGCAGCCCCGAGTCGCGCAATTGTTCCGCGAGTTTGCGCACCTGCGGCTTGTCTTTGCTGTTATGGCTGAGGAATACATCAAAGGCGAATTTAGTTTTATCCATAGAGATAACTCATAAGGTTTAAAGTACAGACTGGGCATGGCAAATTATGCGCGGACAATTGACGCCGGTTTCCAAGTTCGGGCTCTCCTCGTTATACACAAATCGACGTAGGCCGGAATAAGTCTGTCCGCGCTTTAGCGCAGGACAGGCGTTTCCGGCACTTCGAAGCCACCTGATGCTGGAAACACACGCCCTTGCTGCCGCCGGGCGTGCTTATTCCAGCCTACATTCACGTCTTGAACAGACTTGTGTATAGCGAGGAGAGCCGAAGCTTGAGAGGCAGTACGGGGGAGTGTTGTTTTTTGCGAGTTACCCAGGATGTTTTGCTGCTTCGCAAGCCGCTTCAATTAGCATGTCAGGCAAGTAATAACCCGCATTTAGCAAGGTCAGGCAAAAGCATCGATCAGCACGCATCGCGTGGCTTCTAGGAACAAGCCTGCCGTACCTTTTACGGGCAAACCATAAACAGGGTGTGCAATCCGTCGTCCCCGTTTCTCGTCGATGACGGCTCTATCCGTCATAGTGGGGCAAACTCTTCAAGCATTTCGTTTTTGCTCAGATCGACGACCGGTATGCCTAATCGACTGGCCGCCATTAAAAATTCAACTCGCCCCATACTACAGAGTTTTCCGGCTTTACCTGATGAGATGCGTCCTAATTCGAAAAGCTTTAGAGCCAGCAAGAAACGGACTTCATCAGAAAAATTATCCGGTAGATCGGCGACAGAAGGCAAGCCTTCTACCGGCAATTCGATGGTCAACGTATTCATAGTATTACCTTAACTTATTGACTTAGCTGTTATTGATTATTTTCAGTTAATGCCTGCCATCGATTCACTATCATACAAAACAATTCAGCGGTTTTCTCGGCATCGTAAAGCGCTGAGTGCGCTTTTTCGTTATCCCATTCCAAGCCTGCCGTCTGGGCAATTTTTGCCAGCACGGTTTGCTGGTAGGCGAGGCCTCCCAAGGTTGCGGTATCGAAGGTGCTGAACGGATGAAAGGGGCTGCGTTTTACTTGGGTCCGATGAATGGCCGCATTCAGAAAAGCAATATCGAAAGCGGGGTTATGGCCGACCAGGATGGCTCGTGTGCAGTTATTGCGTTTTACGGCCTGCTTGATCGGTTTGAACAACAGTTCCAGCGCGTCTTTCTCGTCTATCGCCATGCGAAAAGGATGGTGCGGGTCTATGCCGTTAAACCGGAGCGCCGATTCGTCCAGTTCGGAATTTTTGAAAGGAACAACGTGGGTTGAATAACGTTCGGTTATTTCCAGTTCACGGTTACTGTTCAGTTCAACAATAACGGCGGCAATTTCCAGTAAGGCGTTCTTTTTGGGATTAAACCCGGATGTTTCTATGTCGATAATGACAGGGAGATAGCCTCTGAAACGTTTTTCTAAAGGAAATGCAGGTTTATCCATTATGTTGAAATCTATCCAAATACGCGAAAATGATAAGGCATGTTACGCGAAATTGAGTGCTAATAAAAAATAAAAACGACTTGTGCGGTCGGGGACAGGATTTAAAGGTGCTGCTTGGCTGGTCCCAAAGCTTTAGCTCTCATCGTTATACACAACTCGACGTAGGCCGGAATAAGTCTGTCCGCGCATTAGCGCAGGACAGGCGTTTCCGGCACTTCGAAGCCCCGTGATGCCGGAAACACACGCCCTTGCTGTCGCCGGGCATGCTTATTCCGGCCTACATTCAAGTCTTGAAGAGACTTGTGTATAACGATGAGAGCTTTAGCTTGGGAACTGGAATCGGGAAGCTCTAGCTTCCCGATTCCAGTCATAGACAGGAAGCCAGAGCTTCCAAGACTGCGTTCCCAAGCCGGAGCTTGGGAACGAGCAAGGGTGGTGGTGATTAGTTACCTGTTTTCGTGCTTTTTGTGTCGCCTAATGCGTCTATTGTTGGTTTCCGTGGATAGTAAACCATGCCATTTTTTAAACTTGACGGATTTGCCAGCTCAATGATTCATTTGCCTTTAGCGGCGTAATAGTTAATTCCCCTTCACCATAGGAAGCAGGAACCAGCCACTCGGTTTTTTCCAGCGTCACCGTGCCTGCGTTCCTGGGCAGGCGATAAAAATCCGCACCGTAAAAACTGGCGAAACCTTCCAGTTTATCCAGCGCACCGGCCCGCTCAAATGCTTCGGCGTATAAGGGTAGGGCGGCATGAGCGCTGTAACAGCCCGCACAGCCGCAAGAGTTTTCTTTTAAAGACGTTAGATGCGGCGCACTATCGGTGCCTAAAAAGAATTTTGGGCTGCCGCCGGTTGCGGCGGCCACCAGCGCCAGACGATGGACTTCGCGTTTAAGAATCGGCAGGCAGTAATAATGCGGACGTATGCCGCCTGCCAACAGGGCGTTGCGATTAAATAACAAATGCTGCGGGGTAATGGTGGCGGCAATGTTGGCGCCGGTAGATTGTACAAATTGCACGGCTTCCTTCGTGGTCACATGTTCGACAACGACGCGCAAGGCGGGGAAATTGTCAGCAATGGCAGTCAGGTGCGTATCGATGAATAGCCGCTCGCGGTCGAAAATATCGCACTGTTCGTCGGTGACTTCGCCATGAATCAGCAAGGGCAGGTCATGCTTTTCCATTGCTTCGAATAAAGGATAAACCGCTTTTATGTCGGCAACGCCGGAATCGGAATTGGTGGTGGCGCCTGCCGGGTATAATTTGATCGCATGGATATGTTCGGATTCAGCCGCTTTTTTGATTTCCGTGACCGGCGTCGAACCGGTTAAATACAATGTCATCAGCGGCGTAAAATCCAGGCCGTCAGGAACGGCTTGCAAAATCTCGTCCCGATACGCCAACGCCTGTGCGACGTTGGTAACCGGCGGCTTCAGATTAGGCATGATGATAGCCCTGGCAAATTGCCTGGCCGTATGCGGGATGACCATTTTTAAAACAGCGCCGTTGCGAACATGTAAATGCAGGTCATCGGGTCGGGTTATGGTTAATGTTTTCATTGTTAAGGCTTAAGTCTGTAAAATAGCAGGCTATTTTATAGTAAGCGCCTTGAAAAACTAACACGGGGCTTTATATCTATTATTTTACGGAGTGGTAAATGCCTATTTACGAATATCAATGTCAATCATGCGGTCACGAGCACGAGGCGTTACAGAAACTCAGCGACGCGCCGTTAATCGTTTGCCCGGCCTGCAGCAAACCGGAATTAATGAAAAAAATTTCCGCCGCCGGATTCCGTTTGAAAGGCAGCGGCTGGTATGAAACCGATTTTAAAAGCGGCGCCAAGAAAAATGTCGCAGGTGAAGCGACAGTAAAACCGAGCACTGCAAAATCCGCCGACGCGTGACAACTACTTTTCAGTACGACGGACAAATTTTTATCGTTTCCACGTTTTCAGTGAACTCCTGGTGTATACCCGGTGTGCAATATCAGCAATTTACAGAGTCCGATCACTGCCATTAAGTTAAGAAAGCTCCCTCTCCCTCCGGGAGAGGGTTGGGGGAGAGGGGATTTAATCGCTTAACATAATGGCAATAGGCGGTAACGTGGGAACGAAATGCGGCTTTATCAATTCCGGCGTTTATGCAGTCAAGGTCCGTCGGCTTGTATAAGCCAATCTAAAACAGTAATATCGACAACTTTTTTACACAAACAGGGAAAATTTATGCGTACCCACAAGTGCGGAGAATTAAACAAACAACAGTTAGGCGAAACCGTGTCAATCTGCGGTTGGGTACATAGACGCCGGGATCACGGCGGCGTTATTTTTATCGATCTTAGAGACCGCGCCGGTCTCGTACAGGTCGTGGTTGACCCCGACGTCGCGCAAACTTTTGCCACCGCTGAACATGTCCGCAGCGAATATGTGCTGAAAATTACCGGTATCGTGCGTGATCGTCCGGCCGGTACTGTCAACGCCAACATGCACTCCGGCGAAATTGAAATCCTGGCCAAGGACATTGAAGTTCTAAACGAGTCGGAAACCCCGCCGTTTCCGGTCGAAAGCGAAATAGAAGTCAACGAAGAATTGCGCCTGCGCTACCGTTACATTGACTTGCGCCGTACCGTGATGCAGGAAAAAATGAAAGTGCGTCGCGACGTTACCCGCGTATTGAGAAACTTCCTTGATGATAACGAGTTTTTTGAAATCGAGACGCCTTACCTGACCAAAGCGACACCGGAAGGCGCGCGCGATTACATCGTGCCCAGCCGCACCCACGAAAACTCGTTTTTCGCGCTGCCGCAATCACCGCAATTGTACAAGCAAATGTTGATGGTGGCGGGTATGGACCGATACTATCAGGTGGTCAGATGCTTCCGCGATGAAGATTTGCGCGCCGATCGGCAGCCCGAATTCACGCAGCTTGATATAGAAACATCGTTCATGGATGAGAACGAAATCATGGATGTCATGGAAGAAATGATCCGCCAGTTATTCGCCAAAGTCATTAATGTCGAGCTGGATGCGAAATTTCCGCGCATGAGCTACCAGGAAGCGGTATCGCGCTATGGCATCGACCGCCCGGATTTGCGGATTCCGCTGGAATTGGTCGATATTGGCGAGGACATGAAAGACGTCGATTTCAAGGTCTTTTCAGCCCCTGCCAATGATCCGAAAGGCCGTGTGGTGGCGATGCGCGTACCCGGCGCCGGCGAGTTAAGCCGCAAGGACATCGATGAATTGACCAAGTTTGTCGGTATATACGGCGCAAAAGGCTTGGCTTACATCAAGGTCAATGACATAACCGCCGGTCTCGAAGGCTTGCAATCGCCTATCGTCAAATTTGCCCCTAAAGCGGTTTGGGACAGTGTGCTGGAAAAAACCGGGGCGCAGACCGGCGATTTGATATTCTTCGGCGCCGACAAAGCCGACATCGTTAATGAAGCCATGGGCGCGTTGCGCGTCAAATTAGGGCACGACCTCAATATGCTGCAAGGCGAATGGAAACCGGTTTGGGTCGTTGATTTCCCGATGTTTGCCTGGGATGAAAAAAGCGGACGTTACAACGCCATTCATCATCCTTTCACCGCACCGAGCTGTTCGGTCGAAGACCTGATAGCCAATCCCGGCGCGGCGTTATCGCGCGCTTATGACCTGGTACTGAACGGAACCGAAGTCGGCGGCGGTTCGATTCGTATCAACCGCACCGCGATGCAGCAAACCGTGTTTGAAATTTTAGGCATAGGTGAGGAAAACATTGCTCAGTTATTAAGGGAGGGTAATGATGAGAATCGAAAAAAGTTATGGGCATAGGCTGGGAGGAGTCTCGGCCTCATCTAAGCTAAATCTAGTTCTATTGCCCTAGGCTATATTCTGTAGAAAGT
>SXIP01000096.1 GCA_005772825.1 Methylococcaceae bacterium | reverse complement strand
TTGCCGCCTTGATTGACCGCTACCGCGGTATCGTTGACCACTTTTAAAAACGGAATCACGCCCTGGCTTTTACCGTTGGTGCCTTTGATGCGTGAACCCAAAGCCCGTATCGGAGTCCAGTCGTTGCCTATGCCGCCGGCATATTTTTGTAACAACGCGTTTTCTTTAATCGTCTGATAAATGCCGTCGAGATCATCGCTAACCGTGGTGAGATAACAAGACGATAGCTGTGAATGCAGCGTGCCGCTGTTAAACAGCGTCGGTGTAGAGCTCATAAAATCAAAACTCGACAACACGTTATAGAACTCGATGGCGCGCTCTTCACGGTCAATCTCGTTAATCGCAAGCCCCCTCGCCACGCGCATGAAAAATATTTGCGGCAGCTCGATTCGGCGTTCTTCGATATGTAAAAAATAGCGGTCATAAAGCGTTTGCAGGCCAAGGTAGCCGAACCTGAAATCACGGTCCGCCGCAAATGCACCGGCTATTTTGTTCAAATCAAACTGCGCCAGGCGCTGATCCAGTAAACCGGCTTCGACACCCAACTTGATGTAGTGTGGAAAATAGTCGGCATAAGCGGATTGCATTACGGCATGACCGGCGCTTTCGCCCAACACTTCGGCTCTAATCAAATCCAGCAGCAAACGCGCGCTGACATAATTATATGCGGGTTCCCGCTCAATCAGGCTGCGGGCGGACAGAATCAGCGCACGGCGCACTTCGTTAAAGGTAATGCCGTCGTAACAATCACGCACGGCCTGCTCAACCACAACTTTGGGACTGACTTCAGCACCCAGGTCAAAACAAGCTTCCGTCACCATGTCCATTAGCTTGACGACCTCTAACGGCTGTTTGTTGCCGTCAATATTGATATGCAATTGTGGCGTGTCGCGTGCTTGGCCGGCGCGCTCGGCGGCATGTTTTTCCCGATAAATGACGTAGGCTTTGGCAACGTCATGTTCACCGGAGCGCATCAACGCCAATTCGACCTGATCCTGAATATCTTCAATATGCACTGAGCCACCGGAAGGTAGGCGGCCCATCAATGTGGTGACGACAGTTTGTGTCAGCACCATCACTTGTTCGCGTATCCGGCTGGATAATGCGATTTGACCATGCTCCACCGCCAAAAAAGCCTTACTCAACGCAATAGAGATTTTTTCAGGATTAAATGCGACGGCGGCGCCGTTGCGACGGATCACTTGTAAGGTGGGATTTGCGGCAGAATACTGCCTTGGTTGAGATAATGCGTCGAAAGACGTACTTGCGGTATCTGTATCGTACATGGATAGCTCCTTAAAATTTAGGAGCGGGAATGACTAAATAGAAAGACGCAACAGGCCGACAACCGTTTAACTCAGGCAAGCTACAAAACTTGTCGGCTCTTCGGCACTGAACAATGCGCCAATCTCAAAGACCAGCATGGCGGCAAGGAGGAGCCTGCGAGGAAATGCGCAAACGTAACCTGACCATCTGCCGAGGACACCCCGCCTCAAACGTGTTGATTAAAAGTACGGCAGGTCTCCTGGCTCTCGGATCATTGCATGTGGTCGGCCTTCCCAAGCTTCGGAATGACTTCCTGCTCAGTGGCGCATAATTGACCACACACTCTTCGATTACAGTTGCGGGGGCAGCTCCGGCTTTAAGATAACTGTGTCAGTCCATCTGTCACCGGATTCCCTTTTAACTCACTTTCAAATTTATCGTGAGAACCGTACGATTGTTAAGATAACATTCGCAAATTATCTGTGTCAATAAAAAACACTATATATTGATATTATTTTTAAATAAAAAACTATATATAGTGTTTTTATGTTAATTGCAGGAAAAACCGACATCGCCATGTATCAGGTTAAAAAAACGGGCCGAATGCCAAGTTGGCAACCTCCCCGCCTTGCAAAAGAAATAAGCGATCAGCCGCAATCACGCTATGGCCATGCCTCCGGCCATGCTGCTAATTTAAATATTTCTCTCACTACTAATCTCTGCTACCATTCCGGGCAGGCGGGCTCCCAGTCGGTTGCCCGGCAAATCCCGATCGTTAGGTTTCGTAGAACCACCTCAATGTGAAATCTGACTAAAAATATCAATGAGGTGAGATTTTGGAGAAAAAAATGGACAAACTGACAGCGCTCTCTTTAAGTATCGGCGTTCTGGCCGGCGTCGCAACGTTTTTGGCTGTAGGCCCCGCGAGCGGACTATTTTTTATATGGGCGGCCACTATTGCATGGGCCGCCTATTTTTTTCTGGGCGCCACCCATGAAGCCTTGGTAAATACCATTGTCTGCGGCATTTTCGGCGTCTTCATGGCCTGGATTACCGCTATCCTGCTGACTGAAATTCCGGCTGACGCTGTTCTTGGCTTTCCTGCCATGGCGGCTATTACGGTAACCGTTGCGGTTGTGGTTTTGTGTCTTGCCGCGAATATTCCACAACTGGCGACCATACCTGCCAGCGTACTCGGATATTCATCAACATTCGCTTACCTTTTGCAAACACCCGACAAATTAACTCAAGATGTGCTGCTGAGCGTTTCATTAAGTAATCCCTTACTGGTGATCTCCATCTCGATAGTCGTAGGCACCTATTTCGGACAGTTTTCAGCGCAACTGGCTGCTAAATGGACAAAAGAATAACAACTACCTAGCATAGCCTGGTGGGCGCGAGCATATCTGATTGCGCCGTAGCCCACCTTTCCCGATCAGGTATACGAGCGTATCTGCGACTCGGCAGCCAGGCTCCTCCCCGTCGGTAAAGATTCACACCCTTCTAATGTCCATACCAAAGCGCCGCAGCCTTGCTTCGGTTTAACAGCTTTTGTTGCGGTTCCAGTTCCCCCCATTGCACCGGATAAAGCAGGCTGCGATGTAAAAAGTCAAACAACATAAAATGACGGCGATAAACGCGCTGTTGCCGGTGCGGCAATAAGGGATGGAATAAACCATGTCGATTAAACAAATGCAGCGGGTTCTTGCGTAACCAGAGCCATGAGCCCATCTCCAGCGTCAAGGGCAGGAATAATCCCTCACCTTCAAAACGCTCGAAAAAATCATCAAAAAGATAATCCCATAAATCACCGTTAATCACATATTCCTCGGACATCGGTTCTATTTTGTAGACATGATGCGGATAACAGCGATCAAACAGTTCTTTTAACGCCAACGCTTCAGCGGTAAAGGCAAACGGCGTTTTCCGCGACGCGTAAGGAAACCACAAACGATCCCTGATGCCGAAACCGGAATGCAGGTCCAGCGCAATAGACAACGGCGAATTAAACAAGTGCTGGTCGACGACACGGCATAAGGCAAGGGCTTCCTTTTCCATCGCTGCGGTATCGCCGCGATACCACGGCAAATGCGGCGTGATGCGCTGGCCGCTGTAAAGACGCGTGGTTCCTATGCCTTCCACAGGAGAATTACGCATCAAATCGACGCCATTGCCGTTGGAACGCCGACCCAAATACACGCCGACCGGGTTCACAATCGGCACAAAAACCAAACGCGATTTCGTCAGCCTGTCCTGAAATTCCCGATCCCAATCCAGCAACTGGCAAATCGTATGCAAATAAGACAGGATGACCTCGGAACCGATTTTCTCCAGCCCATGCACGCCGCCGAAAAAAGCCAGCACCGGCACATCGGGCGCAGTCGAGCCCAGCGTCAAACAATGTATCGGAAATTCAAGGTTTTTATAGCGGATGCGTTCAATAACCTGTGTTTGCGCGCGATCGCCGAACCGCTCAATAATGCGTTCCAGTTGGTCGAGTTCGGGAAATTTGTCGGCAGTCATGGGTATAACTAATTAATTCGCAGGGTTTAGTTCAATTGTATCAGGATTGCGACCGAGTTAATGAATGGCAGGAAATAAGAACGCCGTAACCCTGCTCCAGGGATTAGCTTCTTTACCAGGCATCCGCACTGCCGTCAGACGGATGTTCGCGCTGACCGTATTGGTACTTGAATTTACGTTTTAACAAACCGGACGGATCATCCGGGATTCGTTTCAACCATTGTTCATTGGCCTGCTTGATTTCCTCCTGCTGCTCGACATCGGCGGGTGATGGCTCTGCCGATTGGGATTTGTCTTCGGTTTTTTTCGGCTCGGCGGGTTTGGCTTTTTCAGCAGCCTGCTTTTGTTCTTCCTGTTTCTCCTGCTGCTGACTTTCTGCCGACTGTTCTTTATCACTGCCCTTTTCTTCAGGCTTCTGTTCCGGTTTTTCATCGGACTGTTCGCCCTCTTGTCCCGGTTTTTTTTCATCACCGGACTGTTCGGAATTTTGCTCGGATTTTTGTTGCTGCCCTGACTGGTCCGATTTATCGCCTTGCTTGCTTTTATCCTGCTCGGAATCTTCCTTGGATTGTTGTTGCTGCTCGTTTTTTTGCTGCTCCTGCTGCTGTTTTTGTTTTTCCAGCTCTTTTTCTACCAGCTCTTTATTGTATTTGGCATCGGCATCGTCAGGCTTGAGGGCAAGCGCTTTTTCGTAAGCTTTGATCGCCTCCTCGAGCTTGCCCGATTGCGCCAGCGCATTACCCTCATTGTAGGCGCGTAGCGGATTATCTTCTTGCTTTGTAGATGCAATGCTTTCCAGCGCCTTATCGTACTCACCGGCCTTGTAATGCGCCGCGGCTTTCCAGTCGGTATTTTCAAACAGCTTCGCCGCCTGATCAAATTGCTGGTTTTGGTAAGCCTGTTGCGCCTGTTGATCCTGGTTCCGCCATAAATCCCGCCACTCGAAAGCATAGCTGTTTTTCGGCAAGGGCAATAACAGCAACAAGGCAATACCTAACAAACCTTTTCGGAACATCAGCGCCGCTAACGGTAAAACCGCCAATAACAACCAGGGGCCCTTGTCGTCCCATAGCTCCAGCATCAGGTTGGCCGCATCCCTGCCTTCGCTCTCGTGCGCCTGATTCACGAAAGCCAACAGGGCTTGAATATCGGCGTCATTTGCCGTTATCTTTTGATAAACGCCGCCACCGGTCAGCGCCAGTTTTTTTAAATCCGCGTCATTTAATTTGGGCACCACAATCGTTCCCTGACTGTCCTTCATAAAGCCGCCCCCAGGCAATGCTATCGGCGCACCGTCAGCGGTGCCGACGCCCAGGATGGAAAGCTGGTATGCGCCCAATGCCTTTACGCTCGGTAGCGCAAGATCGACATCAGCGCCATCGGTCACCAGGACAATCTGGCCTTTTTGCAGCCCGGCCTGCTTGAACAAGTCAACGGCTTTGTCCAACACCAGGACGGTATTGCTGCCCTCACTGGGCATGATCTCGGTCGTGAGCGCCGATAACTGGCTGTCTATGGTTTCGGTGTCGTCGGTCAGCGGCGTCACGGTAAAGGCATCCCCGGCATAAACCAGCAAGGCGGTCTGGCCGTCCTTGCGCTGCTTTAACATGTCGGCGATTTTGTAACGCGCCATCACCAGACGGCTGGGTTTAATATCGGCGGCATCCATCGATCGTGATAAATCCAGCGCAATCACCAGCGCCGAATCATTTCTGAACACCGGCGCGGGCAAGCGTTGCCAGGTCGGTCCCGCCAGCGCAATAATCGTCAGCACAGCGGCAAGCGCGCCCGTTGTTAACGGCCAGCGGCTTTGATGGACGGCCTTTTCCTGCAATAAATACGGTAACAACTCGGCATCGCAAACCGCCGACCAGTTGCCTCGGCTCAGCTTGTTTCTTAACAATAAAACAACGATTGCAATATACGGAATAACAGCCAGCAACCAGTAGGGCCTGATGAAATGAAATTCAGCCGGAATCATGACAACCTCACCCGCGACAAGCAGATAAAGCCGACCAGAATCAGCGCCAGCGATAACGGCCAATAATACAATTCACTGCGCGGACGGAAATATTGTTTGGCTTTTTCAACCGGCTCCAGTTTATCCAGCAACATATAAATATTGTTCAACTCATCGGCATTTCTGGCCCTGAAATAGCGGCCTCCGGTACTTTCAGCAACCTTGACCAAGGTATTTTCATCCAGGTCCCGTGACGGATTCACCTTGCGATTGCCGAAAAAACTGCGGACAATCATTTCATCGGCGCCAACGCCGATGGTATAAATTTTTAACTGATTCGCCGCGGCCAGTTCAGCCGCTTTTAACGGCGACACTTCGCCTGCGGTATTGGCGCCGTCGGTTAACAATATCAATACCCGGCTGTTGGCAGGCTGGTTTTTGAGGCGCTTGACCGCCAAGCCGATGGCATCGCCGATAGCGGTATTGTCGCCGGCAAGACCGATGGCCGATTCGTTTAATAAAGTCTCCACGGTTTTCCGGTCAAAAGTCAGCGGGGTTTGCAAATACGCCTGGGTGCCGAACAAGATCAGGCCGATTCTGTCGCCAACCCGCCGCTTGATAAAATCCCCGGCGACCCATTTGATTGCCGTCAAACGGTCAACGGGCTTGTTATTGAGCATAAAGTCCTGTTCCTGCATACTGCCGGACAAATCCACCGCCAGCATTAAATCGCGTCCGCTTACCGCCTGTTCCACCGGCTCGCCCAGCCATTGCGGCCGGGTGCAGGCGATGACCAGCAACAACCAGGCGATAGCTGCCAGCAATAAAGGCCACTGCTGGTCTCGGGCCACCATCTTGGTTTCCACCGAGTAAAAATCGTCCAGGAACGGGACTTTTAATGCCGCCTGTTCCACCGGCCTATTGGCCGGTATCAGCCAGCGGATTAATAAGGGTAAGGGTAATGCGGCCAATAGCCACGGCCATTCAAAATGAATCATGATTTTTCGTGGGCTCCTTTTCCACAGGCTTCAAGCCAATCTTCACACAGCTTGATTAATTGAGAAATTTCGGACTCGCCGGGCGGTACTTTTCGATACGGCGCATCCACTAACAATTGGCCGACGCCTGCACTAAACGGTGAATTTTTCAGGGAAGCATCAAGAAACGCCAGCCAGGCCGGCCCGGTTAAACCGGCGACTTCGGCGCGTGGCGCCACGCTGACGGCAACACGCCTGACCAGGGCGGAAAGTTCACGCAATTTTTGCAGGTTATCCAGCGTTTTGTCCTGCTTGATGGCTGCCAGTAGTTTTTTTGCGGTTTTAACGGCGGTTTTGCGGGTCAGGCGTTTGAACAGCCAGATTGCCAGGCCTGTCAATAACAGCAGCATAATAGCCAGAAGCCACCAGCCGATAGCCGGGGGCCACCAGCCTATGGCTTCGGGCAGGTGTATATCTCTAAGGGGAAGTTGGTTCGGTTGCATGGGCTGTTTTAATTTATCAGGCGTTTGCAGAATATGTGTTACGTGGCATTTGCAATGCGTTTATTTAATCGGCGAGCGATTTGACGGCTAAACGACCCGGAATTTCGGCGGTAGTTCCGGCAAGCGACAAACATCAGCTTATTCAGCAACCAATGTCTGTACCCGGTAATGGCCTTCGCCGTCATTTCCCAAGACATCAGCCAGCCAGGGCAAGGTTTGCTGCATGTCTGCGGCTAAAGTCCATGGCGGATTGACGACGATCATACCGCTGGCGGTCATGCCGTGTAAGTCGGTATCGGCTGTAAGACCCAGCTCAAATAACTGTACATTTTTTATGCCGCTTGTCTTTATCGCGCGTTCCATTTCCTGATTGCGACCGCGCTCGACGACCGGGTACCAGAGCGCGTAAATGCCGGTGGCAAAGCGTTTGTGCATGGCAATTAGCGTTTCAATCACCTGTTGGTAATCGCTTTTGATTTCATAGGAAGGATCGATTAACACCAAACCACGGCGTTCAATAGGCGGCAACAAGCCCAGACAGGCTTTTAAACCGTCTTCATGAAACACCTTGATACGCCGGTCTCTTTGAGTCGCCGCGTCCAGCAGCTTTATTTCCGTTGAATGCAGTTCGTATAAAAACAGGCGATCCTGTCTGCGCAGCAATTGTCTGGCAATTAATGGCGAGCCGGGATAACGCGTTAATTGCCCGGCGCTGTTAAAGCCTTTGATTAAATTTACATAAGCGGCAACGGATACGGGCAGGTCATTCCGTTGCCATAATTTGCCTATGCCGTTATCAAACTCCCGGTTTTGTAACGCATAGTCGCTGTTCAGCGCATAGTCGCCGGGTCCTGCGTGGGTGTCAATATAA
The DNA here is from genome assembly GCA_005772825.1 of Methylococcaceae bacterium. Classification (GTDB taxonomy): domain Bacteria; phylum Pseudomonadota; class Gammaproteobacteria; order Methylococcales; family Methylomonadaceae; genus SXIP01. Next base: position 12,627 of record SXIP01000096.1, on the reverse strand, counting down.
CAAAAGGCTTTGTCTTTCTTACCCAGGTAGTCGAGGATTTGTATCAGGATCAGGTGTTTTAGAACATCGGCAAAATTGCCGGCATGAAAGGAATGTCGATAGCTGAGCATGAGTTGGCTTTGATAAATAGTTCAGAAGAAGATTAAAGATTCAAAAAAGCTTGTCAACGATGGTCATGCCGATTTCAAACGCAATCAGCCAGATAATAATCCATTCCAATATCGATGAATGCCGGTGTTTTTGCTCGTCGGCCAACATTTCAAACAATTCATGGATGGTTTCCAGTTTCTTTGACAATACTTCGGTACGCGGCGCGATTTCCAGGTATTTTGCGGTAATGCTGTAAAACGCTTCGTATTCAGGGTATTCCCAAAAAAAATCGGGCGTATCCAATAAATCATAATTCAAAATAATGTCGCTTTTGGTTAAAAACAACTGGCCGCGAATTTTTGCTATTTTATGGCGGCTCAATTTGATTTTGCCGTTTTCCGCCAATGATTTCGGAATATAGCTGGTGTTGTTGATGGTGGTGATGGCATTGGTTTCGAACGAAGCCAGCTTGATTGACTGCGCCATGCCCTGAGACAATGAAAATATCAGGATGGGATCGGATGATTCGATTTCGATATGGTCTTCAATAATACGGGTGCTTGGGCAATCCAGGGCAAAAGTGAAGTTTTCTTCCTCTATGGTCGCCAGCGGATTTTCCGCATGCTGCAATAATAACTGGTGCAGTTTGCTTTGTTCTTCTGCGCCGACATTCCAATGCACAACGGCACCATAGGCAAATACAACCGACCAGGCGTGATTATCTTCAATCAGCAATGCACCCTTGATAATCCTTATCAGCGTTGAATCCGATATTAATTTTGCCAGAGTGCTGATGTCAAAACTTTGCGCCAAACAATAGGCCGCGCATTTCCTGGTAGAATGGTTTTCAGACATAACGAGCTCTCAAAGGTGATAACAATGCAGGTTGACGTGCTTACCCGCAATACGGTTGACTTAAGCGCTAAACAGCCTTCTCGCTTTTGGAGACGGGTAACCGGCACAGGATAGCAGCCTGTTTATATTATCCTCATCTTAGTCCCCTGCCTGTGTGACCAGGGAGACCTTATTCTTAAGCCAACCGTATTTCGGCTTACCTTCCGGGCACAGCCTTATCGTAACTCTGGTCTAAATAATTAAAATTATTTGTCGGTTATTTTTACCAACCAGCCGTTTTCAGCTTCGCAATGCGAGGATTTGGCGCTTACCTTGACGTTAATCCTGGCCATTGTATTGTTCAAGGTAGCAGGCAGCTTGCCTTTTATCAGATAGAAGGGATCTTTAAACTCGGCATCAAGTTCAACGGGAATGTTTTTTACAGTAACGGCAACCTGCTCGGGCTTCTGAATATTATACGCTACAAAAGAGAATTCGGACTCAGGCGCAACAGTGGCTAAATGCGCAGGCAGAAATTTGGCCAGACGGGCCTTGATGCACTCGCCGCCACCGCCGCTACCGCCCCCATTGGCTCCTCCACCATGCCCACTATGATGTTCTGTAGCCTGTGCGGCTCCGGCGGCAAAACAGGAAACGCTAAATACTATGGCGAGTATTTTGAATTTTTTCATGACTTATCCCTCTTAATTTTTTTATATGCAGCATCAATCCTTGTTATAGCCGTTAACCCGGTTCAGGACGATGCTGAAAAGTTTATCGTGATTGATAATTTATTTTTATATACGGCGGCTAATTACTATATGCTTAAAGAAGCTAATTATAGCCACAAGCAAGCGTTTCATAGCTATAAAAACAGATAATAACAGTCAGGAATCTTTTTCCCCTGGCGGGTTGATCCCATCGCTTCGCGCTAACTGCGCCAAATAACGGGATACGTCATTTCCCGTATTCGATTATTCATTTCGACAGCTTATACTTGCGGTATTTGCCAAACCTGCATATTGCCAGTACGGCGACAGGCAAAACAAAGGCGTTACACATTCATCCTGAATTTTTACATTAACTTGACTGGAATTTTATGAGCATTATTCACTTGGTTGGCGGCGAGAAAGGCGGCGTAGGCAAATCTGTCGTAGCCCGTGTGCTGGCACAATACCTGATAGACCACGAACTGCCGTTTATCGGTTTTGATACCGATCGTTCGCACGGTTCGTTGCTGCGTTTTTATGCGGACTATGCTTCACCTACCGTTGTCGATGACTATCAAAGCCTGGATGCTATTTTAGAGTCCGCCGTAGCCAACCCGGACCGGCGCATTCTGGTCGATCTGGCCGCTCAAACGCATTACCCGCTGTCATGCTGGATCGACGAATCCGGCGTACTGGAATTGGCGGAAGAACTGAATATCAGCCTGTGCTATTGGAACGTCATGGATTCCGGCAAGGATTGCGTGGATTTGCTCGACAAACTGCTGGATCAATACGGTTCAAAGTTCAACTATGTGCTGGTGCAAAACCAGTTGCGTGATGAAGCCTTTTCGCTGCTGGAATTCTCCGGCGTTAAAGACAAGGCGCTGGATTTGAATGCCAAAGTGATGACACTAAGGCGGCTGCATACACCGGTCATGACCAAAATCGACGGTAACAGCAGCAGTTTCTGGGCGGCCAAAAACAAGGATCTTGAACACCTGAACGCCCTGAGTTTACTGGAAAGGCAGCGAGTTAAAATCTGGCTGAAACATGCTTATGACGAGCTTGATGCGGTGGGTGTTTGATGGCGCTCGATAATCCGATGGTTTTATTGATTTTAGATTTCAAGGAATAAGGCAATGATGACATTAAAGGTCAGTAGTGATCTCCTTTTTCAGATAAATGATCCGACCGCATTGATTTTAATGTTGCGTCCTCTCAACGGGGCGCAGCAATCGATCATCACTGACGATTATATTGTCACACCCAACGTGCCCGTCCTGGAAAATACTGACAGCTACGGCAATCTCTGCCAGCGTCTGGTTGCCCCTCCCGGCGAGTTTTCCATTCACACGGCTTCCGAAGTAACGACATCAGAAAATGTCGATATAGCGCCGGGCGCCTGTTTTATGGAAATCCAGAATCTCCCGGACAAAGAATTGCCTTATCTGCTACCCAGCCGTTATTGCGAATCCGACCGCTTTGGCGAGTTTACCGCCGCCCTGGTCGCGGATGCGCTGCCGGGTTACGATCAGGTCAACAAGATTGCCGAATGGGTACACCGTTCAATACAGTACTTGCCCGGCTCCAGTGACACTCCCGTGTCGGCGGTTGAAGTGCATAACCGCGGCTACGGCGTATGCAGGGATCTTGCCCAGCTGGCCATCGCGCTGTGTCGCAGTATCAGCATACCGGCGCGACTGGTAGTCGGCTATCTGCACAATCTGGAGCCGATGGATTTACATGCCTGGTTTGAGGCTTATGTCGGTGGCCGATGGTACACTTTTGATCCGACACAAAGCGAATTGCGCGGCGGCAGGGTCATTATTGCTTTCGGACGCGATGCTGCCGATGTTTCCGTCTTTCATCAGTTCGGCTCGGGTTGTCAATTGATGCAAATGACTGTTCGTGTCGAGCGGGTCGACGATCCTTTAAGCACACTTTTATAAAACTCATCAAGCGATTGTTTTGTGTATTAATTTCTCCTCGAATATCTGGATAAGAAACAGTAGCTGGGATAAAATGCAGAACGTCTTGCCGAATTTCTATTTAATTTTATGACTTATTGTATTGCTGCTTCCATAAACGAAGGACTTATTCTGGTTTCTGATTCAAGAACCAATGCCGGCATTGATAATGTCAGCACCCATGGCAAAATGCACGCATTTGATACGACAGCCGATCGTAAAATCGTTTTATTGTGCGCCGGCAATCTGGCTACAACCCAGGCCGTTTTGGAACAATTGCACCGGGATAAAATCAAGAATACCAAAATCAATTTCAATACCGTGGAATGCTTATCGGAAGCGGCGGATTATCTCGGCCATATCAGCGTCGAAAAACAAAAACACCACATGAATTCCCAGGGACAATCGGCATTCAACCCTTCAGCCAGTTTTATTCTGGCCGGCCAAATCGGTAATGAGCCGCCCGGCGCTTATATGATTTATGCCGAAGGTAACAGCATAACCAGTTCCGCCAATACGCCTTTTCTGCAAATCGGCGAGAGTAAATACGGCAAGCCGATACTGGATCGTTTTCTTAAATTGGGCACATCGATAGACGAAGCGGCGCGCTGCTGTCTGGTATCGATGGACTCCACCATCCGCAGTAACGCCAGCGTCGGCGCGCCGGTAGAAATGCTGATTTACCGTAACAACAGCTTTAGCTTTGATGAATACTATTGCTTTGATGACGATGATGACTATATGCTGCAACTCAGACGCAACTGGGAAGCGAAACTGCGTGAAGCGATTGCGGCGTTACCCAGTTTGAGCAAGGAGTCGATTCGAACCATGCGGGTTAATTTATAGGAGCATGCCGCTCACCCGGCTTGACGGTCATGACAACAGCGTCGGCAAACTGCGTAGCGACACGCCTTGATACGCTCCAGCCTGGATTTGAATACCGGAAAAGCGATTGATCAATAATCAACGCCGAGCGCATAAACAATGCTGTGGGCACTTTCCTGACAAATTCGCTTGATCGCTGGGAAACAGGCCTGGACAATCAATAAATGACACTAAAACTTGAACCTGAACAGAATAACCTGCTCGTTATTCGCGCCTCGGATGTGTTAACACGCATCGAATCTGACGAAACAAAAAAGGAAGTCGTAAAGCTGATCAAGGCGCAGGGTAAGTTAAACATTTTAATTATTATCGAAGAGAACTTCGCCAACCTGGAAGCTTTTGCCAACTGGGATGATGACCATGATGATGAGTTTATTCAGAGGCATATCAATCGGATGGCCATTGTGGGTGATTTAAAATGGAGGGACAATGCCTTGATGTTTTTCCTCGGCGGGCTTCTGCCTTTTTCCATCCAATATTTCAAACCCGGTCAGGAGGCATTCGCAAAAGCCTGGCTTGGCTGATTTTCTTCGGCGTCCGAATATATTATCGTTGCTGAGCAAGCGGAAATCGCGGTTAAAATCGGTATCAACAGGTCTTATAGTCAACTTATTTTGGCAGGCCCGGCCTTGCAGGTTATAAGAATTTCCTGCCGGCGATTGCAGCGCTAAATACAGACAAAGAGCGACACGAACATACCGAGTGGAATAAATCCGGATTCCTGACGATATCGCCCGGAACCCGGAGTCATGCAAATCAACTGAATTGTCGAGGTGCCCTATGTTCGATAAAACCTTATCCATTATTATGGCCGGAGGTATAGGTAAACGGCTTCATCCACTGACAGCCGACCGGGCCAAACCGGCGGTGCCCTTCGGTGGCAAATACCGTATCATCGATTTTACGTTGACCAACTGCCTGCATTCCAAATTGCGACGCATACTGGTGCTGACCCAATACAAATCGCAATCGCTGCAAAAGCATCTGCTCGACGGCTGGACCATCTTCAGCCCGGAAATCGCCGAATATATCATGCATGTACCGCCTCAGATGCGTACAGGAGAATCCTGGTATACCGGTACTGCCGATGCAATTTTCCAGAACATTTACCTGATTGAACGCAGTAATCCGAATAATATACTGATTTTATCGGGCGACCACATATACCGGATGGATTACGCCGCGATGATTCGATTTCACCGCGAGCAAAAAGCTCAATTGACGATTGCCTGCATGGACGTACCTATCGCCGAAGCCAGCGCTTTCGGCATCATGTCAGTGGATGACGCCTATCGCATCAGCGAGTTTCACGAAAAGCCGCAAAATCCCCAAGCGATGCCGGATAACCCTGACAGGGCGCTGGCGTCAATGGGCATCTACATCTTCGAGAGGAACCTGCTGTGCAGCGCCTTGCAGGACGACCATGACCTGGCCGAATCGAGCCATGATTTCGGCAAGGATATTATTCCCAAACTTATCAACACACATCGCGTCTGTGCTTACCGTTTCGGCGGCGAACTGGGACGCGTCACACAGGATCGGTACTGGCGCGATGTCGGCACGATTGATTCCTACTACGCGGCGAACATGGATCTGGTCGCACCGGTTCCACCGATGAACCTGTACCAACCCGACTGGCCGATCCGCACCTACCACGGACAAAATCCGCCTGCCCGCATGGTTTCAGGACCTTCCGGTCAAGCAGGCCAACTCCTTAACTCCCTGCTCAGCAGTGGCACCGTTATTTGCGGCGGTCATGTCAGGCATTCGGTCTTGTCCCCTCATGTCCAGGTGGATGAAAATGCTGTCGTTGAAGATACCATCTTGTTTGAGGGCGTACATGTCGGGGCAGGTGCGCATTTAACGCGCTGCATTGTTGACAAGAACGTGAAGATTCCGCCCGGTGAGCGCATCGGTTTTGATCATGCCGCAGACGCCAACCGCTTCACCGTCTCGGATTCAGGTATCACCGTCGTCCCGAAAGGCTATCGTTTCTAAACGATGGACAGGATCTAAACACCCGCAAGCAGCGCAGCGGTAGCTCGGGATCTATTTTTCCTTGAAGAATAACACCAGCGCAAATAGACCGATCATAATGGCCGGTACGACAAAGAAGCCGCCTTGAGGAGACTCTGAATTCTGAGTGCCGGTACGCATGGTCGGATCATCGGTGCTGCTTTTAACCGAAAACGGTGAAGAGTGATTTAATGCTGAGCTTTTATAGGGCAACGCATCGGCTCTATATTGAAAGCTGCCATTGGCAAAAGCCTGGACGCTACAAAAACCAGACAACAGCAGAACTATGCGCGCAATTGAAATTATTTTTATCATTTTTTGCTCCGAATACGAATAAAAAGAGTATAGGATAATCTATACAAACCGTATTAAAGTTTATACAGGCGCTGAGTTCAACCACTCCCTGAAACACGGCTGATTTTTGTAACGACTCACCGCCCCGGTTTAAAAAAAGAGAACTAAAGGGGTTTATTTAAAAAATCTTCCCCAACCCCTCTTTTTCAAAGAGCCGAGCCTTTAAACTAAGGAAGTTCATTGACTGAACAATTGCTTGAAAACGGGACAACGGTCGCTGTCAACAACCGGATGTCCCTCTGGAAAGATACTCCTCGCGGAGTATATTTATTACGGGCACATTCAATACCCTAGTTAGATAAGAATTGAATCATGAAAAAAATAATCTGCCTCATTTTTTTATTAGTGGTTGCTCATACACCAACCCATGCCGAGATCTTTAAATGCAAGCTGGCATCAGAACAAACCGTCTATCAATCGTCCCCCTGCCCGTCAACAACGGTAAAACAGAACGTGGTTGAAACGAATGCCGACAGGATTGCAAAGACGCAGTCGCAATTAGCCGCCAGAAAAGCCGATTGGATAGCCAAAGAAGCCGCCGCACTTAAATTTGAAAAGGAGCGTCATGAAGAATTGGCCAGACAAAGACTGATATCTCTACGCAAGCGCAGAATCATCGAAGACTACTCGCTGGAGAATCTGTAAAAAACACTGATTCGGATTACTCAAATTAAACGGCTATTAATCGGGGATATGATTCTGCGCGTAGTAAATGAGGATTGAACCATGAAAAAAATCACCGCTATCTGTACTTTATTAGCAATCGTCAACACAAGCACTCATGCAGAGATTTTTAAATGCCGATTGGCATCAGACAAAACCGTTTATCAATCCACTCCCTGCCCGGCAGCTACGGTAAAACAGGATGTAGTTGAAATAAAAGCACCGGATGCTGAAAAAATCGCTGAAGATCAAGCGCGATTCGCCGCCTGGAAAGCCGATCTTGCGGCCAGAGAAGCCGCCGAATTGAAAGCGGAAAAGGAGCGGCAGGCGGAATTGGCCAGGCAGGAGGCGGTCAATGCGCTCAAGCGTAGCGCCATAGCGCAGGAGGAACTGGCGGAAGCCGCGAAAAGACCGGTAATTATTAATCCGATCGTTCAGCCGGGCTGGCCGTTTATGAACAGGCATCGAATCCCCGATCCATACCATCCACACCACCCAAATCCCAACTCTGTTGAACATCAGCACAGAAATCATTAAGGTCCGGCTAATCATAAATATCACAAGAGCGGGAACACTTTGATATTTTAAGGGATTTACCCTGACTTACCGTAACAGTAAGGAAACGGTAAAATTCACTTCCGATAACCTGACTGTTTTGTTCGGTCCTTTTTAACGCACACCCGCTAATGAAGTTTTCCATTATCATCCCGACACTGAATGAAGAAAAAGTCATTCAGTCCTGTCTGCTCGCATTACAAGCGTTGCGCCCGGACTGCCAGATTATTGTGGCTGACGGCGGAAGTTCGGATAATACAAAAGCTATCGCCTTGCCTTTGGCCGACAAAGTCATAAACTCAGAAAAGGGCCGGAGCAGGCAAATGAATAACGGCGCCGCTGAGGCAAAAGGAGAGATATTGATCTTCCTGCATGCCGATACTTATTTACCGGACAACGCATTGCAGCTGATTAGGCAACACACCACCGAAAAAAATCCATGGGGACGCTTTGATATTCAATTAAGCGGCGATCATAGCCTGCTGAAAATTATCGCACTTTTGATGATCTGGCGCTCCCGCCTGAGCGGAATCGCTACCGGGGACCAAGCCATTTTTGTGACTCGACAGGCTTTTGCAATGGCGGGCCGGTATCCTGAAATTGACCTGATGGAAGATATTGCGCTTTGCAAGTCCTTAAAGAAAATCAGCCGTCCGGTTTGCCTGCCTGCAAAAGTGATCAGCTCGGGGCGCAGGTGGGAGTATAACGGTGTTTGCAGAACCATTCTGCTGATGTGGACATTACGTTTGTTGTATTTTTTTGGCGCAGACCCGAAAAGATTAGCTCATTTTTACAGGAGAGGAAGTATATGGAAACGATGATCCGTTTATCCGCCGCTGTCGGCATTTTCAGCATCATGATTGTCTGGGAATATTTAAGCCCCAGAAGAAAACATCAACTCAACCGACAACAACGCTGGCCGATTAACCTTGGGTTAGCCGCTTTCAACATGCTGTTCATGCGCTTGACCATCGGCAGTCTGGCATACTTAAGCGCCGTTTATGCGTCAGAACAATCTTTCGGTTTGTTGAACCGTTTGCCGCTTTCTGAATGGATGAGTATTATCGCAACCTTGCTATTGCTTGATTTTGCGATTTACTGCCAACATATCGTCATGCACAAATATCCGCCGCTTTGGCGCTTGCATCAGGTGCATCATACCGACCTGGAATTCGACGCCACCACAGCAGTTCGCTTTCATCCCATGGAAATCATCGTTTCCATGCTTTACAAGACCGTGTGTATCGTTTTACTGGGCGCCAACCCGTGGGCCGTCATTGCTTTTGAAATTATTCTCAACGGGGCGGCGACGTTTAATCACAGCAATGTCGATATATCACCGGCGATTGATAAAAACTTGCGTCGTCTGATCATTACGCCAGATATGCACCGCATTCATCATTCCACTGTTCCGGCGGAAACCGACAGTAATTACGGCTTTTCAATTTCCTGCTGGGACAGGCTGTGTAAAACCTACAGGGCGGAACCGAAGGAACCTCAAACGACGATGGCTATTGGCTTGACAGCTTTTCGCAGCCAACAGGAACTTACGTTTATGCAATTGTTGGCGCTGCCTTTTAGGTCCTTACGCAGGCGATAACCGATCATGCGAATGCCTGTCGCCGAATGCAGATTTGAACATGGAACGGTTTCCCGAAAAAAACAATAGGGATCTAAGTGCATAGCTATTGATTTTTTTACCCGGTTTCCAATTTAAAGCTCGATAGCGACTGTGGTATAGTTTAAACTTCATGTTTTATGCTGATAAGTTGGGCAAGCGATATGATAAAAAAATACGTTAAAATATTACCATTGGCGGCAGTTTTATTTGCCATTTCAGCGCATGCTGATGTTGCATTGAAAGATAATTCTGAAATACTGGGCAGATGGAATCTGTATGCTGAAGCGGCCAAACTGGATGGGGAGAAAAAAGCCGTCAAGGTTGAATGGGAATTCAAAGAAGATGGCGCTCTTCTTACCACAGCAACGGACTCCGTTGGACGAACTAATGAAATGAAGATAGCCATAAAATATTTCGTCGAAAATGGAGAAATTAAAAAGCAGTCAACACCTGGACGGGAAAAGTATGAATCGTGCAAAGTGGTTGAAAAAGACGGCTCAAAAATGGTTTTAAAATGCGCATATCTTTTCTTTTTTCTAACAAAAATATAATAATTTAAGTAAGAGGGTATAACTATGATTGGTGGTATGGTAATGATTTTAGTGGCTGTCTGGATTTACCAGTCGGCAGTTAAAGCCAATGCGGGTAATGTGCTGTATTGGGTTGCAGGTTGTGCAGCGGTTTTTTTGGTGTCTCAAATCCTGTTGATTAATCTTAACTTTTATCTTTCAGACTGGTTTTCCGGAGATGATGTCGGCGGCAACTATGAGCGTGATATAACCGAAATTGGCGACAGAAAAAACATGGGTGGTTTCCAGGGCATCAGCGGCAGATTCATGTCAACGTTCCTGGAATTGATGCCTCCTGTTGTAGGCTTTCTGATTGTTGCAGTTATCCGCGTTAAATTTATTACCAAAGAAAGTTTCTCAGCGGCGAGTTTATTCGGCGGTCTGAAAGACATGTTTGTGGCAATCAAACAAAGCTTTAAATCGCCACAATAATAAACGAGGTCCGATTACTAAAAAGCCCAAGCTTGGCTTGGGCTTTTTTTATGGATGTATGCGGTTCATTCCCGCTGAGTGATTCGCTAACAATCAGATGCTATTTACCGGTAACAACTGAAACCAAAAAGATGATTCCCGCAACAAAAACGACAGTAAAAATTATTCCTGCAATGACATAAGTTGAAAGCGATCCCTGTTCGAAATCATTTTTTCTGTTATTGTCACTTTGCACACCGATAAAAGCCGCCAGAACGCTTTTAACTACTTGGGCAATCGTTGGTTTTGACATATCCATCTCCAAATAAATTGAAAAAATAATAGTGCCTGCCTGCGTTTTACGCAATGATTATGTTCAACCGACTGATTGTTAAAACCGACACTATCATCAAGCAATCAAGCCAAACACATCCTTTTAGTTAATCGCCATGAATAAAACTGACTTATTAAAACAGCTACTATCGCAAAGAATCCTGTTTCTTGATGGCGCGATGGGCACCATGATACAAAGCTACAAGCTGGAAGAAAAGGATTATCGTGGTGAGCGTTTTGCTCAGTGGGAAGTGGATCTCAAGGGCAATAATGACCTGTTGTCACTAACACAGCCCGATATTATCAAAGCCATTCACAGCGCTTATTTTGAGGCCGGCTCGGATATTGTTGAAACCAATACCTTCAATTCAACCGGCATTTCCATGGCCGATTACCGTATGGAAGCGTTGGCTTACGAACTTAACGTCGAATCGGCGCGCATAGCCCGACAGGTTGCCGATGAATACACGGCCTTAACACCCGAAAAACCGCGTTTTGTGGCCGGCGTCTTAGGTCCTACCGCCCGCACCGCATCGATGTCGCCGGATGTTAACGACCCCGGTTTTCGCAATATCTCGTTTGACGAACTGGTTTCCGCCTATACAGAAGCAACGCAAGGCTTAATTGACGGCGGCGCGGACACTATCCTGATTGAAACCATCTTCGATACGCTGAATGCCAAAGCTGCTATTTTTGCCGTCGAACAGGTTTTCGAGCAAAGCGGTGTTCAATTGCCGGTCATGATTTCCGGTACGATTACCGACGCATCGGGAAGAACCTTATCCGGGCAGACAGTGGGCGCTTTCTGGAACTCATTAAAACATGTACAACCCATTTCCTTCGGTTTTAACTGTGCGCTGGGTGCGAAGGAACTGCGTCAATACATCGCTGAATTATCTAGCATTGCCGACACCCATGTTTCAGCGCATCCCAATGCCGGTCTGCCTAATGAATTCGGCGAATACGATGAATCGCCCGAAGCGATGGCGGAGGAACTTGCCGACTGGGCGCAAAGCGGTTACCTGAATATTATCGGCGGCTGCTGCGGTACATCCCCCGCGCACATCAAGGCCATCGTCGAAGCCGTCAAGCCCTACCAACCCAGAATTATTCCCGTCATTGAAAAACAATGTCGGTTAGCCGGTCTTGAACCGATGGCCATCGGCCCTGACAGCCTGTTTGTCAATGTCGGCGAACGCACAAACGTAACCGGTTCCGCCGCGTTCAAGCGACTGGTTATCGAAGGTAACTTTGAAGCCGCGCTGGATGTCGCCAGACAACAGGTCGAAAACGGCGCACAGATTATCGACATCAAGATGGACGAAGGCATGCTGGAGTCCAAAGAAGCGATGGTGCGCTTTTTGATGCTGATCGCTTCCGAGCCGGACATCGCCAAAGTGCCGATCATGCTGGATTCTTCCAAATGGGATATTTTGGAAGCCGGGTTAAAATGTATCCAGGGCAAGGGCATTGTCAATTCCATTTCGCTGAAAGAAGGCGAGGACGCCTTTATCAAACATGCCAAGCTCGTGCGTCGTTATGGCGCGGCGGTTATCGTCATGGCCTTTGATGAAGAAGGCCAAGCGGACACCAAAGCCAGGAAAGTCGAGATCTGCCGA